>CAZJWY010000192.1:0-9449 GCA_964549545.1 uncultured Planctomycetaceae bacterium | reverse complement strand
ATCCAAGGTAGGAGCCGTATGCGGTAGTTCCGCACGTACGGATCTGTGCGGGGGGCGGTCAGCAATGACCGTCCCTACCGCGATATTCAATACGCGGGCGTCAGCCGTGTTTGGCGAATTTCGGGATTCGAACGAGTACGCCTTTGGGTTCAATTGGCATCCATTCCACAACCGTGGCTTTCGACTCATCGGCGAAGCCAATCGCGTGCATGATTCACCGACCTCATCGATCCAGACAATCTATAACGCCAGCATGGATGGCTGGAATTTCGTCGTGCAGACGGGATTGTACTTCTGATCGCGCAGGTCACTTAGGATCAGCGTTAACCACTTCCGGCGCGGCGGCAACGTTGAACGAGATGGCGATCCGCTCCCGCCTGCCCGAATGCGGATGGACCCAGTGAGTCAGCCAGCTCGGGAAGACAGTGAGCTGGCCGGCGCGCGGAGGTATTCGAACTGGATGTCCAAACGGATCGCCCGGAGTGTTGACTCCACCGGCGGCCGACCGTGGGTCGAGGAGTTCCAGACAACTGCTAAGCGGCATTGCGTCGTCGGGGTCGCCCGAATCGACATAGTATACGCCCGACCAAGCAGAATCGGGATGGACGTGCGGAGCGTTGTAATTGCCCGTCCGACAGACGCTGGCCCAGCCGACGGCGCTGATCGTCCCCCGAAATCTTTCCGGGGCGGCCGTCGCTTCCACGATTCGACGGACACAATCCATAATCCAGGCGCCGATTTCTTTCACCTCGGGCGCCTCCCAGTGAAACAAGTCGTTGCGGGACCGCCACCCGCCGACATTGCTCCGGCCTTGGCTCGGGTAGGACCCGGCCGCTTCGAGAATGACCTTGCGTAGACTCGGATTGACGTCGTCGGCCCGAGGGAAGGAAAACGTCCAGATCGGCGTCGGAAAGACGTGCCGCAGGCCGTCCTCAGGTTGAGGTTCGGAATGCTGATGCGTCGGTCCACCCACCATCTACAGTCTCACTCGATCGGCAAACGTCGTTGCCGAATTCTTAAGTCGGACGCTCAGCCTTCCGAATCGAGACCAGCACGCACGACGCGTCGGAATATCCCCACGAACGACCGTTCGGACGAGGCGCATCCACGGCAGTACGCGTGGATGCGCCGTCTCGATGAACTTGGATTAACAAAGAGTGAGGTTGAGCGCCAATCCGCCCTCGCTTGTTTCTTTGTATTTGGTGCTCATATCCCGACCAGTCTGAGCCATGGTTGCAATCGTGGTGTCGAGGTCGACGCGGTGCCGCGATGCGATCTCGTTGGTGGCGATCATAAAGGCAATCCAGGCCTTAACCGCGCCAAAGGCGCACCGTTCGATGCAAGGCACTTGCACGTAGCCCGCAACCGGGTCGCATGTCATCCCCAAGTGGTGTTCTAGAGCCGACTCGGCGGCATTCTCAAGCACGAGGGGCGAACTGTCATGGACCTGAGCCAGGAACGCGGCCGACATGGCGGAGGCGACGCCAATCTCGGCCTGACATCCACCCTCGGCCCCGGATAAAGTGGCGTTGTGCTTGCACAGGTAACCAACGGCCGCGGCCGCGAGCAGACCCTCGCGGGCTTTCTCCCTAGACAGTTGGCGTTTACTCTCAGTCAAGGCATAGACGATCGCGGGCATGACCCCCGCCGAGCCTCCCGTAGGAGCGGTGATCACTAAATGACCGCGGGCGTTCTCCTCCGAAGCTGCTAGCGCGCACGCTGAAACAAGTGCGATGGCACGGTCGCTTTCGTACTTTTCATCCATGGCGCGCTCGTACACCGTCGCCGCCTTCGAGGCCAACTTGATGGGTCCGGGAAGGACCCCTTCCTTCACCGAGAGGCCCGATTTGACGGTCGCCAGCATGGCACCGACGATCTTGTCGAGGAACGCGTTGATCTGCTCCTCCGTTTTGCCTGAAACAGAAATCTCGTTTGCCATGACGACCTGAGCAATCGAAAGGTTGTTCTTCTCCGCGTGTTGGCGGAGCTCTTTCATGGTCGCGTACGGGTACTTCGGCTGGCCTTTCTTGGGAGGCTGGTAACCTTTCCATTCGATGAACCCGCCGCCGACCGAGTAGTATTCCAGTTCATAGAGCACCTTATTGCCGGCCATGAGCTTGCACGTCATGGTGTTCGGGTGCTTAAAGTTGCCATTGACGGCATCATAGACAATGTCTTTCAGCGAGAGGTTGAACGTTTTGCTGCCGAGCTTCACTGGATAGGTTTGCTCCGGCTTGACGATCATCTCGTCGAGGAACAAGGGGTCCACGGTTGCGGGCTCTTTGCCGATCAGACCTGCCAACGAGGCACGCTCTGTGCCGTGTCCCTTGCCGGTGGCGCTGAGGCTGCCATAGAGGTGAACTTTGAGCCCGGTAGCCTTCGCCAGCTCGGCGGCCGGAAGCTTCGTGCAGCGCTGATAGAAGTCGTACGTGATGCGCATCGGCCCGATCGTATGCGAACTCGATGGGCCAGGGCCAACCTTATAGAATTCCTCGAGCACGGTCATCACCGGGCCTTTGGATTGCTTCACGACCTGCAAGTCGGGCGAGAGAATGGTCCCCAGCTTTGGCGGCCCGGCTTCCTTCGCTGCCTGAGCAGCACGGGCCTCTGGCGTCCAAGTGGTGCCGGTCATTACAGCAGCTGCTCCGATACATGCGTTGCGAACGAGGAATGTACGCCGGTCGACGCCGGCCGGGATGCTTGCTTCGTCTACCGACAATTTTTTCAATTCGGCATCATCTGGCGTATTCATTGCTTAGACCCTTAGTTCGTTCTTGTGGTTGAAGAGTGCCCTTGTAACTATCGAGTACAAGATTATGCTTCGAGCGAAGAGAAGTTGAAAGCGTGCTACGGACTTCAATTCCGCACTATCTAAACGACGCAGCTTATTGTCGCCACCGATCGGTGAACACCTCACAATGTATACGCAGCAATGTTTGCAGTCGTTTACGGCCCCAAGCCTGATCAATATGGCGGCGGCCGATTGTCTATTGTCGAACATCAATGGCAGCAGTGTCAATCGATTTGGCGACGTACCACTCAGAATGAATCGAGAATTCAAATTAAATGCAGGTGCCATTCAACGGCACCACAGGTGCTGAAACAGAATTGAATTTATCGTCTGATGTGTCACTGTATTTGGCCATCGCCGGTAATTGAGTCCGGCTTATCCATCGCTGCCTTATTGATTCGACGTCTCAATAGCACGATTTCGAACCGGTCCGTGATCGAGGCTTTGCTCGGGAGCCGGCCCAAAGAGACGGACTTTCCCGGCTTAACCGGCACAGGTGGTACAACCGCCTCCTTGCACAGCGTCGTCAATTAAAGCATTAGCGTTGCCGATTTCACTTTTGTGACTAACCAGCCCAGGGACGGGCCGGATCGGGGTGCCGTTTTGCCGGCTCCTCATTACAGTGCTAGGAGGGCAGGATGGAAATTCAACCACCGTGTTCTGCGAAACTCGCTTTCAAGCTTGTATTAATCGGCTTAGCCTACAGCGCGAGCCCCGAATTTCTCCAAGCGCAGTCATCGGATAGTTGGTTAGAACGCCCGATGCAGGGCAGTGCTCAGGTTCCGTTTGCCCAGATGGTGCACAGCAAACCGGCAAAAGCTGCCGTTGAATCAACCAGTACCGCGTCGGTTGATAGCCCGATTTATCTTGCACAAAATCAAGAACGGGCCATGCCAGGAGGCGCTGAGATTCCGTTCTCCCAGTTGGGGCCGGACGAAACGATTCCTGGCTCAGCCGATAACGCTTTGCAGGGCAGCGATTCTTTCAACTACTTCGAAGGTGGCCCCTCCACCGTATTTAGAGAGCCAGCCTTCGAAGAATATCAGGCAGGCGCGGGGGAGGATCGTCCGGGCGCATTCAAGAACACTAAATACCGCTGGTACGGTTTTGTCCGACTCGACGGCATCTATGACACTAAGCCGATCGCGAGTACCGACAGCTTCGTCACTTCATCGATTCCCATCCCTCAAGGTGATGAAAACAATGTGGTGCTAACACCGCGGTACTCACGGTTGGGTTGGGACACGTCAACCGACCTTGCTTGGACGGATTACGACATAAATACGCGCATCGAAGTCGACTTTTTCAATGGCAACACGTCGGGTGTGTTTGGCTCGTATGATTGGCGGATGCGCTTCGCGTGGATCGAATTCGGGCCATTTCTCGTGGGCCAGGCCGCGTCGGTATTCATGGACTACGACGTATTCCCCAACGTCCTGGACTACCAAGGTCCTCCCGGCATGATTCTGATGCGTCAGGGACTTGCTCGCTTCAAATTCCCGGTTTTTAGTGAAGACACCACTATCGCTATGGGTGTTGAACAACCTTACTCGGACATTCAATGGGAAGAGAATGGTCAGTTTATAGTCAATCCAGGGACGGGGATTCTCACGGACCCTGGTAACGACCGGAACGTCCAGCAAATGCCCGACTTTACTGGAAACGTTCGACACGCTTACGACTACGGCCATGTGCAGGCAGCCGGTATCGTTCGACTCATCAGTTTCAGTGAGGCTCCCAACGGAGATGAATACAACGAAACCGGCTACGGCGGAAATCTAACAGGAACTTGGCATCCCTGGGCTTGGTGGACCGGTTGCAGCCCGAAGAACACAAAGTGCCCGACTCCCTGCCAAAAGAGCCGGTTCCTCGGAGGGTATGCCGCCGGCAAAGGCATCAACCGGTACTTCCAGGATCCAAACGGGTTGGGTCTGGACGGCGTTTTCACACCAGCCACCGGCTTTGAGCTAATCGATTCTCAAGGCTGGTTTCTTGCCTACGAACAATGGTGGGCGGATAGATGGGCGTCCAATTTCAGTTTCAGTGAAATGCACGTCGATAATCCAGCTGTTTTACCGGATGACACTTATCAGGATGGAACATATGTCACAGCGAATTTGATCTGGCTGCCATTTGAACGGTTGGGACTAGGAACGGAAGTCCTGTACGGCGAACGGCAAAACAAAGACGGCCAATCGGGCGAAGCGTTCCGTATTCAAACCGCAGTGCAGTATCGATTTTAGTGAAATCGCACCTCGACCTTCCAGCGATCTTTTATCAACCGAAAAAAGCGGGGACGATCTCCACAAAAAGGATCTTCACGATTGTCATGCCCGGAAAAATCATCGCGTAGGCGATGTCCGGGCGGTCGCTTGGCACGAGCTTGTTCGAGTAGGCGAGAATCGCCGGATTGCCGCACGCGCCGGCAACTATTCCGGCCACCTGATCGAATGGCATTTTGAATAAGTAGAGACCGAGAATTAAAATCGGTAGCACCAGCGCAAACAAAATTGCAGCGCCTAACGCGATGAAAAGGAGTCCTGTTTCGGAGACCGTGGCGGCGAACTTCGGACCAGATGACATGCCGACCTGCGCGAGAAACAGCGTGAGGCCAAAATTTCGCAGTACCAGGTTGGCGGACATAGGGATCGTCCAGTTCATAGCTCCCGTGCGACGCCGATTGCCAAGGACAAGCGCTACCACAAGCACGCCCGCAAGGCCGATGGCAAGTCGCCCGACGCCAGGCACCGATACCTGAATTGCTCCCACCAAAAACCCCAGTGCCATGCCAATTCCAATGGAGATATAGCTGAACTCAGTGGTGCCTCGGATGGAGTCGCCGAAAAACGTTCGCATCGCGGGAAAGTTCGCGCGATTGGTCAAGAGGCCAACGCGGTCTCCGAATTCGAGCACCAAGTCTGGAGTCCCAAGCAAGTCGGCATCACCTCGGCGGACGTGCAGTGTTAGGTATTCGATGCCTTCCGGATGTATAAGATCACTCAACTTTTTTCCCGCTAACGTGGGCTTCGATACAAATACGCGAAGGTAATCCAAATCGCGGCGATCGCTGGTGATAACGCCAGACACGGCCTCACCCAGTTTTTGCCGCGTCTGCTCCAGCAATTCCTTGTTCGAACCGACCGCAAGCAGAACGCTACCGTTGGCAAGGACGAGCTCTGGCCGCGCGGGCAAGTTGTGATCCGCCTCGCGCACCGCGACGATCTGTACGCCCGCTGGCAGACTTTTCAACACTTCTCCCAGTCTTTTGCCGCTGAGTTCCGGGTTGCGAAGCGCAATCTCAAGCAGTTCCTGACCGGCGCTAATCGGCATCTCGATCCTCGGCTTTGCGAACCGAAAGGCGGCGAAAAGCAACAATATGGGCCCGGCAACGCCAAACGGGTAGGCAACTGAGTAACCAACCGCGGGATCGTCGTTACCGATGATTTGGATGGCAGCCTGCAGCGTTGGAGTGCTGGTCCCAGCGCCGGCGAAAAGTCCAAGAGCATAAGCTACCGTTACGTTTCCGCGCACAAAGGCAAGGCTAACGGCACCGGCTAAGAGCACCCCGATAAGCGCGAGAAGATTTGCCTTTCTTCCCTCGGCACTCGCCAAGCCTCGGAAGAAATCCTTGCCGTATTGGATGCCAACCGCGTAAAGGAACAACGCGAGACCAAGAGTTCCAACCATCGGCGCAGGGACTGACTTCGGCGCAAACCAGCCGATCAGTAGCGCAACGAACAACACTGCCCCGACGCCCAGCGAAAAACCTTTGAAGTTTATTTCGCCGACCAAATACCCAATTGCGATCGTCAGGAAAAGGGCAACCATCGGCTGCTGCTCGAGCAGCGTCCTGACTACTTCCATTTCCCGATAACCTTTCTCATTGCGTTTGCTTTGGTACGCGATTAATAAGCAGTCAGCCCGCGGCTGCGGAATTGGTCTAGTACGGGATCAGTTAGTTCGGCGGACGGCGGTTCGACGTCCTTCAGTGTGTAGTCGAGCCCGAGTTTTTCCCACTTGAAACGTCCCATCTGATGGAACGGCAGCACCTCGACTCGCTCCACGTTGCCTAGACTCGCCGCGAAGGTCGCGATCGAGGCGACATCCGCCAGGTCGTCGGTCAAACCGGGCACCAGAACAAAGCGCACCCAGATCGGTCGCTTCCGGGCTGCCAGGCGGCGCGCGAAGTCGAGCGTCGGGCCGATGTCCTTGCCGGTGAGGTCCTGATGCTTCGTGCCCCAGGATTTGATGCCGAGGAGGACCAGGTCGATCTGTTCCAACTCCGCGTCGCTGAGCCGGTCGCCCAGGTAGCCGTTCGTCTCGATCGCGGTGTGAACCCCCATCGCCTTGGTCGCCGTGAGCAGCCTCACGGCGAACCGGTCCTGCAGCAGTGGCTCGCCTCCGCTCAATGTGAAACCACCCGACATCACCTGGAGCCCGCGACGATACTTACGAATCTCGTCGACGGCGCGCTCGAGCGGCACCGGCATTCCGTTGATCATGCTCCAGGTGTCCGGGTTGTGGCAGTATCGGCAGCGCCACTGACAACCGGCCGTCCAGGCAACCACGCGGACGCCCGGCCCATCGACCGCCGAGCCGGTCGTGAACGAATGCAGGAAGCCAACATCGCCGGTTTCGACCGACTTCTTGATGAATGATTCGGGTGAGTCGCTACTCTGGTTGAGCCGCAGTTCAAACGGACTCTTCGCCTCCAATGAATCAGGCGATGAAGATGTGTCCACGCTCATTGCTTACCCTCCGTGGAACGTGCGGTTGATCACGTCCATCTGTTGCTCGCGCGTGAGACGCACGAAATTTACCGCGTAGCCCGACACGCGGATTGTCAGAGATGGATATTTTTCGGGATGATCCATGGCATCGAGTAGCATTTCGCGATTCAACACATTCACGTTCATGTGATAACCGGTCGCGCCGAAGAAGGCGTCCAGCATACCGCGCAAGTTCACAGCCCGGTCTTGGGCGACCCGTCCGAGTCCTTCAGGAACCAGGGTCGTCGTCAAAGAAATCCCGTCCGCCGCATCGCGGTAGGGAATTTTGGCCACAGATGCGGCCGACGCGTGAATGCCGTGCGAGTCCCGCCCGTGCATCGGGTTGGCGCCAGGGGCGAACGGCTCGCCATGCCGCCGGCCATCGGGCGTGTTGCCGGTGCCCTTGCCATACACCACGTTCGATGTGATGGTCAACACGGACGGGGTATGGACGGCGTGACGATAGGTCGGGTACTTGCGGAGCTTATTCATGAACGTGGTGACGACCCAGGACGCCAGGTGATCCACCCGGTTGTCGTTGTTGCCGAACTGCGGGAATGTGCCCTCCGTCTTGAAGTCCGTGATTAAACCGGTGTCGTCGCGGATAACACTAACTTTCGCATGGCGGATCGCCGAGAGGCTGTCGGCCACCACTGATAGGCCCGCAATGCCAAATGCCATCGTGCGCAGCGGTGCATAGTCATGCAACGCCATCTCGATCCGCTCGTAGGAATACTTATCGTGCATGTAGTGAATGATGTTCATGGCGTTGACATACACGCTGGCCAGCCAGTCCATCATCTTTTCGTATTTGTCCAACACATCGTCGAAGTCGAGCGTTTCGCCCACGACCGCCCCGTTTTTCGGTCCGACCTGTTTGCCGGTGAGTTCGTCGCGCCCCCCGTTGATGGCGTACAGGAGGCACTTGGCGAGGTTGGCGCGGGCGCCGAAGAACTGCATCTGTTTGCCCATGAGCATCGGCGACACACAACAGGCGACGGCGCCGTCATCGCCCCAGGTGCGGCGCATGATCTCGTCGCTCTCGAACTGGATGGAGCTGGTGTCGATCGCTACCTTCGCGGCGAAGCTGCGGAACCCATCTGGCAACTGGGGTGTGTACCAAATCGTGAGATTCGGCTCCGGCGCCGGGCCGAGGTTGTAGAGCGTTTGCAGAAAGCGGAAGCTCGTCTTGGTGACGAGCGGCCGACCGTCGTCGCCCATCCCCGCGATGGACTCCGTTACCCACGTGGGGTCGCCCGCGAACAGGTCGTCGTACTCCGGCGTGCGGAGGAAGCGGACGATGCGGAGCTTGATCACAAAATCATCAACGATCTCTTGCGCTTGCTGCTCGGTGAGCGTGCCTGCCTTCAGATCACGCTGGAAATAGATATCGAGGAAGGTCGAGGTGCGGCCCAGCGACATCGCGGCGCCATTCTGTTCCTTAACGGCCGCGAGGTAGGCCAGGTACAGCCATTGCACTGCCTCGCGGGCAGTGTGAGCCGGGCCGGAAATGTCGAACCCGTAGCTGGCAGCCATCTGCTGCAATTCCTTGAGCGCGCGGATCTGCTCGCTCAACTCTTCGCGGTCGCGAATGATCTCCTCGGTCGACATCATCGAGTCGAGGCTGCGCTTCTCTTCTTCCTTGCGCTCGATCAACCGCGCGACACCATAGAGCGGCACGCGACGGTAGTCACCGATGATCCGACCACGGCCGTAGGCGTCGGGCAGCCCCGTGAGAATGTGCGAACTGCGACAGGCCCGCACGTCGGCGGTATAGGCGTCGAACACTCCCTCGTTGTGGGTCTTGCGGTACTTGGTGAAGGTTTCGACGACATGCGGGTCGGGCTCGTAGCCGTAAGTTTTGAGCGAAGTGAGGACCATCCGGAAGC
>CAZJWY010000191.1:0-9476 GCA_964549545.1 uncultured Planctomycetaceae bacterium | reverse complement strand
GATCGCCCCGGTAATGCCGGAATGCAAGTCGGCGAGTGTCGAGACGATCACGCGGGCTGTGAACGTCGACGCGTTGAACTCATGTTCCGCGTAGAGAATTAGCGATACATCCATCGCCTTCACATGCCCATCCGATGGGTCAGCCCGAAACAGCATGTACAACAGGTTCGAAGCGAGTGACCGGCCACTCTCGGGCGCAACCGGCTCCTTTCCCTGCTTGAGCCGATGTCGCGCGGCCATCACAACGGGAAGCTGCGCGAGCAGACGTTCCGCCTTGCGAACGTTCGCATCGTGGCTGTTGTCGCCGACTTCCGGATCCCAATGCGCAAGCATACTGGCTGCCGAACGCAAAACATCCATCGGGAGCGCCGTCGCGGGGAAATGCCGCACCGCTTCAATAATCGGCTCCGGCACCTCCGCGGCCGCCTCAAGCCGCTTCCGTAACTCATCAAGCTGCTCGGCATTCGGCAACTCGCCATACAGCAACAAATACGCGACCTCTTCAAACGTCGCATTCCGCGCCAGGTCTTCGATCGAGTAACCACGATAACTCAACCCGCCCGACACGGTACTGATCGCCGTTTCGCCAGCAATAACGCCTTCTAAGCCGGGACTGTAGATTTCTTCCGCCATGGCATCATCTCGATTGCATATCAATTGGTTAAAAAGGCAAGTCTCGCGCAGAGGCGCAGAGGTCGCGGTTTTAAGAACACTAATCTCCACTAATCCTCACTAATGATTTTTACTAGCGGAGATTAGCGGAGATTAGTGTTCCAAATTTTTCTTTCTTAACCCCGCGACCTCAGCGCCTTCGCGTGAGCACTCTTTATATTCTATGAGCTTGCCTCACTTAGAGCAGTTTTTCACCTCAAAAAAGTGCAAAACTCGAACTTAGGAACGACTCAAGAATAACTTCCCGATTTTCAGAATAACCACGGAGACACGGAGGACACAGAGAAGAAGTCTAGGAGGATAAGAACACTAGCTTTCACTAATCCCCACTAATATCAACTATCAAAAAAGAGGCTACTTCCTTTCATTTTTGATTTTGATTGATGAACGTAGATTCGTGGTGATCCGTGTTCTTCTGTCTCTGCTTCTGTCTTCTCTGTACCCTCCGTGTCTCCGTGGTGAATACTATCTGCCGAAGTTATTTTTGAGTCATCACTTAAAATACTCCCGATCCCGCTCCTCATACGAGTCATAGTCGAGCAAGTCGTACAGCTCCTGCCGTGTCTGCATTAAGTCCAGCAACTCACGCTGCGTTCCATCGGCCGCCAACAGTGCGAGCGTCGACTCTACCGCCTTCATCGCGACTCGCAGCAGCGTGACCGGGTATAAAACGACGCGATAGCCCAAGTCCTCCAGTTCCGAAAAATCAAGCAACGGGCTTTTGCCGAATTCAGTCATATTAGCCACAAGCGGCACATCGACTGCCTCGGCGAACGCCTGAAATTCTTCCTTCGTCGCCAGAGCCTCGGGAAAAATCCAATCTGCACCAGCCGCGATGTACTTTCTCGCCCGGTCAACTGCCGCGTCAAAATCTTCAACGCCGCGTGCATCGGTCCGCGCGAGAATTACGGTCGAATCATCCATTCGAGCACCGACAGCGGCCCGGATCTTCGCGCACATCGCGTCCGTCGAGACAAGCGATTTGCCCGAAAGATGCCCGCAGCGTTTGGGCAACTCCTGATCTTCCAACTGAATCGCCGCCGCCCCGGCTCGCTCGAGCTCGATAATCGTCCGTTCGACGTTCGCCGTGTCGCCAAACCCGGTATCCGCATCGACGATCACTGGAATACTCACCCGCGCTGTCAAATACGAAACCTGCTGCACCAACTCCGTAAGCGAAAACAATCCGATGTCGGGCATCGCCAACACGCCAGCCGAGAACGCTGCCCCCGACAGGTACATAGCCGAGAAGCCCATCTCCTCGATCATGCATCCCATGAGCGCATTCGGGGCGCCCGGAGCCTGAATGGCACCATCGGCAATCGCTTCACGCAGAAGTTGGCCCGGACTCAAAAGCGATTCCGCCATCATGCACACTTATTGGTTGAGAAAAACAACTTGTCTCACGCAGAGGCGCAGAGGACGCCGAGGAGAATAAGAACACTAATCTACGCTAATCCTCAATAATTTTTTATGAGCGTTGATTAGTGGAGATTAGTGTTCCTAAGTTGTAGAGCAAGTCCTGCGCTCCCTGCGCCTCTGCGTGAGACCATAATTTCTCCATGTTTTATAGCGTAGACAACCACTTGACGATACGTGGCCAACAGAATCGGCCTCGGCCCCCACGCGAGTCTGTTCCATCGCCCGAAATCCGATTACGCTGCAAGAATCAATTCGCCAGCGACTCGAATATATAGCCGACCCCTCCGGGGTCGGTCCCACGGTCGCGAAAAACTCGGAATGAAACAACTTGGATAAGTGGCATCGCGTACTCCGGCCAGAATGGCCGGGCTATATATATGCGGTGTCGCTTTCGAAGATTGACAATGGCTTCCAACCCCGTCACTGATTTTCAGACGCAAGACGTACCGCAGTCAGCCGGGCGACAATGGTCGGAAGTATTGCTCATTGTCTTGGTCTTCTTCATCGCCACGGGAAATCCCACGCCCAGCGTCAATGAAACGCATTACATCGCCCGCCTGAAACACTTTTGGAATCCCCAGTGGTGCAAGGGCGACTTGTTCCTTGAATCGACCGACACGCAGGTCGTTTTCATCTGGCTATTCGGTTGGGTGACGCGCTGGCTGTCACTCCCGGCCACCACCTGGGTCGGCCGCGTGATCACCTGGACGCTCCTCGCCTGGTCCTGGCAGCGGCTAAGCTGGCGCTTGGTCCCCCGTCCGCTCGCGGCCGTTTTCTCGGCCGCGCTCTTTCTCGCGCTCAACTACTACGGACAAATGGCCGGCGAATGGGTCGTCGGCGATGTCGAAGCGAAGTGCATTGCTTATACGTTCGTGCTGATGGCACTGCGCGACATGGTTGACCGCCGCTGGGGCATGGTCTGCTTACTGCTCGGCGCCGCGATTGCGTTTCATCCTATCGTCGGCGGCTGGGCGGCGGTGATCTGTGCGACGCTCTGGTTGTTCTACGGTCGGCACGAGCAGCCCTTCACATCAATGCTCCCGGGTGTCATCAGCGGCACGCTGCTCGCCATCGTCGGCATCGTGCCCGCGCTCTCGCTCACGTGGCACGAACCGGCCGACATCGTCGCCGAGGCCAATCGCATCTACGTCTTCGAACGGCTGCCGCACCATCTCTCGATCCTCACGCTGCCAAGCAACGAAGTTCGCTCGCGCCTGTTGCGTCACGCAGCCGTCCTCGTCGCGCTCGCCCTCTTCAGTTTCACTGCCCGCCGTGAAACCAACCTGCGGCCGATCGTACGATTCGCCTGGGGCGCTGCCCTCATCGCGGTCGTCGGTCTCATCATTGAAATTGCCCTCACCAACCAACCGCTCATCGCCGCCAAAATACTTCGCTATTATTGGTTTCGCTTGACCGATTTCGCCGCGCCGCTGGCTGCCTCTCTTCTAATCACCAGCACCATTTTCACTGGCATACAACAAAAGCGAGCCAGGGCAACATTCTTGTTGGTCCTCGCGATTGCGTTCTCTGGTTGGTATTTGGAAGCAGCCTGCCGCCCGCGCATCTCAAGCTTGCTGACAGGTGAAACACTAGTGCCGCCCGCCGATGCGAAAGTAACTTACTATCCCGCCTGGGTCGAAGTCTGCGATTGGATCGCCGCCAATACGCCGCCCGATGCGCTTTTCCTCACGCCCCGACTCAATCAATCGTTCAAATGGCGCACCGGCCGCCCCGAAGTGGTCAACCGCAAGGACCTTCCGCAAGACGCCCGCGGCATCGTCGAATGGTATCGCCGTCTCAAAGACATTTATTACACCACGTACGGCGGCATCGAGCAGCCTCTCGATTCGATCGGCGCGCTCGGCACCGAACGGGTCCGCGAATTAGCCAAGAAGTACCAGGCATCCTACGTGCTGATGGACCGCGGCCAGCTTCTCGCGCTGCCGGTCGTATTCAAGAATGATGAATACATCGTCTACCGAATCACAGATTGAGTTGCTCGTCACGGCCGATGACCTGCCGGAACGGCTGGCGCTAGCTCTCCATACCGGCTGCTCGCAGCGCGTTTCGCAGTCTCGCTTGGCGCCAGAGTTGACCTACGGCCGACACGCCGGCCCCGCGCCGCACACCGCCCGCCTGGCCGCCGTCATGTTGCTGCTATTCCGTCGCAACGGCCGCTGGCACGTGCCACTCACCGAGCGACCGCTGGCGCTCGCCCGCCACGCTGGCCAAATCAGCCTGCCCGGCGGCGCCATCGAACCGAGAGAAACGTCACTGAATGCCGCGTTACGCGAACTGGACGAAGAGCTTGGCTTTTGCGAGCCACATCTGGTTGTCGGCCAACTGACCGACTGCTATGTTTTCGCCAGCGACTTCCTCGTAACGCCTTGGATCATCGGTTGCTACGAACCCGATCTCCGCTGGCAGCCGAACCATCGAGAAGTCGAGCGCGTCGTCGAGTTGCCACTCGACGCGCTGCTCGACGACCGTGCCATCAGCCATCTCACGATCGAACGAGGCCCGTTGACGTTCCATGCACCGTGCATCCACATCGGCGAGATGCGCGTCTGGGGCGCAACATCTGTCATATTGGGCGAGTTGGCCAACCTGCTCACCCAACTTTTGGAGAACAACGATTGACCGCGACCGAATCCACACTACACCCACCACTCCGCGCCACCGTCTTCGACCTCGACGGCATTCTCGCCAACACCGAGGATTTGTATGAACAAGCCGGCGAAACCGTGCTCGCCCGCCGCGGCAAGATCTACGACGCCGAGTTACGCGAACAGATCATGGGCCGACCGGTCGTCGACGCGATCAAAATCATGATCGACTGCCACTCGCTGCCCGACTCGGTCGACGATCTCATGCAGGAATGTGCCGACATGCTCGTGCAGTTGATCGCCAGCTCGCTTGCACCGATGCCCGGCGCGATCTCACTCATCAACGATTTACACTCGGCCGACATTCCGATCGCCGTCGCTACGAGTGCCACTGCCGAATATGCCGACAATGTTTTGACGCGGCTCCAACTGAAACCGCTGTTTCAATTCATCCTCACGTCAGCCGATATCCAGCGCGGCAAACCAGATCCCGAAATCTACTTGCTCGCGGCCAGTCGCCTCGGCATCCCACCAACACAGATAATGGTCCTCGAAGACAGTGCCAACGGCTGCCGTGCCGCTGTTGCGGCCGGCGCGTACACAGTCGCAGTCCCCAACCGTCATACGAAGAACCACAACTTCCCTAACGTGCAGTTCATCGCCGACACACTCAACGATCCGCGCATTCGCCAAGCGATTACACTCTCTTAAGCCCGTGGGGCAGACATCCTTGTCTGCCGATTGAGAGTTACTCTGGCAGACACGAATGTCTGCCCCACGCGCCTGCCCCTCTTGCCAGCAGCGCCAGCGTCCGCGCGTCACAATCGGCACATCTATCTCAAATTCACTAAACGGCCCGCTCGTAAACTGCCGATGCTCTCGATTGTGGCGCCGCGCTCCGTCTATTCGCCACCGCCGGCTTCGCGGCGAACCACTTATCTACCGAAGGACACGTTTCATGTCTCGATACACATTCGTACTCGCCGCGCTCGTAAGCCTCGCCGGACTGACCAGCGGTGGTTGCCGTAGCTGCTCGAGCTGCCACGACTACGATCCACCGGTCGCCAACAGCCAGTATTGTCCGCCATCCGGTTGCAATGGTTGCGGCTGCAGCGGAGGCGGTAGCTGCGGTTGCAGCAGTTGTGGCGACAGCGGCGGTGCCAGCAGCTCGTGTAGCTCAGGCCAATGTGGATGCAACTCGTCTGGCACAACATCCGCGGGAACGATGCCACCGACGCCAGTCAGCTCAGGACCGGCGTACGTCTCGAAATCTTCTCTCTATCAGCCGCCAACCAATCGGTAAGGGCTAACGCGCTGCGTCGGTTGCTGTTGGCGTCTCGATCATGGCCTCGGACGCCGAGGGCGGGGCACTCTCCTGCCCTCGTGCTCGTTGTGCGCGGTTGAAGATTTCAGGATCAAACTCGTCTCGTGGCTGCCACGACTTGAGCTGCACGCCAACCTGCAAACGGCGCGGTGAACGCAGTGTCATAGAAGGGTCGTCGCTCGCCGAGTCGGACGCCTGCAGAGCGAACTGCCGACGTGCAGGCAGCGGTCCGCTGCTGGATGCCGCTGCCTCGGAAGCAGCCGCTAGCTCGATAGACGACGCATCGGTACGGCCATCAACAGTTGCCACTGCGGGCGTGACGGCCTTATCAGCGGACGGCGCTATTAGCTCGACCCAATCCGCCAAGTGCCTGAAGGCCTGTTCTTGCCTCGGGCCGAAAATTGGGCCGGACATTCTGCCATGTGTCCGTCGTGGCACCGCAAGCAACGGGCTCTTCTCCGGGTACGCTCGATCCACCAGTGCGAGCGTTGTCTCTAAGTTGTGCATCGTCGTCCGCCGGTTCGACTCGCCGCGTAACAACGAGCGATCGAGTTGAAACGATTCCTTGCCGCCTGGCTGATGGCAGCCGCCCGTCGTGCAGTTGTTCACTAGCACCGGCTGCACCTTACGGGTGAACACCTCAACCGCACGCGGAGATAAGTCCGTGGCCGATGCAGTCACCGCCCCTTTGCTATTCACTATCGTATCGCCGGCTTTCGGCTCGGCCCCTTTCCCTGCCGTCAAATACACCGATTCTTTTTCAACCGACCCAATCCCCATTTTTTCCAATCGGCGCTCCAGAAGCGCGAGCCGTGGCAGATCGGGATCAAGCCGCCGGGCACTGGTCAACTCATGCCGCGCCGCTTCGCGTAGCTCGTAGCGGATACACCACTCGGCCAACCGCAAGTGTTCGGCTGGGTTATCTTGTTTCACTTCCCTTCGGCGATACTCGTATGCTTCGTCGAGTGTGCGGCAAGCGAGCAGCACCCGTGACTTGGCAATCTGTATGTGTCCATTATTGCGCTCGACGACATACCAATCAGCAGCACGCGTAATTACGCCAGAAAGAACGCCGCTGTCGCGCAGGAGGAGAACACCCTGCTCGCCATCGGCAATCGCCTGCCGTGGCTCAACTGCCGCGTCGTCTGCGCGCAACGCCACGCCCGTCACCGTAATAAGCAATACGAACGCGGCCAGGCTCGTCGATATGCGAAGAACGCTGCGCATCGCGGCGGAGAGTAGGAAAATGGCTGCCCCTGGTCAAGACTGGCGGTGCCAGCAGGCCGCCGATATTCTGTAGCTGGATTCGCCCGAATTCAGAATCCTAAAGGTTTAATGCTGGTGAATTCAGCTAGATCGGCCCCCCGGATTGTTGCCCTGTATATGGCCATCCCCACCCACCGCTCGACCGTTTATTACCAAGGCCACGTCCAGGGCGTCGGCTTCCGCTATACCACCCACTCGATCGCTCGAGGCCACGATGTAACCGGTTTCGTCCGCAACCTGCCCGATGGCCGAGTTGAGCTCGTCGCCGAGGGGAGCCGCCGCGAAATTGCCGCTTTCCTTGCCGAGGTTCGCGAACGGCTGTCCAACCACATCCGTAACGAACTCTGTGACGAAGGCCCCGCCATGGGCGAGTTCCACGCCTTCGAAATCCGTCGCTAATGTGGAACGGACTTCAGTCCGTTCGCTCCTACAGAACAGCCCGAGAACGAACTGAAGTCTGTTCCACGCCTTCGCCCCTTGATCCTAACCACTCCACAAGTTCTCATGGAGGATATTCCATCTCATATCCTCCTTGTCATAACTCCAACCTCTGAAACAGCATGGGTAATCTAACCATCTGGCTAACTCCCGTCTGGGTCCTGGCCGCCGGCGTCACTGCGGGAATGGCCATCCTGGCCATCGCCTGCGGAATCTTGTGGCTTATTTCTCGCAAAGCGGCCGAGTCGGTCATCCGCCTCGTCAAGGAAAGCATTCTGCTCTGGATTAGTTATGTCGCGATTGCCTTCGTCGCGCTCTTTTTCCTGGCGATGCCCGTCATGCCGGTCAAATCGATTTGGCATTCGCTCTCCCGCCTGCCCAAGGTGGGCACATTGGAAACGAGCGTCAAAATCCCGCCGCGCACTGACGACCTCGAAGTGCCCCTCCGCTTCGAATCCGACGAATTGCAGCGCTATAAATTCAGCAGCGAGCAAGACCTCGTGATCGGTGTCGAAAAGGGCAAAGCCTACTCCAGCCCGCTGATTCTCGTCGAAGGTGAGGATGATTACGTTTGGACTCCCAGCGCCAAACGCCAGCGTCTGTTCACCGGTCCCATCTCTAACATCTTTGTCACCAACAAAAGCGACGCCGAGACCACGCTCAGAATCGAAACTCACACCGACGTTCCCATCCCCGAGGTTCGCAAGATTCCACTCGCCGCCTTGTCGGTCGTGGCTCTCTACCTTCTTTACCTCCTCATCCACTGGCTGCTGCCGGGCATCTCGACCATCGCCCTAGCCACGTCGAAAGAAGCCGTCGCTCAGCCGCTCTACCTGCTCGCGCTCATTATCGGTGCCTGCCTGCTGCTGCTCTACATCGTCATCCCGTACAACACGTTCGGCGAAGACGTGAAGATGTACAAAGACTCAAGCCTGATGACGATCATGATTCTGGCAATCCTGGTCGCCGTCTGGACGGCCAGCGTCTCAGTGGCCGATGAAATCGACGGCCGAACCGCTCTCACGCTCCTCTCGAAGCCCATCAGCCGCCGCGAATTCGTCCTGGGCAAGTTCCTCGGAATCGTCTGGGCCAACCTCCTGATGTTCATCATCCTGGGGGCGTGGATGATGATTCTCGTCTCATACAAGGTCGTCTACGACGCCCGCGAAACGGCAAATCCGGACCCGGCTTGGCAACTTAGCGCCAGCGAGATGCTTAGCATTGTCCCCGGCTTGCTCTTGGCATTCATGGAATCGATCGTGCTTACCGCCATCAGCGTAGCGATCTCCACGCGGCTGCCGATTCTGCCGAACCTCGTGATTTGCGGCTCGATCTACGTGCTCGGCCACCTCGGCCCGCTGATCGTTCAGTCGGCAATCGGCCAAAACGAATTCGTCGCGTTTTTCGGCCAACTGATCGCGTTGATACTACCAGTGCTCGATCACTTCAACATTCAAGCCGCGGTGGCCGCCGGGGTCCCCGTGCCACCGGCCTACTTGGCGTGGGCAGCGCTGTATTGTGTGCTGTACTCCGCCGTGGCGATGCTGCTGGCGTTGATCTTGTTTGAGGATCGCGATTTGGCGTAGGCCAAGATTCCACGCCAAGGTTCCTATCCAATATAATTGAGTGCGTAACACTACAGTCCTCTCAAAAATGGGAATTGCAACCATGCGGTTAAAAAGTAGTGCTCGAACCTAGTGGTCTGTCCACGGCTAGTTGGCAGGTGTTAGTGTAGGATACAGACGTTT
>CAZJWY010000190.1:0-9529 GCA_964549545.1 uncultured Planctomycetaceae bacterium | reverse complement strand
ACGTCTGTATCCTACACTAACACCTGCCAACTAGCCGTGGACAGACCACTAGCCGAGCTCGCCTATTCGCGTCCGCAAGAGCTCGTCGACGAAGCGCAAAACACGTTCGGCGTAAACCACGCATGCTTCAATCAGCTCTTCGACCCTGCCGAACGGTAACGATCTTCTCTGCAAATTCCAGGTATTGGCCACGAAAAGCACAAAAATACGCAAAAATCTTTTCGTGCATCTTTGTGTTTTTCGTGGCTACCCAATCCATCCATAACCCCAGTCTCTTGGCGGATTCGAGTCACCGCATGCAGTTGGACCGGATACGAATCACTTCCCTTCTTCAATCTTCTCACCAGCCGCTTCGATGATAACTTTCGCCTCGGGCATCGTGAGCACATCATCTTGAATGGCGATGGTCCAGGCAGGTTGCAACTGCGGGTTCTTTTCAACGAGCGCTTGCGCACGGGCGCGCAACGACGCATCTACGGCCCGGTTATGCATCCATTTCCAAAACGGCCAGCCGGCAAAAAAGGCCATGGCCATAAGACACAACGTTGCGCCAATCTGCTTTGTCTGACGATCCACTTGAACTCCTTCCAGGGAATCTGATAACTGATTTGCCTACACGGCCAACCATGAAATTGTCGCCACTCCTTAGTGGGCAAAAACCTAGCGTACACACAGTTTCGATCTTTCGCTGCGCTCCGAATCGTAAATCTCGACAATTCCGTAGCCCACCCTCTTCGATCTTCCGAATATCAGCCGACACCCTAACAGCACCGAAGCCATCGCCATGATCACTACGCTCATCGGCTCCGGCACGCTCGCCCCCTCGATCCCGCTGCCCGCGCCGCCAGGCTGGCCGAAGTTCGTGCGCCACACCTCATAGTCGGCCGTCGATACCGATTCGGGCGTCGTGTCGTTGGGGAGCGGCGTGGCGGTTTGCATGGCATGTCGCCATAGGACATAGTCGGCCGCGTCGACCACGCCGTTGCCGTTGTAATCTCCGCCGAGCGCTGCCTGAGGAGCAATGCCCGGCACGAAGCCTGGGCTGCCTACGTCGCCGCCCGGGTGGTCGACCACTTCGGCCAACACCGCTTGCGGCGCCCTGCTATTGCCGTTGTTCGAGAGCTTCCAACTCGAAGGCGTCGACGGATTGGACATCAGGTCCGCCAGGAAGATCGAGCCGGCGTTGTTGTTGTTCGGCCATCCGGCGGCCGCATTGTCGTCGTACGCGACAACTGCCGCGGCGTGGCTGGTCGTTCGCCGCGGCATCGTGGTCGATTGCGTCTCCGCTTGGTACGAGGCCAGACTGCTCCAAATAGCAATCGTATCACCGCCGTTGGTCATGTCCGTCCAGTTGGAAACAGGGATGAAGTTGATATCGCTGCCCCAGGCAGCCTGCATATTGGCCAACGTCGTGCCGCTCGCGCCGGCGTTGAACAATACGCCGGTCGCGCCCTGGGCGATCATGCCCGACGTAATGTTGGCCGCGGTCAGCGATGGATCATCGTCATCATCGAACACATATTTCGTGGCGCTAAAATCGATCAGCGCTCCCGTGTTGTTGTAAAGCTCGACCCATTCCCAGGCCGGCTCGGCCGAAGCCGGGTCGTACATGATCTCGGTGATCACGAGGCCCGCCGCCGCGCTGCCGCTCGGCACTATGCCGGGCGTTCCTCGATCGGCAATGCTATTGAGCGATACGCCTGGAATCGTGGTTTGCATGCTCATATGGGCGCCGAGCGCGCCGTTGGCGCTCATGGTCCAATTAGCACCGCTGGTCACGGCGCCGACGCCTGTCCAGGCGATCGAGCGACCATTGGTGGCCGTGGGAAAGCCATTGGCCGAGGCGAAATTCACGCTTGTCACGGCGCTATCGAACGATCGACGGGGGCTCGTCGTCGACGCCAGTTCGTCACCCTTGTAGGTGGCGTGGCTATCCCACAGGCCGATCGCATCGCCGACCGAGAGGGAGCTGAAGTTGCTCACTGGTATGAGCGTGATCCCGCTGCCCCAGGCATTGGTGAAGCGCGACGGTTGAAAACCGAGATCGCCGCCGTTGTAAAGCACGGCCACGCCGCCGGCCGGCACGATCGTGTTGCCGTTGGCGGAGTCGATGTTCGCAGCGCTCATCGTGGGGTCGTCATCATCGTCCAACACCCAGCCGTGAAGGTTGACGGGCAACGCCGTCGTGTTATGGACCTCGATCCATTCCCAGACGGTTTCAGCGGTGGGGTCGAACATGATCTCGGTGATCTGCAGTTGGCCCAAGGCCACCGAGGTCGACCAGCCCGTAATTGCAAGTGCTACACTCCACCCCAGCCAAGCGCGTACGCATAGTCCCCCCATCGCAGATTCTCCCAGATGCTGAACAAAGTTGAATCGATTGCCAGTCGAAAAGCGTCGACATTATGCCAACTGCCGAAAATGATTTCCAGCACCCGGGCGATAGGGAAAAAAGAATTTTGGCCAGTCCATAGACAGCGGGGGTCATCTATACACCACCCGAAACGCCCACCCTATATAGCCGAGCCGTCCCGGCTCGAAAGGGTTGACCACGAAGCCGTCTCAGCTTGGGGATCGGCCGCGCAGCGGCCAGCCGTAGCGTGGGTGCTCGCACCCACGAATTGTGGTTTACCCGAGGACTAGCGGCGGGCCGGCCGCACGCATGTTATATAGCCGAGCCGTTCCGGCTCGGGGATCGGCCACGAAGTGGCCAAGGAATGTAGCGGCGGGCACAAGCCCGCCGTTAAGACGGTCCCCTTCTACCCATCAAGCCGCGCAAGCGGCGACGGAAGCCGTCAGCGTGGCTTGGTTGGCGCACCGCGGAATGTTCCACCGCCGCTACGCGGCGGCGATACCCGGCCGAAACGGCCAGGCTATATAGCCGAGCCGTTTCGGCTCGGGAGGGTTGGCCACGAAGTGGTTTCGTGGGTGCGAGCACCCACGCTACTCGTACGAACCTGTGAACACCGGTTGGGCGATTGGCGAGACCGAAGAGCTGGCTCCTTCTTTGAAACCGCCCTGCTCTTTTTCCGCATTCCACTGTGGACCCGCTTTGGGATCGGCCAAGCAGGGAAGCATGTTGAGCGTCGCGCTAAGCAGGCTCGGGAAAACCGGGCAGTACTCGCGGGCGTTGGCCACGGTGTAGGGCGTGGCTTGGGGCAAGTGGTAGTACGGAATCTTCGCGTAGCGATGATGCGTGCCGTGGTAGTCGTTGTAGAGCATCGCGGCGGAGACCATCTCGGCGAAGCGATGGCGATCGATCACGGTGCGGGTGAGGCCGAGGACGGTTTCGCCGTGCAGGCCCAGGTGCTGCTCGAATTTGTTGATCGTTTGCATCGCACCCGAGATGGCCATCGGGGCGACCACGACGACTAAAAACGGAGTCCAAAGCTGGAAGTCGATTACGAATGCCAGCACGACGGACCAGAAAGCGATGATCGCGATATAACCGCGCATCGCCATCTGCCGCTCTTGCTGGGAAAGTTTGCAAACGAACGTCGACCGCAAGAACAGCAGCGGCGTGTAGAGGAAACCAAACACGATCTCGCAGAAGGCTGCCAAGATGCGGAGCACGCGCGGCACGCTAGGCCGATTGAACGGCCACAGCTCTGGATCGCCCGGCCGGCTGAGCTGGGCATGATGCCGGGCATGGGCGAAGCGGTAAACGTTGAGCGGCGTGAGCATGAGCGTGCCCAGCAGGTGGCCGAAGGCTTCATTCATCCGATGCACGGGGTGAAGCCGGCCGTGGCTGGCGTCGTGAAACGACAGGACAAACACGAACATCAACGCGCTCTGCAGCGGCAACAGCACCAGCAGGGGCAGCCATGAAGAATAATGGAGCGACACCACGGCGGCAGCGCCGAGGGCAACCATCGCGGCGAACATCGGCCAAACCCAACTGGCGGGCCAATGATCGAACTCATGCAGTTCGGCGATTTCTTCGCGAGTCGTCGCGTACTTTCGAGTGTTCGATGGATCGTCGTGCATGATTGCATCCCGGCGCGATAACTCAGGAATACATCCCTGCGGAAAGCCCCTATGCTGGCATCAATGCGGCACCAAATGCTATCGGCTTCTAGCTGGCTGCTAGCATCGACCATGCGAAAGAGGTCTGATCACGCGGTGTGGGCAAGACGTTGTGAATCGACCGATTACGTAAAATAGTAAATTAAACGGCTTTGCGTAGAAGGTCAAGTTTTATCGATTGCAAAAGACGATGGGCGTAGTAGTTGGTGGCTGCTTGGATGGTTGAGAGATCGCGCTAAGCCGCAAGCGGCGGGAGTGAGTAGGGAATGTGAAAGCACTTCAGCCTACTTTTGATTGAGGGATTCGCGACGAAATTGGTTGCGGGCGACCGCCCCAAGATGGGGCGGCTATGTAGATTGTTGCTATTCGGAGGCAAAACGATCGCCGGTGGCGGGCCGGTAGCCTCGGGCGAATTCGGCAGCGGTCATGGCCCGCTTTCCGGCCGGCTGGAGTGTGTGGATCGCGATGGCTCCTTCGCCGGTTGCCACCATGAGTTGTTCGCCGACTTCGAGGAGAGTGCCCGGCGGAGCCGCAGCCAGCCCAGTTGCCAGGATGACAGAGACCTGGTCGATGCTCACTCGTGTAGGTGCTCCGGTCGAGCGATGGAGAAAGGTGAACGTGCGGGGCCAGGGGCGGAGGCCGCGGACCTGGTTTTTGATCTCTTGAGCAGGGCGCGACCAGTCGATAGCCCCTTGCTCTTTTTTGAGTCGGGGTGCTTTGGAGGCGAGTTGACTCTCCTGGGCGATGGGCTGGGTGGTTCCCGCTTCGAGCTGGTCAACGACGGCCAGGACGGCCTCGGCCCCCATCGCGGCCAGGCGCGTTTCCAGTTGCTGCGCGTCTTCGTCGGGATCGATCGGAGTGCGCTGTTGGGCGAGGAGCGGGCCGGCGTCGAGGCCGGGTGTCATTCGAATGATGCTGTTCCCGGTCTCCGGGTCGCCGTTGAGAATCGACCATTGAACCGGCGCGGCCCCGCGAAACTTGGGGAGGAGCGAGCCGTGGAGATTGATGCCGCCGAGGCGAGCGGTCGACAGTGTTTCGGGGCGGAGGATTTCGCCGTAATCGCAGACGACCAGCAGGTCGGCCGCGAGCGACGCCATTCGCTTTTGCGATTCCGCGACGTTCACAGTGGTCGGCGCCCAGACTTCGCGGCCTAATTGCTCCGCGGCCTGCTGCATAGGGCTTGCGGTTGCTTTGCGATCAGTCGGCGGGCGCGTCACAACGAGCGCGACTTCGTGCTGACTGGCGGCGAGCGCGCGGAGCGTCGGCACTGCAAATGGACCCGTTCCTAGCATTACCACGCGCATGAATGCTCTAAGTCAGGTTTTGTCGGTTCAGCGAAGGCTTGGATTGACCACAACGGCACGGCGGACACGACAAAGAATCACGACAGGATAACAGGACCTGCCGGATCGACGGGATGATTATGAGAAGATTCGAAAGAGCGGGTGAAAACTAATTCTAACATCCTGTCCATCCCGCTAATCCTGTTATCCTGTCCGATTCCTCACGTTGTGTCCGTCGTGCCGTTGTGGTTAACACTTAACACTCATGTCCGCAAACGCTCCAAATCGCGAAGGCGGCTGGCCATTTGATCGGCGCCGGGAAGTTCCTGGGTGTCGAGCTTGCTTTGGAAGGCAAGCTCGAACTCTTCGAGTTGATCACGGAATCCGAGAATGGCCGCGGGGCCCAAGCGGTCGATGAACAGTGTGCCGTCCAGGTGATCAGTCTCGTGCTGCACGATGCGGGCCATGAGGCCGCTCACTTCGCGGCTGATTTCGTTGCCGGCCAGGTCGTAACCTTGGATCTTGATCTTCGCGTTGCGAGTCACCGGGGCGCGAATGCCGGGAATGCTCAGGCAGCCTTCTTCGTCTTCCGCCTGTCCCTGACCGCCGCTGAGGACGGGGTTGATGAAGACCTGCTCAAATTCCTTGGCGTCGCGGTCACCTTTTTCGTTGGCCACAAAGAGGCGGTACGGCAAATCGACCTGGTTGGCGGCGAGGCCGACTCCCTCGTGCTCGTACATCAGGTCGATCATTTCTTCGATCAATTTCCGCAGCTCGGCATCGACTCGTTTCAGCGGACGGGAGCGATGGCGGAGCGTGGGGTGCGGGTAGTGGATGACTTGGAGGCTCAAAACAGTTCCAGGTTATTCTTAAAAAACGGAAGAAAATATGTGTGCGAGACGTCCCAGACCGCGTGGCGGTCGGGCTATTGATTGCCCACTCGAATTTCGTCCGATTAGGCAGGCAGTGATTGCATGTCGAGCATAAGATTATAGGAGCGGCTGCACCAGTCGCGAAGCGTGATCAGCGACGGCAAATGCCGCAATTTCCCAGCTTTTGGCACCATCCGTGCTCGCGTTGACCCCAAAGTTACTTGGCGCTAGAATCCCGCAGGAAATCCCTGCCTTCGGTGCTGTCTTCGCATTCGAGCCCGAGCTGAAGCATTCTCAATCGCTGCCCTGCATGAATCGTTATTCGCCACACTCGGTGCGCCGCTCGAAGCCGCTTAACCCGGCTTGGATCTTGTCGGCTTTACTGCACATGGCGATGGTCGTTGCGTTGTGTGCAGCGATTCAACCGGTGCAGCATGGAACGGGCGACTCGTCGCGCGGCTCGATGAGTCTGGTGATTCATCGGGGTGGTGGTGAGAGCGCAGCTGGAGAACCGACCCCGCGGTTGGTTCAGCAAGCGGTTGCCGACCTGGAAGCGCCCGCGCCGCCACTCTTGCTCGTCTCCGCGCCGGTGGAACCTAGCACGCCGAAAACGACTCCGCCGGCCTCGGCGCCGCGTCCCACGAAATCAACGGCGGCTCCGCCAGCAAGCTCCGCGAAGTCGCCTCCCAAGCAAGCCAAGCCAGGGACGAATGCGAGCGGTCGGCCCACCGGCATTGCGGGCTCCAACGGCACCGACGGCTACGGCGAGACGAGCGTCTTCGGCGTGCCGGGCAAGGGGAACAAGTTCATCTATGTGTTCGATCGGTCGGCCAGCATGGAAGGCCGCCCGCTGGCTGCCGCGAAGCAGCAGTTGCTGCAAAGCATCCAGACACTCGATAGCGTCCATCAGTTCCACATCATCTTCTTCAATACGAAGACGCAGTCGCTCAACATCTCAGACGGCGCACGTCGCATCGCCTTCGCCTCGGACCGAAACAAAAAGCTCGCGGGCAACTTCGTGGGCAGCGTCACAGCCGACGGCGGCACCGATCGCATGTACGCGCTCAAAGAAGCGCTGGCCTTCGCGCCCGATGTAATCTTCTTTCTGACGGATGCCGACGATGCGATGTCGGCCAGCGAAATGGCGGAGCTGGCCCGCATCAATGAGAAGATGCAGGCGTCGATCTGCGTGATCGAATTCGGCAAGGGGCCGGCGCCAACCACCGACAACTTCCTCGCACGCCTGGCACACGATAATAATGGCCAATACGGCTATGTTGACATCACGAAGCTGAAATAACCAAATGTGGGCGGGCGACGCTCTTGCTGAGGCACTATTTTGCGTACTGATTAACTCGCAATGTTTTCTCGGCCTTGATTTTGTACCGCTTGAGCGAGTCACGAAACGAATGTACTGCGGCTGCAAGCCCCAGTATTGGCGCTAGCAGTAGTACGGGGTTGCCTCGCGCATAGAATATACCAAAGCGGAAAGTATAGTCGTCCCCCTGAAATCGTGGCGGTAGAAAGGCAAAGATCACAAAGGCTATCACCAGCATCGAAAAGAATACGACAACTGCACCGATCGTGGCAGTAATGTAGCGCATGCTACCGCTCCATGATGCTTGACTGAACAAACAACCCTAATGGGGCGACGCTTCGAGTTTAGCAAAGCGACTATCTGTTGGACGCCGTGGTCGCGGATAGGGAACCCATTCCAAAGCAGGACACGACCCGCTACCAAGGTCCGCGAACCGGGTAGATGCCAAACTGCGTCGTGTCGCTTGGCCAAATCGGCGTCGATCGGGCCGAGCCGCCGAACGGGCCGTTGCCTGGGTAGTTGCGTTGGAACTGGTGGTCGATTCGCGAGATGCGCGAGCTTGCCACGCCCCAGCCGTAGTTCGTTTGCAACTGGGCTGTTGGCGGCACGACGAGCGCGGTCGGCGCGCCGAAGTCGGTGTACGCATAGTTACGGTTCCAGTTGTAGCACTGGGCGCGATGAACCGGCTTCATGTAGCCGCAATCGCAGCAGGCCCACCCGGGACAGCAATAATCGGTTGCCGAAGCGCTCGGCGCGGTGACGGAAAAACCGCCGAATGCAATCGCAACGGCGAACAAAGGTAAGGAAAGGCGTCGGTACATATTTGGCTCCGTGTGCTAAACCACAAGCGCGGGGCGACGGTGAATGATTATTTGGCTCTCGACTCTCGACCCTGCTACCACCGCAGACCCGGATAGTAGAAATCGTTGTGCAGGCCCCAAGTCTGAGTGCTCATCGGGAACTTGATGTCGGCCAGGTTTTCCTGGATGCGCAGACCACCGGTGCCGTAGCGGACGTTCGTGCGTCGCCAGCCGGCGCCCGCGTTGTACGTGTAGTACGCGCGCGAATGCTTGTACATGTATTCATGCGGCATAAACGGCTGGTAGGTCACCCAGGTTTGGCCCACCTGGGGCGGCACTGGCCGGGGCGACACATACATACCGGCCGCCGCGCCGTTGTACGGCCCCGGCTGCGCGTAGTAGTTGTAGAACAGGTCTTTCTGCTGCTGGTAGCTGATATGGCGTTTGCCGTCCCAGCCAGGTTGCTCAAAGGCAACGGCCAGCGAGGCCGAGCCCAGCACGAGGATCAAAGCGGCACACAGGCGGCGCGATGTAAACCGCATCGGATTTACCTCCAACGATTCGGATCGGATTTGAATTGGCAGCGACGGGTCGTCGCCGAAGGTGGGTAGCAAAGGCAGGCGTGGGGCAGCCGCAGGCAGGTTGGTCGCGGCCACCGGTTTGGTCGAGCCAGGCGATCCGACAGATCGCCCCCAACGAGAGTTGGTAAGCTCTACCAGAAGTGTCGGCCACCACTACTCGAATCGGTGAGTCTTTGTTTAACGGATAATCCAAACAGTGCTATTATCGCGGCCAGGGCTAGCGAAAATGCGTCTGGGTCAGGTCGATTCATGCCGGTATAATCAGCCCGAACGTTACAGATTCACATCACGGACTCATGAGAGACGCGGGAGACAGAGGGTTGGCCGCTACACGTACCACGAAGCCGACAAAGCCGGCAAAAACAAAAACGAAAGTCAAAGCGAGCCGGGGCGTCCCCGCCCCCGCCCTCAAACCTAGCCGAAACGGAGACTCCCACGCCGCTGAAGACGAGGCCGACGAAGAGATCGACGATGCTGCGGACGAGGTCGATGCCGAGTCGAATGGCAAAGCGCACGCCGAGCCCACCAGTGCCAAACCCAAGCGCCGCGCCACGGCCCAGTCGATGGCCGCCAAGCAGCGCGACATCAGCGTCAGCGAGTTCTTCGCCAAGAACCGCCACCTCTTGGGCTTCGACAATCCGCGCAAAGC
>CAZJWY010000189.1:0-9588 GCA_964549545.1 uncultured Planctomycetaceae bacterium | reverse complement strand
TCCTTTGGCTCGCCGTCAGCCGCGTGCACTTCATCCTGCTTTGGTCACAACCTCTCTTTTGGCTCACTCGCCGACGCCTCCGCCTCGACCAGGAAGCCCTCGCCGACGCGGCCGCCGCCGAAGTCACCAGCCGCGACGAGTACGCCGAACAACTCGTCGCCTGGGCCCGCGACCTTAGCACCCGCCCTTCCCTACGCCTCTCCTCCGCAGTCGGCCTCTGGGAGGGCCCCTCACAACTTCGCGAGCGGATAGCGATTTTGCTGAACGAGCGGTTGGAAGTGCTACGCAACTGTTCGAGGCAGTGGCGCCTGGGAACACTGGCGCTCTGCACGGTCGCGGCAGTCGCCCTTTCGCTGCTGACGCTGCAACCCGGCAAAAGCGCGCCTGCATCAGTTTCGGTCAACAAGGAACTGTCGGCGGCAGACGCTGAAAAAGTCATGGCCGCGATCAAAGTCCTTCGTGAGACCAAGAAATTGGAAGAAGAAGAGAGCGAACAATTCGACGGAACAAGGTGGGCCACTTCGCGCGCCAATGTGGATAAATGGGCTCAAGCGATCCGGACGCTCGCGGAAATCGGCCAACCTGCGGTCCCCGACTTGATCGTCGCCCTCGACGCGGAAGATCGAGACCATCCCATCAGCAAGCTTGCATTTGCGCTGCGTGCAATCGGCGATGCCCGGGCCGTTCCCGCACTCATCCGCGCAATCCCGCGAACACTACAGCCGGCTAGAAGCGATTACGGATTAATGGTATCCGATTCAGAGTTGCTTAAATTCATGCTGGCCAACGACATTGCTTCCGAAAGCCGAGAGGATTTTGCCTATGGCCGTCCGTTCCGCGAGGTCATCGGGGCTCTTCGCAAGATCACCGGAACCAACCAGCACGACATGGAGCTCAACTTTGTGTCGCAGGCTTTCGGTGGAGTGGAAAAAGCCCAAAAAGCTCAGCGGAAAATGTTCAACAGTTTCGCCAAGCGTTGGGAAAAATGGTGGCTCAACAATTGGCAGCAACTTGGAGTCGGCGAAGAATATGCAACCGTCAATTTACGGCCATTGCCACTGGTCGGAGCGACAGGCCCCGCTACTCTGCCTCAAGGGGCCAACTTGGGGCTGCTCGGCAGTTCTGGCAAAATTGTGGAGCCAGCAAACACTAGTACGCAGTATTGCTTCATCGACTACGACACGGGCCGAATCGCCGCCTGGCACAAAGAACTTCCCGCGTTTGTAAAGCTAGGCGGAAACTACGGTCCCGTCGAAGCCTGGGCCGATGAAGAGGGCCTCGATGTAATGGGGCTGACCTTTCAATCCGATGATGGCAGCTCAGTCTATGGTTTGTTGCCGCTGGGAATGAAAGTCTGGCAGCTCACGCCCGAAGAATTGCAGTCGCTGCCACGAGCCATTCGCGGCGAAGTCCCCTACCCGCTGAGCCGCCCTATCGACCGTCTCCTTCCACCGCAGGAAGAATACAAAGGCCCAGACAAGGCCAAGCTGGGCGGCACCGCCTATCTATTCCTCACCCGCGAAGGAGCCGCCGGCGTCTTGCGATTGACCACCGATGTCAAAAGCGCCCCCATGGACGGTTCGCAACCGCGCGAAGGGTTCACGCACGATTTCAACCTCGGCCACGAGTTCAGTGCCGACGGCCCTTTTCTTGGCGTGAGAGTCATCGCCTCGTACATCGGCCCGTTGCCAGATCCAAATGCGCCGAAGCCGACATTCGAAACCAAGACGGCAGCGGAACCTGAAAAAGGATCGAAAGCAACCCCAAGCGAAACGATGTCTAACAAGCCCGAGACGACCACGAGCACAACGGGCGCTCTCTCCATACGGTTCGAATACGACGGCGTTCCACCTGAGCGCACCGAACTTAAGGAATTTATCTTGCGAGCGATACTCGATAACCGCGAGATTGAACGCATTGACGTCGAAAAGGAAATCGGCACCAAAGTCTTTGATGAATCACTGCTTGTCGATAAGGACGGCGGAATTGCCAACGTGTTTGTTTACTTGATTAGCAAGGATTTCCCGCGCGTCGAGCCCGGCGACAAATCCCCGCCCAAGCGATGGGATGAAAAGAAAAACGCCTGGATACCAGTCGACTACACAGGGCCGCCTCTGACGATCACGTATCAAACAGGAAAGTACGAACCCCGTGTAACGGCCTTCGAATGGCCGCGGCAACTGATTGTCCGCAACGACGATCCGAAATCCACTAAGTTCAACTACTTTGGGCAGCGGCAGAACTTATTTCTTAAGCCCGGTGAAGAGCAGAAAGTCGATATCGGCCCGCAACGGTTTCCTATCAATTTGTCCGTCATGAGCCGCGTTAAGGAGTTCAAAGCCTGGGTTTTTCCCTGCGCCAATCCGTTTTTCGCCGTGAGTGACGTGCATGGAAGAATTCAGATCAACGGTTTGCCGCCCGGCAAATGGGAGTTTCAAGTCTGGCACGAACGAAGCGGATATTTGAAAACTGCAAATTGGCCGAAAGGCCGATTCACACTCGAAATCAAACCGGGCGTGAACGATCTCAGCACCATCAAAATCTCGCCCGACACATTCGGTTCTACGGCATCTGTATCAGCCACGGAACGACCGCCGGCGCAAGCCCCAGACATGAGTGCCAAGCCCACAACAAGCATGGCGAATCGCGTCGTCGGCACCGTTCTCGGCAAGAAAATCACCGCCGCCGAAATTCGCCTCACCGCACCAATCGACACCTCACTTCACTTCGACGCCAGCAACAAACCCCAGTGGGACTTAATGACCCGCATCGCTACCACCTTCGCCAAACCGTTGAACGAGCGATTCGTCGAGCAGCAGAAGATTCAGGTGACCGCCGACGAGATCAAGGAGCACAAAGCCAGCTTCGCCCAAGCGCGCAAGGAGCAGTTGCAGCGTAACAAAGAGAGTTTGGAGAGTGTGAACGCTAAGCTCTCCAAGGCCGACCTGCCGGAAGCACAGCGCGAGCGGTTGCAGAAGGAACAAAAAACTCTGCAAAGAGTCTTGTCCACGCAGAACGATCGCGGCACTCTGGAAACACCTGACGGCATTGCCCGCCAACTCATCCTGGCCCGCAAGACCGAGCAACAACTGCTCCGCAAATACGGCGGCCGCGTCATCTTCCAACAGTTCGGCCCCGAAGCTCTCGATGCCCGCCGCCAACTCTACGAAGACGCCGAAAAGAATGGCGACCTGACGTTCAACGACCCCGGCGTGCGGCACATGTTCTATTACTATTGGACGCAGCTAAAACACACACCGATCGATGCGAAGGTACTCGAACAGCCGATGTTCACCAGCGGTGAAGATTCCGCCGCGACCAAGCAACCAGCGGCGCCAGTGGAAAAGCCGACTGTACCTGCTAACGCCAACGTGATCGACGAAGCCGCAGAGATGCTGGTCGCCAACACACCAGCAACCGCGAACACAATTACGGGCCGCGTAATCGACGAAACCGGCAAGCCGCTCGCGGGCGTGGAAGTCCTCGTAGCTCGCACCGCGTGGATGGACTCCGATCATCGTGAGGTGGTTGCGAAGCACACGACACAGCCCGACGGACGGTTCCTCTTTGCCAACGTCGTTGATCTTGCGAAAGAGTATCCCGACGGCAATATCCCCCAACTCCCCGACTATTACTCTCGACCTTATCAAGTCACTTGCCGCAAAGCAGGTCGAGTTTCCGCATCTCGGACGGTTGCGCGAAACGAACTTGCCCGCGTTGGATCGCGGCAAGAATTTAAGATGCCAGTCGCCGCCACGCTTCGCGGTCGAGTCACTAACCCCAAAGGCGAACCAGTGGCCGGTGCACTTGTTTCCGTCGGCTACACCCAAACGGACCGTTGGGAAGGATTTCAAACCGCTCGCACGGATGCCGATGGTCGATACGAAATCGCGGATGCCCCGAAACTGGACTTAAAGAATCGGAACGCAACTCGACCGCCAAACAACGACGACGACTACGTCATACTCTGGAGACCAATCTTCGTCGAGCACCCGAATTATGCGAGCCGTACGGCTCGCTGCGAAAAAATACCCGGTACCCAGGACGTGCAACTCAAAGCGGCCGCCGTGATCACCGGGCGCGTCGTCGACGGCGCTAACAAGCAGCCGATCGCAGGCGCGCAGGTCCAGGCGTTCGCGAGCCAACCGAGCACCGATATCGAAGCGGGCATTAGCTTTGCTTTTGCCAGTGCAAACTCACATGGCGAATATCGAATAAGCACCCTGCCCGCCGGTACCTATGATCTTTGGGCTGAAGCTCCAAAGCGAGTGAATGAAGGCGTCAAAAAACTTGCGACATCTTCCGATCGCGCGACGACCGCTCCCGATCTCGTGATGTCGCGCGGCGGCACTATCCGTGTGCGCATCGTCGATGCCAAGACTCGTAAGCCGATTCCATTGCAAGGCGACGAGCGAGGACAGTTTTCTTTGCGCCCCGGCCCCCCTTTGAGTACACCGGGACTGGTGGAAGCAGTTGACGGCCGATTTCCATTGCGCGCATTGCCAGGCGAGAATTACTTCGCTATTGGTGGCGTGTATTCGGGCGCTGCATACAAATGGACAATGCCGTCGGATGAAAACATCACGGTTCATGTCTCCGACGGAAAGAGTACCGACATCGACGTTCCGATTCAGGAAGTTCAACCCGACCCCAACCCGCGAAGCCTAAACGAACTACTGCAAGCGGATTAGCGCTCTGATTAGACGGAAACGAAAACGTCCGGGCGAATCACAGCACACGGACGCCAGGTGCTACTCCACTCCGCTAACCCTTTTTCCATACAATAGCCACAAGAAACACAATAAGACACGAAAACTTTTGGTGCCTTTTTGTATTTTTCGTGGCTACTCCGTCTAGCTATACGCGTACAGCTATTCTTCGACAAGCTCACGCAGAGGCGCTGGGGTGCCATGGCCACTGCTCGGAGTGGCCATGTTTCAGCAGGCATTTCGTCATGCCCACGCCAAGCCGTGGGCATGGCACCCTTGTCTCGTGAGGGCATTTGCTGCGCAGGCATCAATAGAATCGCATTTATGCGGTCAGCTACATTCCAGGATATCGGCCCCATACCGCCCCTCAACTGGACTTCCGCCCCAGCCAATGCTACCCTTAAAACATGAGCCAGCACTTCGAAGCCATCTACGACAACGGGGTCCTCAAGCCACTTATCCCTTTGTCTCTCCCAGACAAAACGCTGGTCAGGCTTAGCGTCGAGTCGCAACCCGGCGGCGGCTTACAACCGCAAGATGAATGGGAGCGCAACCTTCTCGGCCTCGCCGTGGATTGTGCTGTCTCTCTTCCGAACACCGCGGTTAGTAGCGAAGGGCTTTACGAGTAGTGGCCTATTTGCTCGACACGAGTATTCTGGTTCGCTTAGCCAATGCGGCCGATTCACAACACGCGGTAGCCGCCAACGACCGGAGCCACTGCTGGCTAGCTCAAGTGCTCTTCAATACCGCAACATTGTAACAGCCATTCTTCAAAAGCTCACGCAGAGGCGCAGGGAGCGCCGAGAGCCAAAAGGAGCGATGCCCGTCATCAATCCAACTTCATTAGTGCAGATTAGTGTTCCCGAATCTGCTTGCTCCGCGCCCTCTACACCTCTGCGCGAGATCCTCCCCTCTCCAAATCCTCCACCCGCGCGGCAATCCCCAACTCTTGGCCACCTGATTTCACAAAAGATTTTTGTAGAAATAGGGCCAGCACTTATGCTAAGTTCCATCCGCGACGATGCACCCGCTGCTTTACAGCCAGGCTTCGTCTGTTAGTTGAAAGACCGTCGCTCGGGAGACACCGGCTTCCGTTCTACTACCGAACCACTACAAGATGCTTGCAGCAATGCGCGCATTCCAAAACGTAATGTTAGACCATTCCTCAATCAGACCAAGGTGCGCAAAATCCCGGGGGGAGAGTTTTACGCACCTACGATCCCCCCATAAAACATCCACCACGAACCGCCACGCCGCTTGCGGCTTAGCGCAACAATAAAATCCTCTCAAGAAGCCCCAACCAGCCCTCCCAACCGCGGCCCCCACGGCAAGCGAACCCATTCACGCTACAATGGCACCTACCATTAAAAGCGATTCCAAAACGAACCGAATGAACCGGACGCTAGCGCGTGCCGGCTGATTCGATCAGCCGCAGGGCGCTAGCCCCCGGTTTTGAAACCACTTCAACTCATAGTAGGTCCGCCGAGCCGAGGCGGACCTGAACCCAGCCTATTTCAAGATAAAAGTGCCCCGCTCGGCTCGTGGCGACTAGCAGGAGAACCATCGGTGCCCGGTCCCCTCAATAAATACAGCGGTCAAATCACCCAGCCCGAAACGCAAGGTTCTTCGCAGGCCATGCTCTATGCCACTGGCATGACCGAGGCCGACATGAACAAGGCCCAGGTCGGCATCGCCAGCATGTGGTTCGAGGGGAACCCGTGCAACATGCATTTGCTCGACCTCGCGGCCGAAGTGAAGAAAGGCGTCGAGGAGGCCGGCCTAGTCGGCATGCGGTTCAACACGATCGGCGTTTCCGACGGCATCTCGATGGGCACCGACGGCATGAGCTACTCGCTCCAGTCGCGCGACATCATCGCCGACTCGATCGAAACGCTGATGTGTGCCCAGTGGTATGATGCGTGTATCGTGCTGCCCGGTTGCGACAAAAACATGCCCGGCGCGCTCATGGCCCTCGGCCGCCTCAACCGCCCCGGCTTCATGGTCTACGGTGGCACCATCCGCGCTGGCCACACGGCGACGGGCGATCCCATCGATATCGTCTCTGCATTCACCTGCTACGGCGCTCAGCTCATGGGCAAGATGACCGATACCGAGCGCCGCGAAGTCGTGCGCCACGCCTGTCCCGGCGCCGGCGCCTGCGGCGGTATGTACACCGCCAACACGATGGCCACCGCGATCGAAGCCATGGGCATGGCCCTTCCCTACAGTTCGTCGCTCCCGGCGACCGATCCCGAAAAGCTCGACGAGTGCCGCCGCGCCGGGAAGGCGATCCTCAACTGCATGGAGAAGGACATCAAACCCCGCGACGTAATGACCCGCGAGGCATTTGAGAACGCGATGACCATCACGATGGCCTGCGGCGGTTCGACCAACGCCGTCATGCATCTCATCGCGATGGCCCGCAGCGTCGACGTGCCCCTCACGATCGACGACTTCCAACGCACGAGCGATCGTGTGCCCTACCTGGCCGATCTGCGTCCGAGCGGCAAATACCTGCAAGAAGACTTGCACAAGGTCGGCGGCACGCCGGCCGTCATGAAGCTGCTCCTCGATGAAGGCTTCCTGCACGGCGGCTGCCTCACGATCACCGGCAAAACGATTGCCGAGAACTTGGCCAGCCTGCCGGCGTTGGCGAAAGGGCAAGCCGTCGTGCATGCCGTCGCCGAGCCCATCAAAAAGACCGGCCACATTCGCATCATGCGCGGCAACTTCTGCCCCGATGGCGCCGTCGCCAAGATCACCGGCAAAGAAGGTCTCCGCTTCAGCGGCGTAGCCAACTGCTTCGACTCCGAAGAAGACATGCTCCACGCGATGCAGCAAAAGAAGATCAACAAAGGCGAAGTGGTCATCATCCGCTACGAAGGCCCACAAGGCGGCCCCGGCATGCCCGAGATGCTTTCGCCCACCGGCTCGATCGTCGGCGCGGGATTGGAGAAAGACGTCGCCCTCATCACCGACGGCCGCTTCTCCGGCGGCTCCGCCGGCTTCATCGTCGGCCACGTCACCCCCGAAGCCCAACTCGGCGGCCCCATCGCGCTCGTAAAGAACGGCGACAAAATCACAATCGACGCCGAAGCCAACATGATCACGATCGATCTCTCCGACGACGAATTGTCGAGCCGCAAGAAGGCCTGGAAGGCGCCACCCTACAAAGCCACCCGCGGTACGCTCTACAAGTACATCAAAAATGTAAAGACCGCTTCGGAGGGGTGTGTGACGGATGAGTAAGGCCGTAGGGTGTGTCGAGTCTTCGAGACACGCCACGCGCGTCGCTGGCTGGCTCGTTCATGCGTAGAAAATGAGCGACTGATTATAATGGAGCAGGGAAAGATCACCAATTCTGGTTGTAAGGGTGAAACGATGAACTGGCGAAAGCGAATTTCGGTCGATCCGGCCGTGTGCCACGGTCAGGCGTGCATCCAAGGTACGCGGATCATGGTGTCGGTGGTGCTCAACAACGTGGCGGCTGGTGTCTCGACCGATGAACTACTCAAAAGCTATCCGACACTTTCGGCTGAGGACATCCAGGCCGCGCTGGAGTATGCGGCCGAACTGGCGCGTGAACGCACGGTTTATCTGCCAAGCGGTGTCGCCTGATGCTCAAGTTCAAAGTCGACGAGAATATGCCGGTGGAGGTGGCCGAGGCACTGGCCGATTCCGGATATGACGCCGTTACCGTGCCGGATCAACAACTGGGCGGCCACCCCGATCCCAACGTGGCGGCTGTGCAAGAAGGAAGACCGCGCAATCGTTACGCTCGATTTGGACTTTTCCGATATTCGCGCCTATCCGCCGGCAGACTATCCCGAAATCATCGTGTTGCGGCTGGCTCGGCTCGACAAACACCGGGTGTTGAGCGCAATCCAACGCCTATTGCTGGTGTTCAATCAAGAACCGCTAGCCGGCAAATTGTGGATCGTAGATGAGACAACCGTTCGCATTCGTGGTTGAGAACACCGAGGCCGGATTGGAAAGATGGCGTTGTGCTTGCCAGCGTTTTTTTCCACTGGACTGGGTGTAATTTATAAGTTACAATTGTCCGGATGGTCGAAATCCTTCGTTACGTCAACGAGTCGGGCACGGATGTGTTCGGCGCTTGGCTGGCGAAATTGTCCGACGCACGAACCCGCGCCAAAATTGCGACTCGAATCGATCGTCTGGCTGCCGGTAACTTTGGCGACTGCAAATCCTTGCGCGACGGCGTGTCGGAACTGCGGATCAACTGGGGGCCCGGTTATCGGGTCTATTTTGCGAGGATTCACACAACCTGCGTGCTTTTGTTGTGCGGCGGCGACAAGAGCAAGCAATCAGCCGACATTCGTCGGGCGATTGAATATTGGAACGACTACCGACAACGAACGGACAAATCATGAAACACAAGCCGAGCAAATCGCACGTTGCGGCAACGATTGAGGAACTTCGCGGCGATCCGGAGTTTGCGGCCGAATATTTGAAGGCTGCGCTGGAGGACGGCGACGAACCCCGAGTGCTGCTGATCGCGCTGCGCCGTCTGGCGGAGGCCAAGGGCGGCATCGCGAGCGTGGCAAAGAAAGCGGGAATCAAGCGGGAGAGCCTGTATCGCGCTCTGTCGGAACGCGGCAATCCTAGACTGTCCACTCTAACGGCCGTCATGAAAGCGGTGGGACTCAAGCTCACCGTCGATAGCACTGTCTCGAAAAGACGGGCGAAGAGGACTGTCCGTCCTACGGGTAGGCCGTGAATGGTGTGTCTCGCATGCACTAGAAGCGCCTTGCTCTTCGCGGCCAGTTCGCCTTCATTCGCTTTTTCGGCGAGTTGCTCGCTCAGGAGAACTGCAAAGTCCAAGGCGAAGGGGTCAGGTCCATGTTTTCGGTTAGCG
>CAZJWY010000188.1:0-9650 GCA_964549545.1 uncultured Planctomycetaceae bacterium | reverse complement strand
AAAGGAGAAAACGAAGAGCATGAATGGTCACTCATCCACGCTAGTCAATCAGAAGACAGGAAGAGACGGTAATCGTCTTTTCTCGTTATGAGCGGGAATTAGCGAAGATTAGTGCGTTTGCCTCCTGTATTTTTTCTCTGTGTCCTCTGTGCCTCCGTGGTGAATTCCAATTGCCGAAGTTATTTTTGAGCCGTTCCTAAGGTCCCGCTCGGCTCGCGGGACCTGCTTGTGCATCCGATCGTTTAGTGTTCAAATGTATATATTATTGAGTGGCCAAAAGCAAGGGGATAAAAAAGAAACCCTTTTTTGCCTCCATGTTTTCTTGTTCGTGTAATGTCCGCGGTTTTCTATTGTGTATACAAATAGAAAACCGTCATGACATCCAGCCCTACTACCCGTGCCAGCTTGCTGCTCCGGCTGCGTGATTCCGAGGATCACGCGGCCTGGATGGAGTTTGTGGCACTGTACGAACCGGTCATCTATCGGCTGTTGCGCCGGCATGGGCTGCAGGATGCAGATGCCCGCGAAGTCATGCAAGAGCTGTTCATGGCGGTGAGCGGCAGCATTCACCGCTGGGATCCCTCGCGGGAACGAGGATCGTTTCGCGGCTGGCTGCGGCGCGTGTCGCGGAACCTGGTGATCAACTGGCTCAAAAAACGCGAGCGCAACATTGTCGCGCGGGGCGGATCAGAACTCTTGGCGATGCTGGAGCAACTGCCAGATGGTTCGGCGCCGGCGACGGTCGAATTCGATCAAGAATTGCGGCGAGCCGAGTTTCAGCGGGCGGCCGAGCAGGTGCGGAGCGAGGTGCAACCCACGACGTGGCAGGCGTTTTGGGAAGCAAGCGTCGTGGGAACCGACACGGCGGCCGCGGCCAAGAAGTTGGGGATGACGATCGGAGCCGTGCGCGTGGCGAAGTGCCGAGTGTTGGTGCGATTGCGCGACGCGGTGAACGCAATGGAGAAGTCAACATGACCAACGCATGTTCGATCAATTTGCTTGAGTCGGCGCTGGCTGGCAGTTTGCCGGCTGCGGAGGAAATCGTTTTGCAGCAGCATCTTGATGCGTGTGAATCGTGCAGTGCGGTGCTGGAGCGAATGGCGGGATGGGATGAATGGCGTAAAGAAGCGACGGCTCTCCTGGCGGAAGATGACTTGGACGAGTTGCAGCCGACCGGGGAGGATTGGGCTGTCGATTTCACGGTGGAGCATCTCGAGCCGTCGGACCAGCCGAACGCGATTGGCCGGCTGGGCGAATTCGATGTATTGGAAATCATTGGGCAGGGCGGGATGGGCGTGGTGCTGAAGGGATATGACCAGAAGCTCAATCGTTACGTGGCGATCAAAGTGTTGTCGCCGCACCTGGCTCGGAATTCATTGGCGAGGAAGCGATTCGCGCGTGAGGCGCAGGCGGCGGCCGCGGTCGTCCATCCGCATGTGCTGGCGATTCATCAGGTGCAGCCGAACGGGGCTCTGCCGTATCTGGTGATGCCGCTGGTGTCGGGTGATTCGGTGGCGCAGCGGCTCGCGCGGCAGGGGACGTTGGAGTTGAAGGAGACCCTGCGGATCGGGATGCAGGCGGCGGCCGGGTTGGCGGCGGCGCACGAGCAGGGGCTCGTGCATCGCGATGTGAAGCCGGCGAACATCCTCTTGGAAAAAGGCGTGGAGCGGGCGGTGCTGACCGATTTTGGCCTGGCGCGGGCGGCGGACGATGTGACGCTCACGCGGTGGGGCGTGATCGCCGGGACGCCGCAGTATATGTCGCCCGAGCAGGCGCGGGGCGAGGCGCTCGACGGGCGGTCGGATCTGTTTAGCTTGGGCTGCGTGCTGTACGAGATGTCGACCGGCGTGTCGCCGTTTCGGGCCGATTCGCTGGTAGCGACGATGCGGCGGCTGGTGGAGGAGCAACCTAGAGCGATGGAATCGCTCAATCCGGAATTGCCGCCGTGGTTCGTGGCGATTGTGGAACGACTGCTGGAGAAAGATGCCTCGCGGCGGTATGCGACTGCGAAGGAAGTGAGCGAGCTGTTGGAAACGTGCCTGGCACACGTGCAGCAGCCGGCGAATGTGCCGTTGCCGAAGGAGTTGCCACGAACGAAGCCGGCGGCCGCGGCGGCCGGCTGGGGTTCGCGATGGCGGCGGAACCGCTGGAGCGCGGTCGCCGCTGCCGTACTGTTGCTCGGTTTCGGCGGTGGAGGCGCGTTTTTGCTGGCGACGGCGGAGCCGACGGATATCTCGGGCGAATGGACTGGCGAAGGTTGGGATCGCGTTACGCTTAAGCTCACGGGAACGGCCGAGTACGAGGGTACGTACACAGACACGTTTGGCAAGCAGCCAGGGAAGATCGAGTTGAAGTGGTCGCGGATCGAGCGGCGGTACAACGGGACATGGAGCGAAGATAAGGAGCGGTTTGGAAAGATATCGGTGCGCGAGGCGGGTGGCGAGATTCGCGGGGCGTGGACGACGAGTCGCGATGCGAACGTCAACCCGGGTACGCCGGAGCTGGCAGACTTGTTGTGGGTTCGGGCGACGCCGAGTGTGGAGAACGAAGACAAATCGTCGAATCTCATGTTTGGCCCGGTAGTGGAACGGACGCTGAACGGCGTTGCTGCAGACTCAAAAACCATGTTAGACCTCGAAAGTGGGCAAGTCGCTTCGTCGCCTGAGAACGAAGTCGAAATACTGGTCCGCTCGAACGACGCTCATGTAGTCGCGTGCGAAGAAAAACGTGCTGAAGGTGTTTGGCGTGGCCTACGGATTGTTGAAGGTGTGGCGCTTAGCAACGCTGATTGGAATGCCACGCCAGAAGAAGTCGTCGCCAAGTTCGCCGCCGCAAAGCGTGAGCTTGCCGAGTATCAAGAACGCTCTGGCGTGCGGCGTCTGAACGAGATGGGGGTCGTGAACCCTTCGCCAGGCGATTGCAAGCAAGTCTACTACATCAGAACGAGCAAGGGGACGACGGGTGTTCTGCAGATTACGCGATTTGATTGGGGTAACGAGTTGCCGATGAAAGTATCGTTCCGCTACAAGCTGCTCAACAAGGTGAGAACATCAGAGGAGTCGACCACGAAAGCGGCGGTTGGCGCGGGCGAAACGGCGGTGATTTGTGAGGCGGGCCGGAAGACCGCGACCACCGGTCGCGGCTTTGTAGCGGAAGAGCGGAAAGATGGCTTGCCGCTTGCCGATGCGGTCGAGGCATTCAATGAAATGGCGCGTCAGGACACGGTCGGCAAAGATCAGCCACTGCTGACGGAAGACGAAGTGGCGTGTGCGGTCGGTTGGTGGGCCAGTTTGGAAAAGGACCACCTGTCGGCCAGAGAATACGAATTTGCGAAAAAGGTCATCGACAAAAGAATTCTGCCTGTGGGTTGGCGAATTGACGTGCTACAGACGCTTGAGGGGCAAGAAGGCGAGCTGTTTCAAGGTTGGATGATTCGACTTTACAAGCCCAAAAGCTACCCGATCATCATTAGGCAACGGCTTTTATACCAACTTGATGCTGGAACGCGCAAACCGATCCCCTTACCTGAATTGAAAAAGCCAGACGCCAACGACGATAATACCCCCTTGGCCGCGGCAATTCACGGCTTCAACGAAACGCATACGGGTCTGTGCGATGTGCCCCAGCAGCCACTGACGGAAGAAGAAGTGGTGGCGGCGATTCGCTGGTGGAAGACGAAACGCAATGAAGCGCCGGTAACGAATGGCGAGTTCGCAGCGTTTCAGAAAATTGCGGATACACGCGAGCTGCCGAAAGGCACAGAATTTGAGTTGCTGCCAAGTTTTCAGAACTCTGATGGTAGCGACTTCCACATATGGTCGGTTCGAATCCGAATGCCGCAGGAATCGAAGCCGGGATGGACGTATGCGTATGTGCTGAGGGAGCAGGCGGTTCGTTTGGACGGCAGCGAAACGAAGAACGCACAGACGGCTTGGGGGCCGCCTTCGGCCGACGGGTTGCAGGTTGGTCTGCTGCTTAAGCCTTGGCGAGAACGGTACGTTAGTGGTGAGACGGTGACGCCGGTCTTCGTTTATCGCAACGTGGGCGACGCGACGGTCGAGGCGTCGTTTCCGCGCATCATGACGCATAGTTATTACCGCAAAATGAACGTCAACGCCCAAGGTGCTTCCCTTGAGCAAGACGAGAAGCCCGGCGGGCCAGTTGGCTGGATGTCGGTGCAGCTCGCGCCCGGCTTGCGTCACGAGGTGCAGGGTCTGCCGATTTTGCTGGGCGACGGGAAGCGCGGGGAAGCCGAAACGGCGATTCGCGTGGCCGTCGGAGAAACCGTCACACTCGCGTTCGACGTGCCGCACCCCGTTTACAGCACGCAAGAATCATTGTCCACAGGCGAGTTGCATTTTTCGATCGTTGCCGAGCCGCCGAAGGCTGGTGAATTTCCGGCGCGCCGGACGGGGCAAGCCGATCCTGATGCACCTGCGTCGGGGTCGAAGGAAAGTGCAAAAAGTGATCTCAAGTTTGGCCCAGTGATGGAACGAACGGTTCAGGACATTTCCACTGGCAAGAACTGCGCGCTCAAGCTTGAGACGGGCGAGTTGGTTTCACCGCCAGCCGAGTTGAAGAGTGATGATCAACTTAGTACCTGGGCGCGAAAGAACGACATCGATTTTGTGGTTGGCATCGACATGTCGGATAAAGTCAGCGCGAACGGAACGAAGCGGGGACTGACGACGTTCGATATGTTCTGGATCGGGCCGGCGAGCTTCGACAACTCGACGGCACAAGAAGCCATAGATGCGATCCCGTATTACGAAAACCAGATGCATTTTAAGGAAGGCGACCTGCGGCACTTGCCACTAGGTGTGTCGGAATACAAGCCGGAGACTTTGTATTTCCGAACTCGGAACGGGAAGATCGGCGTGATGGAGGTCGCGGGCTTCACGGAGAATCCAGTAGGCCTGAGGATTCGATACAAGATCGTGGAGCGAGTGGATGGGCAGTAGGTAGCGCTCTCACCGGATTGATTTGAGCGCCACAAGCTGTGGAACGATCGCACGGAGGGCGCGCGAACGGTGGCTGAGGGCTTGCTTTACATGCGGGCCGAGTTCGCCGAAGGTGCAGTGGTATTCGACGACTTCGAAGAGTGGGTCGTAGCCGAAGCCGTTGGCCCCGGCCGGCTCGAAGCGGATGCGGCCGCGGCAGACGCCCTGGCTTTCGGCACGAATCGCGCCAGTTGGGTCGGCGACCGCGACGTGACACACATAGTGCGCGGTGCGTTTCTCCAGTGGAACATTTTCCAGCTTTTCAAGCAGACAGCGGTTGTTGGCATCATCGACAACGCCGGGTGGCACGCTCTGAGGCTCTGCGAAGGGCGTGGTCGAATCGCCACGCCCATCGCGGACTCTGGGCGTGTCACCCAGTAAGGAGAAGCGAGCCGAGTAGACGCCCGGGGCGCCGCCCAGCGCGTCGACGGCGAGGCCGCTATCGTCGGCCAGCACCCAGCGCCCCAGGTGGATCGCTTGCTGGGACGCTTTCAAGCGGGCGTTGGCTTCGAACGTATCGCCGTCTTCGACGACTTCGATCGCGTCAGGCACATCGTCGAGCGTGATAACAGAGAAGCCCAGCGGCGCAAGGAGCTCGGCAAGCTCTCTACCCTTTTTGCGGTTGTGGGTGCCGATGACGAGCGTGGAGCAAGAATCTTGAGGCAATGTTGAGCACCGGATGCGGGTGGGTTGAATCATTCAAAGTGACTCAAAATAACATCCGGGTCCGGTTGCCGCGAGCGGCTATGTCGTAGGACAGACTTTAGTCTGTCAAAAGGTAGGCGCGCAGTGTACAGACTAAAGTCTGTCCTACGGGGGCCTAGCCCGCGTAGGCGCTCGAGACGTTCCGCTTGGGAACGTCGATCACTTCGGGGTGAATATCGATGGGAATGATCCGCTCGACTTTCACGTTTTTGCCGCGGCCGCTGAGGATTTTTACGTGCTTGGGATTCATGCCAGGCACGATTTGGGCCTGTTGCGTATTCAGGCGGACATTGATTTCGTGCTCGCGCTCTTCGACGGCTCGCTGCGTCCGCGAGTCGTTGCCGATCGGGCTGAGCGGGTCGGCGGGCGTGTCGAATGTGGCATCGAATGTTTGGAAGATCTTTTGCACCTCGGGAAGCGCGACCACGCGGCCGTCGGGCAGTTGCTGCGTCGTCTGGGCGTAGGCCCCGATCGTTACGATGCTTTCCATGCGGTCGTGAAACTCGTAGGCTTCGTACCCATGGGCACGCAGCTCTTTGGCGAGCAGGTGAGCATTCTCCGCGGCCTCGACGAGCGGGTTCTTGTCGTCCTTCTTGCGGCCGCCCCAGAACGATTTGGTAATTTCGTCTTCCTTGGCGCTGGCTTGAAGGATGGTCTTGCCGCGGAAGGTGGCGATCTTAATGGTGCGGCGGCCCGGGTTGTCGAGCAGGCTGTTTTCAACGCCTTCGTTCATTTTGGCAACGAAGGTATCGACGCCCTTGGGAACGAAGTACTCGCGGGGCAATAACGGATTGCGTGTGAAGAAGGCCTGGGCCATCGGTCCACGCTTCTTTTCTTTACCGAATTTTTCCATTACGGCGTCTTGAAGCCGACGGGCTTGGGCCATTGTTTGCGCGGTCTGCTCAGCATCGACATTCAGTGCTTTGGGCTCTAGCGACTTGACGCGTGCGAGCATCTGCTGGGCATCGGGACCATCGATCGAGGGAAAATCACCGATCAACACCGCCAGCTCGTGCGCCTGGTCGCCACGGCGGAATCGTTGCCGGCCGGACGAACCGTAGCCGCCGGAGTTGTTCGAATCGTCGCGAAACTTGAAGTCCATCGCATGGACATAGGCATGCAGCCGAAAGCTTTCTCGCAGCTCGACGACGAGGTCTTGCGCTTGTTGCTCGGCGCCGGGGCCCGAGAAGCTGGCCGCGACAATAAGCCAGGGGCCGCTCTCTTGTGTAATCGAGAAGGAATCGTTGAGGTCGGCCGATTGATGTTGGCCCGCGGTGGTGGCTCGCGATGCGTCGACTTGTTCGCTCACGGGATGTATTTCGGCCGTCGGCGCGTTGCGGCTTTTCGGAACAAATTGCTTCCAGATCTGGCCATACGTTGGCGTCACGCCCAAAAACAACGCCACGAACAATACCGCCCAGACGAAATGCCCGCATCTTGGTCGCATGTTGGTGAACCTCTTTCGAGCCGAACTTCGCGTCCGCCGAACCACGGCGGACGGCTGATTTCGAGCGCCGCAAAAAACGCGGCTTGCTAGACAAGTGGGCGGAAACAATAGCAAACGGCCTGTTTAACGACTATACGAATTTGCCCCTCTGTGGCTGCACATTTGCAGCAGCTTCGCTAAAATAGATGAATGGAGGCACCTGGAATTCCCGGGCAGCCTCATAGATGAATTGAACAGGTGCTGTCGTCGCTCTCTTCCAAGAACGGCTGGCAGCAGACGAATCGTGCTACCAGATGATGCTCTCCACGGTTGATTCGCCGGGAAGGCTTGGAGTGAAAACGATGAAGGCCGATATGCAATCACACACGCGAGTATTCGCTCGCGTTCTTGTTGTCGCTAGCTTGCTCGCGGGGAGTGCTGGCGTGGTCGAATGGCACGGCGCCGCGGCCTTTGCCGAAGCACCACCCACGACCGTCAAGGACAGCGCGGAGAAAGAGGAGTCGGCCAAAGAGAAAGACAAGGAAGACAAAACCGAAAAGGCCGCCGCCGAAGAAACCAAGAAAGAGAAATCCGAACCGACGGCAGAAAAAACCGCGAAGAGCGAATCCGACCGTAAAGAAAGCGAAAAGGCCGCCCTCTCCAAGCAACACGAAGAGAAAGAGGCCAAGGTCGAAAAAGTTCGCCTCGCCATGCTGACCCTGAAAGATTCACTCCCGGAAACAGTGGCGCAAGCTGGTCCTTTCGGCGAAGGGAAGCTCGACATGCGCGAGCTGATCAATCGGTTCGAGAAAGCTTCCAAGGACAAAACCGTCTCGGGAATCGTGCTCGACATTCAAAACCCGTCGATCGGCCGGGGCAAGGTAGACGAGCTGCGCGGCGCGATCAGCCGCTTCCGCAAAAGTGGCAAGAAGATCTACGCGATGCTCGATTCGGCCGAGCCGGCCGATTACCTCGTCGCCTGCGCGTGCGACGAGATCGTCATGCCGGAAACCGGCGTCGTGATGCTCCCCGGCGTCCATGCCGAGGCCACGTTCTATAAGAACCTCTTGGCCAAGCTCGGCGTCGAGGCCGACTTCATCCACATCGGCGACTTCAAGGGAGCCGCCGAACCGCTCACTCGCGACAAGTTCAGCGAGCCTGTGCGCGAGAACATGACGAAATTGATCGACGACCTGTACGACGACATGGTCACGACCATCGTCAAAAATCGTCCCGTTTCGATTGCCCAGGCGAAGGAGATCATCGACACCGGCCTCGTCACCGCCGGCCGCGCCAAGGAGCTAGGACTGATTGATCGGGTTGCCTATCCCGACACGATGCGCGACGAATTGACGAAGCAGTACCACGCCGATTCGGTCGCGCTAGTGAAGAACTACGGCAAGAAAGAAGTCGACACCGATTTCTCCGGCCCCATGGGGTTCGTCAAGTTGATGCAGGTCATGATGGGAAGCGACTCATCCTCTTCCGAGCGGAAGGGTAAGAAGATCGCGGTTATTTACGCGCTAGGCCCGATCATGACCGGCAAGAGCGAAAGTGGCTTCATGGGCGCCGAATCGATGGGCTCGGAAACGATCATCGAAGCACTCCGCAAAGCGAACAACGACAAGAACGTCGTCGCGATCGTGTTGCGTGTCGATAGCCCCGGCGGGTCGGCGCTGGCCAGCGACTTGATCTGGCATGAGACGCAGATCCTCAAAAAGCCGCTTGTCGCCAGCATGGGCGACGTCGCCGCCAGTGGCGGCTACTACATCTCGATGGGCGCTAAGAAGATCTTCGCCGAGCCTGGCACGATCACTGGCTCGATCGGCGTCGTCGGCGGCAAGCTGGCCACGACCGGCCTGTTCGACAAAGTCGGCATCACGACCGACACGATCGAGCGCGGCAAGAACAGCGGCATGTTCTCTTCCAGCGGCAAGTTCACCGACTCGCAACGCGAAGTCGTCAAAAATATGATGGAAGACATGTACGGCCAGTTCACGACGAAGGCCGCCAAGGGCCGCAACATGCCGGTCGAAAACCTGCGCAAGCTGGCCGGCGGCCGCGTCTACTCCGGCCGGCAGGCCAAGGAGAACGGCCTCGTCGACGAGCTCGGCACGCTTCACGACGCCGTCGCCGAAGCCAAGAAGCTGGCCGGTCTCGATGCCTCGACCGAGGTGCGGATCCAGGTCCTCCCCGAGCCCACCAATTTCTTCGAGTCCCTCTTCGGCGACCTGGAGGCCGAAAAAGAAACGCACATCCGCCAAGGCCTCGATAGCATGGCCCCCGAGCTAATGACCATCGCCCGGCGCGCAGCCCTCCTCCGTACCATCTTCGAGCGCCCCGTCGCATTCATGATGCCCTTCGACCTGAACATCAAGTAGGCCCCGTGAAGTAGGCCCCGCGAGCCGAGCGGGACCTGGGCTTGGCTGAGCCGACAAATTTTCACATCTCGCAAGGTGCCATGGCCACTGCTCGGAGTGGCCATGCTTTGGGCTACGTTTCAACATGCCCACGCAAAG
>CAZJWY010000187.1:0-9794 GCA_964549545.1 uncultured Planctomycetaceae bacterium | reverse complement strand
GGGGGCTTCGTCGATGCCGCGAAGCCCCCGTTGCCCTCTACCAGAACATCGACCAATGGACACTCGCCCCCGTGACCAACGTGGCCCGCAATGTCCCTTTACAACCATAGCGCAACGGCATGCCCCCCAACCGCAAACACACACCAACGCTCGCCCAAAAGCTACACGGCCTCCCCCGCCGCTCGCGGCTTAGCGCCATCGCCGCAGCATTCCTCGCACTCACCAGCGCGCTCACCTCCCCCCTCCACGCCAAAAACGGCGGCTGGGACCTCGAACCCTACCACATCGAAATCCGCATCGCCCTCGACCTCCCTGGCGGCCTTGCCGAGCAACTAACAAACGATCTGCCTCGATACATCGAGCAGCGCATAACCGCGTCGCTCAACCCGCTTTGGACCGCCGTCGTCCAAATCGCCGTCAAACAAGATCGCCAAAAGCTCTTTACCACACTAACGGCAGCCGACCCTCCACCGCCCCACCTTCCGACAGAAAAAGACAAGCTGATTCTCGTCGCGATTCGCCAAAACAGCGGCGATCGAATCGAACTTACCACGCGTGAGTTCGATCGCTACGTTCGGCGTTGGAGCACCACGCTTCGTCGCCAAATACGCCAGAACTCCTATCTACCGGAGCAGGTCTTCTCGCTGATTTATCAGACATTCTCGCCCTTGGCGCAACTGGAACTCGATCCCCAAGACCCGCGCCGCGTCTTGTTAAAGCCCCGCGGCGCGGCGCTACCGCGCCCAGCCGGCGCCCCGCCGCTCGCTCGTGCCGGCGAGGTATTTGTTCCGGTCCTGCGTCGCACGACACGTAGCGGCGAACTCGAAGCGAAAGACGGCCTGCAATCCGTCCCCTGGACATTCATCGAGGCTGCCGAGATCAAAGACAATACCATCGTTGGCCAATTTCAAAGCGCAAGCCATCGCCCCATCACCGTCCGACGACAGGGAAGGATCGAACCTGTCGCCATCTCCATTCGCACTGATCCGACCCCGCTCACGTTGCGCCTCCACTCTCGCACCGCCGTTGACAAGCCGTTAGTCGGCTACGAAGTCTTCATGCAGCCCTCTGGCGACGAATCGCTCACCCGCATCGGTCTCACCGATACCGCCGGACAAATTCAAGTCCCTATCGGTAAGTCGCCGCTGCAATATCTGCTAGTCAAGCATGGCGGCCAGTTGTTCGCCAAAATTCCCGTCCTCGCGGGTGCGAAATCCTTGATCGAGGTTTCGCTACCCGACGACGACGCCCGCCTTGCCGCCGAAGCGAGCCTGGCCGCGGTGCGCGAAGACCTCATCGACGTAGTCGCCCGGCGAAACATTCTCATGTCACGCGCTCGCCAAAAAATCGACAAGAAAGATTTCGCGGCCGCTCAAGAGTTGCTGCGCGCCTTGGATGAGCTGCCCAACCGGACGCAATTCGATCTTACCCTTTCCAGCGCTGCCCGAACGCTGCGCAGTGACGACCCACAAATGCAGAAGCGCATCGACAAACTCTTCGCCACGACTCAGTCGCTGCTGACGCAGTACCTCGACCTGCGACCGATCAACAAACTTCACGACGACCTGCGCGAATCACAAAACAAGCCAGGCACCAAGCCCTCGAGCCCTTCTGCCGAAAAGAAAAGTTAGACTAAGGAACTCTAACAAAACCGAAATGGGGGAACCGGACGCTAGCGCGTTCCGGCTGATTTGATTAGCCGGCGGGCGCTAGCCCCCGGTTTTGTTAGAGCTTCTAAAGCTGAATCCACAAGAATTCGGCTCTACGATAACGGCTCCAAGTTTTGCAAATTTGGCTACAGCAAAAGTCGGTCGAGGCCGTTTCCAATACACCGAGCTAAGGCAACAGACCGATAAGCCAAGCCACGAAAATGGCGGCCCCTATCGCTGCCGACAGAACTACGATCGCGACGGCAATCCTGGGCGCTTTCGACTGAGCAATCTCGACCACAGGCGGAGGTGTTGGGATCGCCGGCACGGGCCGACGTGGAGCTGGAACACCCGCCAATGTATCTTCTGTTTCACCTGCGACAGACACTGTCCCCTGTGAAATCTGACTCGGGCTTTCCACCTGAGGCGTGGGAAAATCCAAGTCATCGAGCACGTAGGCTGCCGTCTCATCGAGCGCGGGCGAAGCAATGGGCGGAACTGGCGCGCCGCCACGCAAGAAAATCCCTGAGCTGGGCGGACTGGTTTCTGCCAGGTGACGTGTCGCGTTGTCGTCGCACCAAGGTCGCAGCAACTCGACGACTGCCGCCGCGGTCGGCGTCCGCCTGTTTGGGTCCTTATCCATCATCGTCGCGATCACATCACAGAACCCGGGCGGCAAGTCTGGGTTGAAGTGGAGCGGGTTGAGTGGCGTCTCGTTCAAATGGCGGTGAATCTTATCCGCCGTGTTGCCACCAGGGAATGGCACCTTGCCAGTCACTGCGTAGTACAGTGTGCAGCCAAGCGAATAGACATCACTCACGGGCAGAATCTTGTGCGGCTCGCGAATCGTCTCTGGCGCGAGATAATCGGCGGTTCCCACGAGCGAATTCGGCTTGCTGGCCGCTTGCGAGCCTGCTTCCAACTCTTCCATCAGAAACCATGCGAGCCCCAAATCGGTCATCTTCGTTCGGCCGTCGGGCGTCACCAATAAGTTGCCCGGCTTCACATCGCGATGCACCAATCCGCGACGATGCGCGTAGTGCAGCCCCTCGGCCGCCTGAGAGATGATCGTCGCGGCGATCGGGTAGGGCAGAGGACCATTCCGTCGCACCAGCTTGCGGAGATCGGTGCCCGGTACGTATTCGGTAACGAAGAAGTAGGTGTCCCCTTCGTAGTCGGCGTACGATACCCGCACGAGGTTCGGATGATCGAGCTGGGCTTGCGCCCTGATTTCGCGCTGAAATGCCGCGACCGCCTCGGGCGTGCTCTTGGCCTTAGGCAACACCTTGATCGCTTCGATCCGACCTAGGAGTTTGTGTTCGGCCTTGAACACATGCCCCATACCGCCCTGGCCGATCGCGTTGACGATTCGATACGGCCCCAGGTTGAACTTGGTGCGACCTTCTTTCAGTTGCTCGACTTGCCAGCGGTTGAGGTAGCCCAAGTCGACCATCCGCTGACCGAGTACTTCGTCGGCGATCTGCTCGGTGGAAGTGCCGCTCGTCGCGAGGCTGACCACAGCATCGTCGATCTGCTGCTGTGAGAGGAGACCGCTCGCGAGCGCCGCGTTGCACAAGACTGAATGAGAAGTGGAAGCTGCCATTCGTTCGATCCGCTACCTGCCGTGCCGCGGAGGACCGTAAAGTGCCGCCTAAAATCGTACCGCCTTGCTAAACCACGCGTCTAGCAGGCAATTGTGTGAAAAATTCATCTCCGTCGCTAGCGGACTAACAAGGCCCCGCCCGCAAGTACCGCTGCCACGACTTCGGCAGCGGCGCCTCGATCTCTAACTGCATCTTACTCACGGGATGGGTGATAGCCAGTTTCCGACTATGAAGGGCAATCCCCGAGGCAAATCGTCGAGTACTCCCATATTTCCGATCTCCCACGATCGGCATGCCTGCGTGTGAAAGCTGCAAGCGTATCTGGTGCTTGCGTCCGGTCAAAAGTCGCACTTCCAACAGCGACTGATCCGGCTCAGACTTCAAGACGCGGTACGTCAATTCTGCCCGTTGGGCATCTGGAGCGCTCGAATTTGTCACATGCATTTTCCGGTGCCGCTCGTCCTTCCGCAGAAAATCGACCAACCGGCCCTCGCCCGGCGCTATCTGTCCTTCGACGACCGCCCAATAGAGCTTTTCGACATCGCGGTCACGGAACTGCTCGGACAGTCGCCCAGCGGCCTTCGAGGTGCGGGCAAGCAGCACCACGCCGGTGACCGGTGCATCCAAACGGCTCACAATGCCAAGATAAACGTTCCCCGGTTTGTTATACTTTCTCCGAAGGTATTCCTTTGCGACCGATAAAAGCGATGGCACATCGTCGGCAACTCCCATCGTCGGCAACATCGCCGGCTTGTTAACCACGAGCAAGTGATTGTCTTCGTACAACACATCGAGCATGGTTAAATTGTAATCCACCGATTGAATGTCCACAGCACACCCTCCTATCGTTCTCGCCAGCGGATCGCCGCGTCGTCGTGAACTGCTCCAAAGCGCCGGATACAACTTTACGGTCATGCCGCCGGCCGACGATGTCGAATGTGGCGTTTGCAGCGAGTCCGGGCCGGCCGGATTGGTTGCGGAGTTGGCCTTCCGCAAAGCGGCCGTGGTCCGCAACCAACTTTTGCTCAATCCGCAATCCGCAATCCGAAACCCGAAATCTTCTATCATCCTTGCTGCCGACACTGTCGCGGAATGTGATGGTTTCATTCTTGGCAAACCTCGCGATGAAGACGACGCCCGGGCGATGCTCACACGGCTGAGCGGACGCGAGCACCGGGTTCTTACGGGGGTTTGTCTGTGGCCAATCTCTCTCCCTTTCCCCTTGGGAGAGGGCCGGGGTGAGGGTGCCTTGCAGTCAGCTAAGAAATCGTTGCCCGTTGATCTGTTGCGGTTTGCGCGCGAACTCCGCCAATCGCAAACGGATGCTGAGTCGTTGGTCTGGTCTCTCGTTCGCGACCGTCGCCTTGCAGACTGCAAGTTTCGGCGCCAACATCCGGTCGAACCCTACGTGCTCGACTTCTATTGCCACGATAAGCGTCTCGCGATTGAGTTGGACGATGGTCAACATAATACAGAACAAAAACGCAAGACGGACGAAACGAGAACACGATTTTTGTCCGCCCAAGGAATTCAAGTCATTCGTTTTTGGAATGATGATGTGTTACAGGATACGGAAGCAGTTCTCGAAGCGATTTGGAATGGATTGCATGAAAACCGGGGCTCCCTCACCCCTAACCCCTCTTCCAAAGGGAGAGGGGAACCATTGATTCGCGTTGCCGTTAGCTTGCTTCAGATGGACGTTCTGTCGCCCAAGCAGCTCGACGAATACCTCGACTCGGGCCAGTGGGAAGGCAAAGCGGGCTCTTTTGGCTATCAGGACCGGCTGGGCTGGGTGCATATCGTCGAGGGGAGCGAGTCCAACGTGGTAGGGCTGCCGATGGAGCTTTTGGCGGAAATGCTTGGGGAAATAATCGCTAAGTCGCAAGCGACTGGGGACGGTGAATATAGTTAATCTTGCAGTTTTGTTGGATAATCGCGAGATTTAATGGTTCCTGCGACATACTCCACTTCCTTTCAACTCTTGATTCGTTCATGAAACTTCGCGTTGGCGTCGTTGGCCTGGGCCAAACTTGGGAATCTCGCCATGCTCCGGCCCTACGAGCACTGGCGGATCGCTTTGAGGTACGGGCATTTTGCGATCCGGTCGCCCATCGGGCGGCGGAGATCGCGCGGCGCTGGCCGGCTCGGATGTGCGATGGCTTTCGGGCGTTGGCGGTTAGTAACGACATTGATGCAATCCTGCTGCTGTCGGCTCGGTGGTACGGGGCGCTGCCGATTCTGGCGGCTTGCGATGCGGGGAAGGCGATCTACTGCTCGGCGGCGCTCGACCTGGATACGAATGAAGCGGACGAAGTTCGCAAACGTGTGCGGGAGGCGGGGGTCGCGTTCATGGCCGAGTTCCCGTGCCGCCTCGCGCCGGCGACGTTGCGGCTGAAGGAATTGATGGCCACGCGACTGGGGCTGCCTCGACTACTGTTCTGCAATCGCCGCTTCACGTCGCGGGCCGAAGACAGCCGGGGCTACGATACGTCGGACATGCGGCAGCTCATCGAGATGGTCGACTGGTGTCGTGATGTGGTGGGCATTGAGGCGTCGAGCGTGGTCGGCGCGTCGCATACATCGGCTCCCCGCGGTGCCGCGGAACGACATGAACGTGGCCCGAACGACTATCAGGTGATGACGTTGGATTTTTCGCCGCCGGGCGAGATTGGCACGGGCCCGGTCGCCCAGATCGCTTGTGGTAGTTATGTGGCGCCGCAGTGGCGCGAGGCGGCCGCGTTTCGTCGGCCGGCCGACTTGCAAGTCGTCTGCGAACGAGGAATCGCGTTTCTCGATTTGCCCCATACATTGGTGTGGTTCGACCAGGCGGGGCAGCACTCGGAGCTGTTGGACCACGATCGACCGGTCGGCGAGCAGTTGTTCATGCATTTCCACCGGCACGTAGGTAGCCTGGTGCTCAAGACGTCGAGTCTTGAGGATGCATACCGGGCCCTGGCGATCGTCAATCGGGCTCAGGAAAGCTATTCCGAAGGCCGCCGGCTGGAACTTTAGCCTACGCCCTGACGGCGCGGGGCATGGTACAATAGCGGCATGACACCGGCCCTCGTACAAGTCATCGAACGACTGCGGCAGATGTCGCCTGAGCGGCAAGATGCATTTGCGCGGTTGCTGCTTCGTGAGATTGTGGCCGACGAGCAGTGGATGCGGTCTGCGGCCCAGGCGGCCGAGTGGCGGGCCAAGCAGCAACAATCCCGAGCGGCCGAAGCCGTTCCGGCACGGTAACCCATTTTTCTCTCGCCGCCGGTCTCGGGGGTTTTTGGCACGCAGAGCCGAAGTCGATTTTTTATTCCAAAACTCGCCGCTCTGGCGAAACGGTATCGCCGCTCTGGCTGGGAAACAAAGGGCTTTTCCGTGCGGCGGCCGACGGACGACCCATCATTTTGGTTTCGGCGCATAGCTTGGCATTCCAAAACTCGGCACTGGGTTGGCACCGTCATTTGGCTGGTGTGTAAGGTTGAGTTGCCAAAGAGGTTGCGCGCGAAGATCGCTTGGATTTATACGCTTGTACACTATATGCCATTGACTGTCAAGAGATTTTTGGCCAGCGACGTATCGAGAGGCGCGTGAAGAAAGACGCCAGGGTATCGCGTGACCAAGCAGGCGGTCAGGAGTTCGATCAACTATGCGCGGGCATCCAGAATCTCCCGGATTTCTCCTGTTGGTTACGCCGAAGAAATTCTGTACACCGACATTGGGCCGCAGCCAGTGAATCGCCGTTCGCGCGGAGTTGTTGTAGTGCTGCGCGGATATTGGTGTGCTCGGCGTCGGTGCGGTCGAAGAGACGAAGCCAAACGCCGGTGTCGACCAGATATTGCATTTAGTCGTGATCGGCGTAGATGTCAGCCCGGGGGAAATCGGCGGTTTCTAACGAAACATTCTTGGGAAATCCCTGGCGCCGTGGATGATGCGGGCGACGTGGATGCCGTCGGCGACCGGTTGATAGATAATTACGTAGGGTCGAACGACGAATGCGCGAAGGTCGTGACCAAAATCCTCTCGACGCTCCCCAAGTTCGGGTTAGTTGGCAAGCAACTCCAGAGCGTCAAACAATTGGTCGAGTACGTTATTGGCTGCGGTCGGGCTATGCTGACTGATGTAGTTGCGAATCTCGTCGAGGTCGGTGTCCGCCAAGTGTGCAAGTCGGACAAGTCCCATTACGATTCTCGCCGCGGGCGAAAATGCTGGCCTGCCTTCAATTCGTCGAACCGCTGTCGCAGTGCTCGTGAGTCGTAGTCTGTAAATTCGTCGCCGGCCAATTGGCGAACGCCGGCGTCAACTTGCTCGCGCAAAGCGTTCCGCTCGCTCAGCAAATGGACGGTTTCCGTCAGCAACTCCTCTTCCGAGCCGTAGCGGCCGAGAGACAACTCACGGGAAATGAGTCGGGACAGATCGGGCGACAAGTTCAGCGTCATAATAGGCCTCCGGCAGGCATTATAGCACAAGCCGAAAGGGTTGAGGGATGCGGATCTGCACGGGCCGACCCGAGACGGGTCGGCTATATAGCCCGGCCATTCTGGCCGGTGGTTGTCGGTTGGCTGGCCTGAATACTGACGGCGGGATTTAAGTCAATGCATGGACGTGCGCCGTATGGGCCAGCGGAAAAGTGTGAGGGCGAGGAGCAGGAGCGTTGCGGTTGTTGGTTCGGGGACGGCGAGGGATGTGATCGTGATGGCGAGGTCGTTGCCGTTGCCGGTGCGGCCGAGGGCATCGGTGCCGGTGTAGGCGTAGTCGACGGTGACGGCGTAACCGATCGGATTCGAGATGATGCCGAAGCCGTTACTTTGGCCGTTGAGATCGATCGGGTCGCTGTCGTCGTTGTTGATGAGGATAAATGTCAGCGGATTGAAATTGGCGGGATTCGCGTTGTAGAGGGCAATGTTGAGTCGTGCTAGATCGAGCGAGACGCTGCCGGTGACGTTGAGCAGGTCGGCGGCGAGTGTTGCCGAGCCGAGATCGAGTTCGACGTCGAAGTGGCTGTCGATGCAGGTCATTGAGAGGCCGCCGGTCGCGAGTGTACCGATGGAGTTACCGGGGGCAAGTGTGCCCCCGGCTAGGACGGAGACTGGGCCGCTGATTGTGCCTGTGCCGCCGAGGGTGCCGCCGCTCACGAGGACGTTGCTGGTGCCGGTGGCGCTGCCGTCGGTGTTATTGGCGAGGAGGGTGCCGGCGGTGATGGTGGTGCCGCCGGAGTAACCGTTCGCGCCGGTGAGCACAAGTGTACCGTCGCCGCTCTTGGTGAAACTGCTGTTGATGCCGTCGAGCGTGGAGGTAGTTCCACCTGGGCCCGAACTCGAGCCGGTGGCGGTCCCGATAATAGCAAACCCGTTCGCAGTGACTTCATTAATGTTGAACCAGCCGTTGAGACCACCGGAGCCGATGCCGGAAATATTGACGCGTTGATTGGGCTTGTAATCGTGCGGCGTCGAGGTGACGACGGTGAACGCGTTCCCCAACCGAGTGACGCTGGCGATGTTAAACGAGCCGCCAAACGCCGCGCCGCCGCCAATCGTGTCGTCGATCGTGACGGTGTTGCCCGCCGAGACGCTGTAAGTGGTCGCGCCGGCGAGGAAGATGCCGGAGCCGATACCCTGGCCAGCCGTACCAGGAATGTTGAAGAAGCCGCTAGTTGTGCCGCCCGCGCCGCCGGCGACCTCGCCGCCGGAGATGCCGCTGTCGGTGACCGTGAGGGTCGCGCCCTGGCGAACAAAGATCGCGCCACCCGCGCCCAGTCCGCCGCCACCGCCACCGGCGCCTGAGGTTATAGCTCGCCCGCCCGCTCCAGCACCGAATCCGCCAGCGGCCTCCACTGGCCCCGTAGTCCTCCCACCACCGCCGCCGCCAAACCCGCCAATTCCGACCACGAAGTGGGTACCGCCGCCGCCACCACCCCCGTAGCCGCCCACGCCCGTGCCTATTTCTGCTCCTCCGCCGCCTCCTCCGAAACCACCCCACGCCCCGCTGCCGCCGACGCCGCCTCCGTTTCCGAAAGAAGCACCTGCTACGTGCGCACCGCCCCCACCGTTGACCCCGCCCGTAACTGAGAAGATGCCTCCTCCGCTGGCACCCCCGGTAAATTGCCCGGCGACACCATTTGCAGAAAAAATCGAATTGGCGCTGCCGCCGCTGGCGCCGATACCGAATCCACCGCCGCCTGAACCGCCACTGCGTCCCACACCTCCCGCGCCACCCATGCCTCCGCCTCCGCCACCACCACTAACGCCGGTTGATCCCCCTCCGTCTCCGCCAACCGCGCGATTGCCCGAAAGCGTGACGCCGCTGACCGAGACGTTGCCGGCATTGACGAAGATCGCGCCGCCCAGCCCCGCGCCACCACCGCCGCTCCCCAAGCTATTGCCGCCGGTGCCGCCAGCGCCGCCGCGGGCATTGGCGTTTTGCAGCGTGAGGTTGCTGATGTTGTAGTTGGTATTCGTGGTGGCGGTCATGTTGCCGCCGCCGGAAGCGGGCGTGCCGGCGGAGACGCCGACGAGCCAGAGCGGCATGACGCCGGGGAAGAGGTGGT
>CAZJWY010000186.1:0-9884 GCA_964549545.1 uncultured Planctomycetaceae bacterium | reverse complement strand
TCTGATCCAAGTATATCAAACAAACACCGAAGTTATTTTTCCCGCGTTCCTAAGACAGCGTCGCCTGAAAAATCCAGGCCGAGCCACAATTCAGGAGCCCTATTATTTCCGATCGTGCCAGAACCAACCTCGTAAATTTAAAAAATCATCGCTTTGATATTGCAACCATAGACACGGCGTCTTACAATCTATAGACGTACTGTCTATATGTACCAAGGAACAAAGCCATGCCTGCCCACCGTCCTCAAGCAACCGATGCCGAGCTCGCCATCCTGAAGCTACTTTGGGATAGCGGCGCCCCGCTCACTGCCCGAGCGATATGTGAACAGCTTTATCACGACGGAACGCCGTCAGACCAAGCCACAGTCCAAAAATTGCTGCAACGCCTGGAAAAGAAGCGGCTCGTCTCGCGCGATCGTCGTTCGTTTGCCCATGAATTTCGGGCCAATGTCTCTCGCGAAACATTGGCTGGCGATCAACTGGAAGCGCTCGCCGACAAGCTCACGGATGGCTCGTTGGTACCGTTTATTTTGCATGCTGTCGGTTCGAAACAACTCACCGCCGAGGAGCGCAGCGAAATCCGCCGGCTGCTCAATCGGCGTAAGTGACTAGGGGACTGTCATGACCACTCTTCTCACGATCGGTTTGACGAACGCGGTTATCGCCTCACTCTTGGCGATCGTTGTCTGGTGTGTAACACGCGTTTGGCGGCAGCCGCCAGTTGCCGCGATTCTGTGGACACTCGTACTTGTAAAACTGGTCACACCGCCACTGGTCGCGATACCCTGGCGATTCGATTACAACCCAGCAAACACCGCAGCACGAACAGCAAACACTTCGACGGAACCAATTAGCAACGTTGCCAACGCTGACCACGCGGTGTCTTTCCCGACTGAAATTTCCACGTTGCCAACGCTACGCGCGAACGCGACAACCAATGCTAGTGCAGCACCAATAGAACCGATACACGAATCACTTTCACACAATGAAAAGGCAATCGAACACTCGCAGCCAATCAACGTCGCACCAAGCGAACCGTTGAACTGGACTACATTGCTCGCAACCGCATGGCTCGGCGGCAGCGTACTATGGTTGCTCATCGCAGTCGGACGACTCGCACGCTTTCATCGTGCGTTGCGCCACACATCGCCCTGCACCGACGACATTTCCACCCTGGCAGACGAAGTCGCGGCACTGCTCGGCGTAACAAGTCGCTTTCGTTTACGAATGACCGAAGCCTGCTTGTCGCCACTCGTTTGGCCGATTGGTCGCCCAACCATCTTGCTCTCACGACCTCTGTTGAGCGCGATGTCGCACGAGGAAACAGAGATGCTGTTGGCCCATGAGCTCGCGCATGTTCGCCGCAAAGACCATTGGCTGCGCTGGCTCGAATTCACGACGACGGCGCTCTACTGGTGGCACCCTGTGGTGTGGTGGGCTCGCACGATGATTCAAAAGGCCGAGGAGCAGTCGTGCGATGCCTGGGTGGTGTGGGCATTTCCTAAATCCGCAAGGTGTTACGCATCGGCCCTTTTCAAAGCGGTTCAGATGGCAACCGAGCATCGCTCGCTCGCGCCGCTCGTTGCTAGCCGACTTGGTTCGACCGGCAATCTTAAAGAAAGGATTGAAGACATTATGAACGCGACCTGGACATGTCGGCTTACGAAACCGGCGCGCGCCGCCTTGGCCCTGTTCGTAATACTGATCCTCCCGCTCTCGCTACGGTCCGTCACAACGGCCAGCGAGCAGTCACCTGATTCGAATGCGAAAGCGACCACCGCAGACAACCAACACGACACGGCGTCGCCAGCGGCAAAGCCGATCGATGATCGAGTGCAAGTGACGATTCCTGAACCATCGACGAATCAGCCGAGAGTTCGAGTCCCGGCCAACCCTTATCGCATTGCGGCCGGAGATGTGCTGCATGTGGCTGTCGCAAATGCGTTTGCCGATCAGCCGATTGCGGAGGACTGCCTGGTTGAACCAGAAGGCACAATCGCACTAGGTCCAGCTTACGGACGAGCGCACGTGGCCGGTTTGACATTGGACGAAGCGGACCGCGCGGTCACCAAGCACCTGGGGAAAGTCATTCAAGATCCGGTCGTTCAAGTGACGCTCGGCGGCTGGCGATATAACGTCGGCAAATGGGCGGGCCGACTGGAGAATGCAACAGGGAACGTGCAAACGGCACACAATACCGTCGAACAAGATTCTCACACATCCTCAAGCGGCGCGCGATTCGAACGTCCGAGCAGTCCCGAAGAGCTCGTTGCGCTGCGCGAACATGTCCAGTTTTTGAACGACCGGTTTAAGAGCGTAGACGCGCTGTATAAAACCGGTTCACGCGGCGGTTCGGCCGATGCGCGCGCGAGAACTGCATACGAACTCGCGAGCGCGCAAGCCGAACTGGCAGTCGCAGAGGGCAATCGCGCACAAGCGATCGCGTATTGCGAGCAAGCGGAGAAGTTCGCCGAAGAAACATTGAAAAACGTCATGGCCAGTTACGAAGCTGGGCGCGTGTCGCTCGACCTCATGCTGCAAACGGCCAAGTTTGTGTCGGAGAGCAAGCGCCGCCTGATTCATCTTCGCGAGCCGCAAACGCCCACAACAGAACAACTGAGTAAGACCACCGGTGACCATGCCGATTTGAAACGTGCGATCGCGCAGCAAGCCTCGCTTTCTGATTCGAACACATCCGTGAGCGTTCGGCAGAAACTGGTTGAGGTTACCAAGCAGAAATACGAGCGCATGAAATTGCTGGCCGATACGAAGATTGTGCCGGCCGCCGACTTGGAATTGGCGAAGGCCGATTACGACGTCAGTATTGCACAGCTCCAGCACGCCCAGCGCACCCTGAAGTATGCGCGGCTGCTCGTCGACTTGGCACAAACTGAATACGACGAAGCGATCGCGAAAAACAAGGCGACGCCCAATTCAGTCTCAGACTTCGAGCTCAAAAAGCTGAAGATCAAGGTCGAAATCGCTCAGGTAAAAGCGAGCGAGGTTGAGTAGCTCACAGATCGCGAAGGATTTCTTCGGCGGCGTTTTTGCCGCAAGCGCCGAGAACACCGCCGCCGGGATGGCTGGCAGCGCCGCACAAGTACAACCCGCGGATCGGTGTACGATGATCGGCCCAGCCGGCCACGGGTCGGAAACAGAACAACTGGTGGGCGCCCATCGCGCCTTGCATGATGTTGCCGCCGGTGATGCCGAACGTGCGCTCTAGATCTAGCGGTGAGAGTACTTGGCGATGTTCGATCGCGCTCGGGACATTCGGCGCATATTCGGCCAGCATTTCGATGCAGCGGTCGCCGAATTGTTCTTTGATGTTGTCCCAATGGTACTCCTCTCGCTCCGCGAGAGGTTCGTCTCGCGGAGCGAGACGGCTACTTTGTGCAAGTTTGTACGGCGCGTATTGCACGAACATGCTAAGGATGTGCTTGCCGGGCGGCGCGATCGTGCGATCGACGCTGGTCGGCATGGTAATTTCAAGAATCGGCCGTTCGCTCGGTCGACCATACTTGGCATCATCATACGCGCGTTCGAGATAGTCGAGTGACGGGCCGATGTGCATTGTGCCATGATGTTGCGGGCCGACGCCCGTACCTGGCATGCACGTAAACTCCGGCGGTTCGCTGAGCGCGAGATTTACCTTTGCGGAAGCCGACGAGTAGTCGATACGCGCGACTGCATCACGGAAATACTCGGGCAACTCACTGGGCGTGAGAAACTTTTCGAACGTCAGATGCGCATCGACACTCGATGCCACGACCTTCGCATCGATCTCCGTTCCATCTTGCAGACGCACGCCGACCGCTCGACCGTTGTTCGTCAGAATATGTTGCACAGGCGACTCGCGTCGAACATCCACGCCCAAGTCCTTGCAAGCGGCTTCTATCGCAGTCGAGAGCGCGCCCATGCCGCCCTGCACGAATCCCCACACGCCGCGCGCCCCGCCGGCTTCGCCCATCACATGATGCAGAAGCACATACGCACTGCCGGGCGAGCTGATCGAGAGGAACGCGCCGATGATGGCATCGGTCGCAAGCGTGGCTTTGAGTACATCGCTCTCGAACCAACGATCGAGAATCGGCCTCGCGGCAGCGGTGAGCAACTCGACGGTTTGCGGCAACTCATCGCCAAGCTGGCCCATCGCTTTATAAAGCGACCACAACTTCTTGCCGTCGCGCATTCGCTTACCAAGACCAACCTTGCGCCAATCCTTGGGCAGCGGCAAGGGGTCAGGCGCAGCCTGACTCAGCACCGGTTCAAGCACCGCGGCGACGCGCTCAAGAAACGCGTTGTATTTCGGGTACGCCTCCGCGTCCTTGGTGCTGAACTTGGAAATCTCGCGATGGCAAAGCTCCGCATCCGGCCCCATCATTAAGCTGCGGCCATCGGGTAGCGGCGTGAATGACGATGGATTGCGCGGCAAAATCGTAAGACCATACTCCTTGAGCTTCAACTCGCGAATGATCTGCGGCAAAAACAGACTAATCACATAGGCAGCCGTCGATACTTTATAACCAGGCCACAATTCTTCCGTCGTCGCGCAACCACCAAGCACATGACGGCGCTCTAGCACACAGACTTTGTGACCGGCCCGCGCTAGATACGCGGCACAAACAAGGCCATTATGGCCGCCGCCGATGACCACCGCATCGAAGTGAGAAGTTGGCTTCATGCTCCGCAAATCCATGCTTGTCGCTGACAATTGCAGCAATCAGTTGTCCTTTGCCCTAACTTATATATCACACGGTCCTATTCTCCCATACACAAACCGTCGCGGGGGCGAATGCGATCATCGAATTCGCGAGATCAAACGCGCGGCAAATTGACACTCAGGAACTCGGGGCGCGATGCACACGGCTTTGCGCGAGCCTATTGAAATTGCGATGCCGGAGCCATCTCATCGCCATGAATGTAGAGATTCCCGGCGATGAACAGCCCCCGACTTTTCATCCAGCCCTTGGTCGTGATCCAGCCCGGGTAAAAATGCTTGCAAAGGCAAATCTGCTCGAATTTTGGCGGTGATGCCGTTTGACCGTAGGACGGACAATCCTGTCCGTCTTTTGGAAATCGACGGACAGGATTGTCCGCCCTGTGGCAACTCGGCTTGCGAAGCAAATCACAAACGGTATCACTACCCGAAATCTGCTAGCTTGAAACGCCCTTCGGACACAACTAAAATCCAGGTTGAATCTTCGAGCATCGATTGTCCCTGGCCAACACCTTCGCCCGTTTGGTCAAAATCAACATGTGGAGCTTGCCGTGAAACAATTCTTTTTTGCTGCTGCACTTTTCGCGATTGCTTTGTTCTTTACGCAAACTGCTGAAGCGCAATGGGTACGAACGTATCGGCCCGTTCAGCCCATGTTTGTCGCTCCGCAACCAGTGGTAGTCGCGCGTCCGCCGATGGTTGTCTATCAACCGACGACGGTTGTCTACTCACGTCGCCGTCCGATTCTTGGCGGCTACTCGGTCCGCACTCGCCCTGGCGTTCAGCGGACGATGGTTTGGTAGTCCTACCTGCCCGTGTGGATTGGAGGGTGAGTTGCGCGCTCGACTACACCGATGCTTGACTGCGCGCAGGCGGACCTGGCATCCTGTAAGCCTGCTCTGCCGTGAAGCTGTTCAGATTTGTTTGCATCGCTGATAATGATCTCGAATCGTAGCGATTAAGCGGCGATAGATCGGCACGAATTCTGAATTGAATCACGAGGGACATCGTGAAGCGGATGCAAGCAATTCTTCTACGGATGTGGCGCATTGTGCGCGGAACGGCTTGGTGGGCGCTGGGACTGTGGACCGCGCTGGCGGCGTTTTTCTCCATCTTCCATTCGATCTGGCTAGCCAGCGCGTTGGGGTTGGGAATTGCCGCTCTGTACTGGAGCACGCGGGGCGAGCGGTTTCATTGGGGCGAATGGTTTCGCTTGCCGTGGCCTGCGAAAAGTCGCTCGACGCTGGCACTCGTCGCGAGCGCAATCGTTGCCGTCTATTACTTTGGATTTGTTGCGCCAAACCCCAATCAGAAGTGGACGCCGGAGCAAGCCCATCAGCCCCATGTGGAAATTCATGGAGACAAAGTTCACGTAACTCATGCTCGTAATTTCACTTGGCGAACGGCCACCGACTTCACTCCCGGCTACTACGATCGCGTTTACGATGTGAGCAAGCTCGACTCGATGTACTACGTCGTGGCGTCGATGCCGATGTGGGAAGCCGTGGCGCATGTCTTCGTCTGCTTTGGCTTCTCCGATGGGCAACATGTCGCTGTTTCCGTGGAAGGCCGGCGGATGGAAGGGCAGCCCTATCGGTTGATCCCCTCGTTGTTCCGCCAGTTTCAACTAACGTACGTCGTTGGCGACGAGCGCGATATCGTCGGCCTGCGCGGCGCGATCTGGAAGAAGCCGGTGTATTTTTATCCGGCGCGAACGACCAGCGAACGCAAGCAAGCCATTTTTCTCGATATGATGCAACGGGCACACGATCTGGAGGAAAAGCCAGAGTTCTACAATTTGTTCTTCAACAACTGCATGAACAACATCACCTACCATCTCCGCCGGCTGGGCGGGCGGCCCTTGCCGCACGATTTGTGGGTGCTCCTGACAGGGATGTCGGATCGTATCGCGCACCAGTACGGCTACATCGATACCGACTTGCCATTCGAGCAAGCACGGCAGGCGTTTCGGGTCGATGGGTGGATGCAGACCACACCCCTCGACGCAGGTTTCTCCACACGGCTAAGAGAAACGCTGAAACGGCAAGAAGCGGAGGCGAAGGCGCAGCTTCAATGAGGCTGCTTCAACGCTTTGCTCGACGATTCGTTTCCTGGTCGCTGGGAATCTCACCGGGCTTGTAGTTGGGCAGCCAGCCGCAGGGAAAGGTCGCCATAAGGGCTAGACCGGATAGAATCAGGAAGCCCATTTTGAGTGCGCGGGTTCTGGCTTCGGAGTTGATCCGGAGCGCCTCGGTCATCTGAGCCTCGGACGCCTGCGTGTTGCCGAGGCGCTCTTTCAATTGCTCGTCGCTGAAGAAATTCAGATTGTAGAGGTTGAGCTCATCCTTTAACTCGGCCGAGATAACCGGATTGTCGTTGACGTGATCGACGATGATTGAGCTGAGGATGCCGACCAGCAACGCGCCGATGACGGCCGTGCCGACGGCCGCCGCGAGATTTTGGGTGACGCCGCGTAGTGAGCCAACGTCGCCCGCGAGATCTTTCGGCGCTGAAGTGACTAGCACGTTGAACAGCAGGGTAACGAGAGCACCTTGTCCCAGGCCGACCGTGATCAAGCCGGCGATGACGGGCGGAGCGCTCCAATCATTGCTGACGACAAACGCGAGCCAGGCAGTTCCGACTGCAACTAGCACGAAGGCCCAGCGGGCGATCGTTCGTGGCGTGACGCGCTTATAGAGCCGAACGATGAGAATCGCCGTGAAGAAAACCGTCAGCATGAACGGCATCATGGCGATCGACGTTTGCAGAGCCGTGCTGCCTTGGACGATTTGAATATAGAGGGGCACAGAAAAGTTGATCGCGCCTTCGGTCGCCACGACAAGAAACAGCGTAACGACCGCCACCCATTCCGTCGGCGAGTCAACGACGTCGAGCGCTAACAGCGGCGTTCGGCCACCAGCCGCGCGACGATGCGTCCAGGCCAGAAAAGCGGTTCCAAGCACAACACCGATCACGATCATCACCGGCGCCGGCGAGACTCCGAGCAGATCAAAGGGCGCGGCCGGGCGCGCGAGCAACACGCCCCAGTTGCGGATATTGTTAAACCCGAACGTGATGAGAATAATCGCCACGGCCGAGAGCAGTACACCAAATAAATCGATGCCCACCTCGGGCTTGCCTGTCGAAGGTTTAAGCTTGATGCTCAACAAAAGAATCAGAGCCGCATGAACGATAAGCAGGCCGAACGCGTATCGCCAACTGAACCAGGTGGCCACCGATCCGACGATGATAAACGCCAGTACGCCGGCGATGGCTCGCGCCGAGCCGAGCCAACCGACCGCCTCCGCCTGTTGCTTGCCGCGATAGTGGTTGGCAATCAGCACGACCAGCGTGGGCACCAGCGCCGCGCCAGCCAGCCCGGCCAGTGCCTGGGCGGCGAGCATGACTTCGGCGGTTGGGCTGAGGACCATCGTCACTTCGGCCAGCAAAAATAGAGCAACCGCCGCTGGGAAAAATATCTTCGAGCCGAAACGTTGGCCGAGCTTGGCACCGAGCATGATGAATCCGGAAACGCCCAGCGAGTAAAGCACGATCGCAGTGGCCACGGTCGTCGGAGGCGTCTGAAAGCTTTCGACCATGCCGCTCATCGAGATCGGTATCGCGGCGACATTAAACGACATCAGCGCTTGCCCCATGGCGATCACGATCATCGGAACCCAGGAGTCGCGTGTTTCGCCGAGCGAACGATCGGTTTTATCGGATGAACGAGCCATATGTTCCGCCTTTGAGTTACCGGTTTTGGATTGAAATCGCGCGGGGCAGACAGGAATGCCTACCCCACGAAAGGCTTTACCCAGAAATTTACGCCAAGCCACCAGATAGACCTGTTACCAGAGAACCGTCATCCAATCGCTTGCGGCTTAGCGCGATTTCCTGAGCAAAGCCCCCACGAAGTATTAGCTATCAGGCTGCGATACGAACAGGTCCATTCCCAATCGCTGGGACAAGAACTTGGCCGCAAGCTGGCCTTTCACGCTGTTGCCCGCTTGATCAAGCGGTGGCGCGAATGTGCCGAGACCACCTTTGCCAGGCGAAACGGCGACGATTCCGCCCCCGATTCCGCTTTTGCCTGGCAAACCGATCTCGTAAAGCCAATCGCCCGATGTCTCGTACAAACCGGCCGTGGCCATGACGGCCAAGGCGTAATGACATACGGAGGAATCCACCACGCGCTCCTTGGTGAGCGGATTCACGCCCCCATCGGCCAGCGTCGCTCCCATGACGGCCAGATCCCGGGCAGATACATTCAGCGAGCATTGCTTGGTGTAGAGATCGGTAGCCTCGGCCGGATCGATGTAGATGCGCTGAAAGTTTTGCAACAGCCGCGCGATCGCCTGGTTGCGGAAGTTCGTTTCCGTGGCCGATGCATACACTTCTTCGTTGATTGAAAGCGTTCGTCCCGCGAAGCGCGACAACCCATCGTGGATGAACTTCCACTTGGCTTCGCGAGTGGCCCCGGGCACGAGGCTGGTCGTGGCAATAGCGCCGGAATTGACCATCGGATTCGTGCGTCCTCCATTGCCTTGCTCGACCGCGGCGAGTGAGTTGAACGCCAATCCCGTGGCGTTGACGCCGATCTTCTCGCGGACCTCTTCCGGCCCCAACAGTTCACAAACAAGCGCGAAGATGAATGGCTTCGACACGCTCATGATCGTGAATTCGTAGTCGGAATCGCCCACCTCGTAGATCTTGCCGCTAGTGCCTACGACGCAGATTCCGAACAGGTCTTTAGGTACTCGCGCGAGTGCCGGATAGACCTGAGAATTATTGCCGGTCTCATCCGACTTGAATCGCCGATGGGCCTCGGACACCAATTCGTTGATCGATTCGGCTGCCGGCAAATGGCCGGTCGAGACATAAAATGGCTCGGACTTCGCGCCACGTTGAGATTGAGCGCTCATTTTTTGCTCCTCGACGTAAAGATGACCAGAAGCGATTTATAGCAGATTTTGAAGGTAGCTGAATTTTGAAACGATCGACTATCTACCAGATATTCGGCGAACGGGACCGACGATGAAGCCCGGAAATTGCTCGAGCGCGTTTAGCGTGGCTTGTCGGCTATCGCGGCCAGGAACCACGACCCATTGCAACCGGCCGAACTGCCCCGTTGGCGGATGCAGCGTAACTTCCCACAGCGATGTTA
>CAZJWY010000185.1:0-9927 GCA_964549545.1 uncultured Planctomycetaceae bacterium | reverse complement strand
AAGCGTCTTGCTCCGCCACATTGCGAGCCGGTTTGCCGATGACGACGGCCAGTTCGCCTTCGTAATCGACTTCGCCGGCCGGGTCGCACACTTGCGGAATTCGGATTGGCGAGTCGGGATCGGTCGCGGCACTCGTCGGCTTCATAAACACGACCGGCCGTTCCGGAATCGGCTGCCCTCCTTCGATCGCATGTTCGCGGTAGTTCAGGCCGATGCAAAAAATGTTCGTCGGAATGATCGGCATCAGCCGTTGAGCGACGGCCAACGGATCGCCAAGCGGTTCTAGCGAGCTAAACTGTTCGCCCCCAAGCGGCTGGGCCAGGCCGTCGCCAAGGTCTTGGCCATAATAGGTTTTCCCCGTCGAATCGGCAAAACGAATCAATTTCATGGCCAAACTCCGCCTAAAAGCAATGAGTAAAGTAAGGTTGCCCCCGATAATTTGTGGATGTTGATTTTTACCACAACGACACAACGGGCACGACGGTAGTTGGGAGGGGTGGGTACTTCTCGCACTACTCTTTTCGGAGTTCGTCCCTCGTAACCGGCCTCGACACCGGCATTCCCCACTCCGCATTCCCCACTGCCATGCAGTCTCCTCCCCCTGCCTGCTTCGTGTAGAATAAAACCTCGCCGCTCCCCGCGAGCGGCCACAATTCGATTTTGACGCGCGAGCGTCAGACGCTGCTTCCAGGAAAACCGCCAGTTTTTATTTGCAGAAGTAGTGCCATGTAGCCGCGCCCCGCGAGACGGGGCGTCGGCCAGGGCACGTTCTGCATGCCTCCTGGCGGAGGTTCCTGGAGCGACTTTGGTTCGGCGCCCTCTTTTCGTTTCCGGGTGTGGAATGACTCAGCAATCAACCTCTGCCGCGGCGATTCTGGCAGCCGCACCGCCCCTTCCCCTAACCGCCGACCAGTGGCAAGTTGTCGTTAAGGCGCTGGGGCTCTCCAAGCGAGAGGCCCATATCGCTGAACTCGTATTGCGTGACCTGAGCGACAAGCAGATCGCCGTCGTGCTGGGAATCAGTCACAAGACGATTAATACCTATCTTCGCGATCGCATCGGCAAGAAGGCCGGCACAAAAGGACGAATGCAATTCTCGATGCGCGTCCTCGCGGTGGCGCTTCAAGCCTGCCCTTGTAGGGAATATTCCTGACGAGACAATTCCTGTCAGGATGATTGCTGACTTTTCATTTAAACTTGTGCGCGCCAGATTTAATGCCGCTGGACGTGGATCATTTGAGAAAAGGTCGAAGTGGCCGAACGGATATTACTCGATTTTCTCGACTGGCAAATTACCTTCGTGTTGAAAATCAATAAGTCCACGATCAGTACGCACACATCGATGAAACCCAAGGCTTCCATCCTCTTGATAGTAACTTCTACGTTTTTCTTTTCCGGCGTTTGTGCCGCAGAGCTGATTACAAATGGAAATTTCGAGAGCGGTACATTTGCCGGATGGTCAACTTCTGGGACAGCGGTATCTGTTTTTTCTCGGACAGCCTATATCAGTTGCTGTGGCGGCAGCGGTATTTTTTCTTCCGGCGGGGAGTACGCTGTAGCTTTTGGTGATGGAAACAGACCCGCAGACGGCGCTATCTCTCAAACCGTTGCAACGTTACCCGGCGGAGTATACAAGCTTACCTTCGACTACGGAAGTTATAGCGGTGGAAAACTGGACCCACAATCGATCGAAGTGTTCATTAAAGACACGGTTTCAAATGTTGGCTTAGCTAGTCGCACGATCGTAGATGCAACCGCAACCAGCAACTTCAGCGTCATCTTTGATTCCTATGAGATGAATTTTTCTGCCGCAAGTAATAGCACTACTGTAACTTTTCGTGACCGGAGTACCGCGACCATAAATGTTGACGGTGTTCTTGATAACGTCTCACTGGTCGTAGTCTCAGAACCAGTCCCATATCCCTCCGAGCCATCGACATTTCAGCAGTTGTTACCCTTCGCCACCTACCTCAAGCCCCTCACCAACTCCGACCTCACTCACCTCGACGAAATTGCTCCCCCGAAAATCATCAACCTTGCCACCGATCTCCCGTTCACCGTGCAGGCCGGCGACTGGCTTCGACTCAAAACCGTAGGTGACTTCCGCTTTACCCAAGCACCCGATCCGCTGGACGACCCCGGTCCCTATGGCAACGGCACCCTCCGCGACATCTTCGGCGTCTTCAGCAGCAGCGGCGAACTGTTGGACAAAACGGTCGCAAACCGCGTCCCCGGAGCGCTCAGCGTGACAGAAGGCGCGATTTCCCCCATCGTGAGCGACCCGGCCAACGATATCGAGGGCGACTTCTGGATTCCCTCGCAATCTGTTACTCCCGAAGGCGTTCTCGTCCGCGTCCCCGCCGGGGCCACCCACCTGTTCCTCGGCGCGGCCGACACCCAGTGGTTCGACAATAGCGATCCCGAGAACGACTATGGCATCCAAATCACCAAGCTCTACTCCGGCCGCTTCAGCGGCGACTACAACTTCGACGGCATCGTCGATGCCGCCGACTACGTGGTCTACAAAAAACTCGCCGGCCAGTCCGGCGTCGACCTCCACGCCGACGGCAATCTTGATGGCGTGGTCGACGACCAAGACTACGCCATCTGGCGCAGCCACTTCGGCCAGACCGTCGCCGCATCCGCCGCATCCAACACTACCGCCGCCCCAGTCCCCGAACCAACAACCGGCACACTCCTGCTCCTCGGCCTCGCCTTCTTCGGCGGACGCATGCGGCGCACCTCTCTAACAAAACCGGGGGCTAGCGCCCTTAAAACAAAGTAAGCGGCATTGGGCTAGCGCCCGCCGGCTAATCAAATCAGCCGGAACGCGCTAGCGTCCGGTTCCCCCGTTTCGGTTTTGTTAGAGTTCCTTAAATCCCGCCGTCAGTATTCAGGCCAGCCAACCGACAAGCACCGACCAGAATGGCCGGGCTATATAGCCGACCCGTTTCGGGTCGACGGTGCGCGCGGGTAGAGTGCTTCGCGGTTTGCTGACGCGACGCGGGCTAATAAACTCCGCTCAGAAACGGGATTTCCACTCCGCCGCGTCGAGGTGGTATAATTGCGGGCAGGCAGTCCTTTTCATCCGAGCCAACCATGTCCGTATCCCTGACCGATCTCGAAAGCTTCCGTCAATACGCCGCGCAGCGTTTGGGCGACGGTGCTGAATCAATCGCCGAGCTTGCCCGCCAATGGGAAATCGAACTTGAGCAGGTGGAAGTCCACGCCCGAAAAGCCATCATCCGGTTCTCGAATTGGTAGACTTTCAATTTCCGCTAACATCTCAGCGATCTCTTTTTGCTGGCTTGCGAGCGCTTCCGAAGACAACTCGTCCTTAACTTCTCGGCCAGAGCCTACAGGCATCTGCACTTCGACCTGTGTGCCTTCCGCCAACTCGACCCGCTGCAGCGGTCGGAATACGCCTGCTTCGAAAATTGCGGGAATAGTGTGACTCATGCCCCAATTTTAATATGCCGGCGATATTTAAGTCCAGTTAAGGAAGTTAGGCCGCTCGCCGGTGGGAAAACGCGCCGTTACAACAACTTCTCCTTACCACTCCCACCAGCGACAACCCAAACGGCAGCGGTACGCGACCAAGCAGGTTGGCCTCGCTGCTCATTGTGCCGGCGAGAAGCGAGTTGGCGAAGCGTGGCGGGGTTGTGAGGTCGCCCGGGCTTGTGCGTTCTGATAGCAGCTTGCTCGCCAGACGCATGATCGCTGCTGGTGGGAAGAGGAGCGTGTTGTAGTGGCTTAGGAGGAGTTCTTCGGTCCGCTCGGTTGGCCACAGTGCCGCGAATTGTTGTTTGCTGTAACGACGAAAGTGATGGTGATGTGCATCACGCGGCGAGTAAAGCCATTGATACGCGGGTACCGTCGCGACCACGATTCCGCCTGGCCGCAATAGATGTAAAGCGGCCGCTACAGATGCACGGTCATCCTCGATGTGCTCCAGCACGTCGGTCATGAGAACTACGTCGAAGCTCGTCGGCGGGAGGTCGACTTCGTCTGGCAGTCGGCCGTAGCAAACGCGATTTCCCAACCGTTGCCGCGCATAATCCAACGCGTGCGGAGAGCACTCGACACCCACCACATCGTGCTGATCCAGAACGTCGGCCAGATTGCCGCCCGTGCCGCAACCAAGTTCGCAGATTTGCAAACGCCGATTTTCTACCTTCGGCGCATATCGCTCTACGAGTGACCAAACAATCTGCCGTCGAGCGCGAAACCACCAATGTGTTTCTTCTACCCGATAAAGCTCGTCGTAAAGTGTCGCGTCCATGATGGCACTCGTCTAAGAAATGACTCAAAAATAACTTCGGCAATTGAGATTCACCACGGAGGCACAGAGGACACAGAGAAGACGGAAATAAGAGAGAGGGGAACACGAATCATCACTGATCTACGCTCATCCATCAGAATCAAGAATGAGGCGGAAATAGCCTCTTCTTTGATAGTTGATATTAGCGGGAATTAGTGAAGGTTAGTGTTCCTATTCCTCCTGGATATCTTCTCCGTGCCCTCCGTGTCCCCGTGGTTATTCTGATTCTGAAAATCGGGAAGTTACTATTGAGCCGTTCCTAAGCTGCTTTGCGGGCCTGGGGCATACGATTGGAAAGCCTTTTTTCCATCAACGGCAGCGAGACTGCGGACCACCTTCTCGGCCGACGATAGGACCAATAGATGGTCACAAGATCAGCAGCGGCCACGAGGAAGTCGCTCATCCGCAGCCGTGAGCCGGCAATATCTTGCCATTCTTCCAGCGGGCATTCGTAGATCGAATTGCAATTCGGACGGTTGGTCTCGTTACGATCGGCGGCGAGCATTCGAGCCAGTATCTCGACATCGAACACCCAACGCGATTCATAAGGTTGTGAGAACAACTCTCGCGTCGACGGAGTGACACGGAACAGCTTCGCGCCGCATTGTGTGTCGTATACTGGTAGTCCCAGGGCGAATGAGGCGCATGTGGCGAACGCTCGCCCGGCAAGATGCCGCCACGGGCTGCGGCGAATGCGACGTCCTAATAGTGCAACGCGACTACCCATGACGAGCTTAAGTTCCTGCCGCGTTTGCAAAAGGTCGACAAACCGTGGGATCGCGTTCAAAGGTGTTGCCAGATCGGCATCCCAATAGCCGATCAGTGCGGGCCGTCGTTGCAGACCAACTTGAATACCCTGGCGCACTGCCTCGGCCTTTCCCATGTTCTTATCCAACCGAAGCGTACACACCTGACGCGGGCACCGCCGGCGCATCTGTTCCAATACGAGTGGCGTATCGTCGGTGCTGCCATCATCGACGAACATCAAGGTGACGTTTGCCGTTTGATCTAAAAATGCGACGAATTCCTCTGAACGCAGCCGGAGAGCCTCGTTGAAACAGGGGATGACGATCAACGTCTCGTCGCGCTCACCGTTGTTTATCGATTGAGCCATCGCAACAAATCGGCAGCGCCTTCGGTAAGAGAGGTGAGGTGGGGGGAGGCAGGTGGCATGGACAATACGGCTCTTCGCTGTCGCGTGCAATGTCGCTCTCGGTGTTATGGGAATGCTAGCGTTGCCGGGCTTGTGACGGTTTGGTAGATCAGCTATCGTTCTGGCCCCTGCCCTGCCCTTCGATTTCCGTCCCACCTTTTCGGCCTATGCGCGAGAACGCTGCCAGCGCGGCACCTGCATCGGCGACCTATTGGGGGCGTCGCGATGATCTGATTGCGATTGTTTTGTTGACGCTGTTCGTGACAGCGATCTATGGCGTACGGCTGAGCCTGCAACCCTTGGTTGGTGAAGAAACACGCTGGGCGACGGGGGCTCGCGAAATGCTCGCAACTGGCGACTGGCTCGTGCCGCGCCAACAAGGCCACATTTTTCCTGAGCGTCCGCCGATGACCATGTGGACGATGGCCGTCGCCGGGTGGCTGTGTGGCGAGGTGGATGCGCTGGCGGTTCGTCTGCCTAGCGTGATCGCCATCGTTTTGACGTCCGTACTGGTCTACTGCTATACCCGCGTCTTTGCGTCGGTTACAGCCGCGACTGTTGCCGCGATTGCTTACGCTACCTTCGGCCAGGTATTGCAAATCGGTCGTCATGGCGAATCCGAGGCATTGTTCGCGCTGTTGGTTGCCGCATCGCTGCTGGTTTGGCATGTAGGTTACATGCAGGGTTGGCGACCTCTTGTGGTTTGGATGATCGGTTTCGCCTTGGCGGGCTTGGCGGCTCTTGTGAAGGGCCCACAAGCTCCGGTCTATTTCGTCGTCATCACGGGAATGTATCTCGCCGTTCGATTCGACTGGCGTTACTTGCTCAGTTGGCAGTACGCGGTTGGCGCCACTGTATTCGTGGCAATCATCGCCATCTGGCAAGTCCCGTTTTATTTTGCAACCGATTGGTCTGCCGTCATGGCAATCTGGTCTGGCTTGGCTGGCGACCGTTTCCAGCTTGGGGGATTTCTCGCACACATAGTGAGCTATCCTGCCGAAACGTTTGCTTGCTTGCTACCTTGGTCACTCATTCTGGTAACTCTTGCCAAGCGCGAGACGCGGCTGCTACTCGCCGACCAGCATGTGGTGCTTACGTTTCTGGCCACCGCCATTCTCGTGGCCTATCCCACGGTTTGGTTGGCTGCCGGAGCGCGCGGTCGCTACTTCATGCCGATTTATCCGCTTGTTGCGGTTCTCATTGGATTGGTGATCGAGCGGTGCGCTGCGGCTGCGATTGGCACCTATCCTCGTCGTGCCTGGCATCAGTTCTTGTTGTTGTGGGGAACGCTGATTGTAGGTGCCGGTGTGGTCATCTGTATTGCTTGTTTGTTAATGCAGGAGCCGTCTCAGCGGTTTTACCAACCGACGGGTTTCGGCGTTGCTTTTGCGACCGTGACAACGCTCGCTGCTTTCGGGATGTGGCACGCTTATCGACGTCCTCACCAATCCACTCCTCTAATCGCTGCCGGGGCGATTGCAACGGTAGCTGGAATCGCGGCGGCAGGTCTTGTCGTCAACGTTCACCTCGCCCGCTGGATCGACCCGACCAATAACATTGCCAAGTTGCGCCATCAACTTCCACCCGATGCCAATTTGGTGAGCTTTAGCCCTATCGAACATCGCTTTGCCTATTACTATGGCGATTCAATTACCGAGCTCGATTGGCCCCAGGCAGTCAACGAATTGCCGGCCGATGCAGAGTATTTTTGTTTCATGCGCACGCCCGGTGATACCGCCTCCAGTCGCTCGGCAGGCCGAGGCCGGACCTGGTATAAGACTTCGGGCACTCTGCCTTTTGCCTGGGAGGAGATTGCGTCTGTATGCGTCGAGCGGCAAGTCTACGATGATTCTCCCAGAACTGTCGTCGTGGGACGGGTCGTGAGGCCAATGCGAGAAGAGATTTCAGACGTTTCCAAACCACAGATATCAACCGTGGGCAACCTGCGAGTCGGTCGTCAATCACGACAGAGCAAGTGACTTGGCTGGCGGAGACCATTCGGTTGTGTTCAAGGTCTGTTGTACCTCACGGTAGACTTGATCTACCGATAAATCCTGCATGCAGCGATGATGCACGAGCGGACATTCCCGCGCCATGCATGGTTGGCAGTCGAGCGATAACGTAACGCACCGCTCGGCATCGTAATGCGTCTTGGTCGATACGGGGCTCGTAGGCCCAAAAAGCGTAACAACCGGTCGCCGAAACGCGATTCCAAAAAATCGCGGGCCGCTGTCTGTCGTTACCACCAGCCGTGACCGGCGCAAGCAGGCCTTGGATAGTCCTAGCGGCAGCTGCTCGATCTCGGCTAGCGAAATGACACGCGCGTCATCGGCCTGGGCGACAATAGCGCGGGCAATATCTCGCTCCGCCGGCCCGCAATTGACCAGTACGGAATGTTGCCCTGCATTCACGATTCGTCGGGCAAGCTCGGCAAAGTGCTCGTTCGGCCACTGCTTGGCCGCACCGTACGCTCCCCCCGAGTTCAGGACGACAACGCGTTCGCCGGGCGGCAATTGCAGTTTCTTCCAAGCGTCGTCGGCCGCGGCCTCGTCGTCGGCCGTCGTGGCGAGCTCCATGACCGGCGTGGTGGGCCCGCAACCGGCGGCCTCGGCCAACAGTCTGTAAGAGTCGATCGTCGGAAGTAGTCTGCCATCGCGCGTCTGCGGCTCGAAGCATTTCGTGAGCAACCATGATCGCGCTTGGCCTCTATAACCAAACCGCTCTCGCGCGCCGCTACGCCACGCGAGCCATGCCGTGCTGAACGAATTAGTAAGGAGAATCACTCGGTCGAGCTTCGCCGTACGCAGCGAGTTGTGGACTTCCCGGCTAGCGACTCCCCACCGGTGCGGAGGCTTGTCGTAAATGATCTGTTGATCAAGCCAGCCGGTGCCGGCCAGCACATCGGCGACATAGGGTCGCATGATTCCAACGAGCCGCCCCTCGTCACCGACCAACTTGCGCATTGCTCGCAATGCAGGCGTTGCCATTACGACATCGCCGATCCAATTTGGAAGGAAAACGCCGAGACGCATTAGGTGCAAAATGGTAGGCAGGGATCAGCGGTCTCGTCCAAAGACCTAGTGAGGCAAATGCTACCGCGCACCGTAGAAACATGCCTAGCCCATGATTCCTGATTGGGAAGCGACATTTTTCCACCCAAATGGGGAGAAATTCCACTTGGGCGGCGATTTGACGCATTTCTAGCAATCCGGTCGATGCCTCGATGTCAGAGACGACGGGCGGTTTTGCCTTCGCAAAACGGTCTGTCGACTGAGCGCATTCAGGTAAATGAGGGCACCGGGAATTAGATTACCGTCATTGCTCCATAAAGCGAAGAGTCGCAGGGGAGATCGTCAGGGTCGACTCGCGGCGGCGAGACGACACGAAATTCGCACTTGCATCCCTTTGGCGCCTCAAGCAGGCAACTGCGCAAAATTCTGGGTGAGGATTTTGCGCAGTTGGTCGGAGCCATTCGAGGATGTCGGAAAATTGGGCCAATGGGATGGCGCGTTTTGAGTTCTCGAAGAGCGCGATAGGCAAAGCTCGCAGGTCCACGCCCTTCCCAGAGCGTCAGTACATGCCACACGAGTTTGGCGCGCGACGGGAGCGCATCTGGCCGAGAGCCGAAAGCTGACAGCCGAAGGCCATTCACAAATTTTCAAAGAACAGGCGAAACCGCTTCGGCGGCGGATGCTGGTGGCATCGTGGGCCGCGTTCGCTAGTTTCGCTGTGCAGTGGGTATCTATACAAATGAACATATATGATTGAGCGGCCAAAAACAAGGGGGAAGTTGGGCGGCGCAGTTGAAATTCTACTTTTCGAGGCGTGGACCGGCGCTATTTTGGGTGGGGTTCGGTCGACACAGACTGCGCATTTGACCTATTTCATGGCCGAAATATTTTTGTCGAGTTTCGCGAATAAGTAGTTGCAAATCGCTAAGGGAGTTTTAGAACACTCCCCTGGTGGTAGTTTCGCCAATAGGGTGGATTGTTATTTACCACCGAAGGTTCGGCTGGTCTTGCGTCCAGCCAAGCTAGGTCTTGTCGGTATTTTCGCGTAGTGATTCGAGCTACGTAGGCGATTGGATTTCAGGTCTTTGGATCTTGGGTTCGGGGTGCGCGCCGAGTCAGAAAAAACGCTTTAGGGAAAGGGGATTCCGATCATGCGCCGGTTTACTTCGTCTTGGTCGAACACGCTCAAGAAGCTGGGGATTTAAGAAGAAATCGCGTCGTAAGAGGCGGAAATTTGCTCAGCGCGGGTCGTTTGAGTCTTTGGAACCGAAACAGTATGATGACTGGCATAGTCTTTAAGCAAGAAGCGACTAGCCCATAGTGATTTGGGATGGATTTTATTTAAGTCATTCTAAGCAAACCACTTGCGACGTGAATGTCAACACGGGCTAGTGGTCTGTCCACGGGAAGGCGTCAAGGGCTAGCATAACGTCTCCTGGAAT
>CAZJWY010000184.1:0-10013 GCA_964549545.1 uncultured Planctomycetaceae bacterium | reverse complement strand
CTTTGCAGATCTTCGCGACCTGACCAGTAGTAAAGACCTTCATCGGGCTCTCCAATTATAAAACGCTAAGTGTCCGCTGAGTCACCGGCCGCGTTATGCGACGATCGCCGCGGCCGATCGGTAAATATGCTATGCACTTGCTTTGGCTTCCCACGCGCTTCCCTTACGCTCTCGCAGTGGGCTACTTGGCAAATGCCTGGGTCGGGCATTGGGTTGGCTACCAGCTATTAGCTATTAGCTCTTGGCCAGGCATTTGTTCGCTCTGGCTAATAGCTAACAGCTAACTACTAACAGCTTCCCCGTTGGGTCGGCTCAGGTCCTTCTGATCCGCTCCTGGGTTACTTGTGGCATCGGCTAGCAGTGCAGGCGGAGATCGGTCAAAACCGTTCGATTTTTCCAAAGTGGACTAACCAGCCCGTCACTACCGGAAAAAACGGTTTAACCGAACCCGCCAGCTAACTACGCAGTTCATGCGTAGAAGCAGGCCGCGGACGTGCAGGAAGACGCTTACCACTGTGCGCAGACCGGTCACCAAATCTGGTTTGGCTCATCGGCCACACGCTCAGCGCAAAGTCTGAGGTGGGACTAACGTTGGCAGGCTCCCCCCTGCGTGCCGTCTTACCGCCTTATCGGCACCGGATAACCGGTACCGTCAAGATTTAACCGCAACATTCTGACCGGGTCAGCCTGCCGCGGCGCATGGCAAGACAGCCTATCCGATAGATACTTTCGATTAGACCGGCCGATCAACTTTAGAAAGTTTCAATAGTCTTGCCGGCAGAATGGATTGTGAAGCTTATGCATGGCGTAGCGGTAGATCGGTTACCACCACGAAATCTCATTCTTTTTTCACAAACGGGGCGCGCCAGCGTGACAAAAGCGCGGCGGCAATTTTTTGCTGCTTTAGGCAGCACGACGAACCGGCACTGGGTTGTCCGAACCCTCTCCTTCAGCAGCATTGCTGGCGGATTCTTTGGCCACAAGCGCCGCCGGCGAAATATGCCCATCCTCGCTCACATCCTCAAACCGCACCGACACGCGCTTCGACACCCCCGATTCCTCCATCGTGACGCCGTAGATCGTGTCCGCCCCGGCCATCGTCTTCTTCGAGTGCGAGATCACGACAAACTGCGTGAACGAGAGAAACTCGCGCAGAACGGCCACAAACCGGCCGATGTTCGCCTCATCCAGTGCCGCGTCGACTTCATCTAAAATACAGAAGGGGCTTGGCTTGCTGCGAAATACCGCTAGCAACAGCGCGACGCAAGTCAACGTCTTTTCGCCGCCCGACAACAGCCCAATGTTGCAGGTTTCCTTACCCGGCGGCTTGGCGACAATCTCGATGCCGCTTTCCAGGATATCCTCGGCTTCGTCAACGATAATGTCCGCCTCGCCGCCGCCAAACATCCGGCGAAACAGCTCCTGAAAGTGCCCGCGAATTGTTTCAAGTGTCGTTAAAAACAGTTGCCGGCTATCCACATTGATCCGCTGCACGATCCGCTCGAGCGACGCCTTGGCCTCGACTAAGTCACGATACTGCCCCGACAGCTTCTCGAATCGCGTTTCAATTTGCTCCAACTCATCAAGCGCCTCCAAATTGATCGCGCCGATGTTGTTGATTTGCTCGCGCAGTTGGCCGATCTCTTGCTCGACCGCCTCACGATCGAAAGCGGGGAGCGGAGAGTGGGAAGCGGGGAGTAAATTTTCTGAATCGGATTTCTGACTCCCTGCTCCTTGCTCACCGCTCCCCGCTTGTTCCAAGTTGATGCCGTAATCGTCGTGCATTCGCTCGGCCAGCGTTTGCCGCTCATGCTGCAAGCGGGTCGTGGTCACTTCGACTTTGTGCTGCTGCGCCTGCAAAGCGGTCAGTTGATCGCGGCGGGAACGAAGTTGTTCCAGCAAGGCCGTCCGCTCGCGGCGCACAGCTTCACCTGCCGCCGCATGCACGGCGTACTCCTCGGCATGCCGCTCCTTGGTGGCCAACAATTCGCCCAGGTCCTGTTGAATCGCCCGCAAGGCCTCGTCCAGTTCGACCATCTGAGCCTCGCGCGCGGCAAGCTGTCCACGCATCTCCGCCAGCAATTGATCGCGCTCCTGCTGGCTGCGCAAAGCCTGCTCCATTTGCTGCCGCAACATTTCCACGCGCTGCTCTAGCCGCGCCACCACGATTTTTTGCTCTGTCGCCGCTGCGTGCTCGCGGTCGTGCTCGGCTTCATGCAGCGACAGTTGCTTCTCGCCTTCCGCGAGCTGCGCTTCCAGGTGGCTAACCGTTTCCTGATTTTTAATTTGGTCCTCGCCGCTCGACTCGATCTGCGCCCGAATCGCCACGATTCGCTCATCCGTTTGCTGACGTTCTTTGCTGTAACGGTCATACTCTTGAGTCAGATGATCGACCTTGGCCGCAAAAGCCACGGCCTGTCGATGGGCGCTGGAGAGTTTCCCCGAGGCCGCGGTAAATGCAGAAACCGATGACGCCACAAGGGCTTCTTGCTCGCTTCGCTCTTTATCCAAACAAGCAAGTGTAGCCGCTTGGTCGGCTAGTTGACTTTCCAGATCACGCTCGCGCTCATGGCAAGCCCGCAATTCGCTGCGTCGCGACAACATCCCCGCAGCCGCTTGCCTCGGACCAATGATCAATGTCCCATCGGTGGCCAAAAACTCGCCGTCGCTCGTCACGAATTCCAATCCACGCCCAGTTCCTTGCGACAATTGCAGCGCAGTCGACAGCCGATCGACAAGCCACGTGCGCCCCAGCAGGCGCCTCGCCAAAGGCTGAAATTCGGCCGCCGTCTCAACGTACTGATCGGCTCTCCCCATCACGCCAGGCTCGGCCGAAAGATCGACATGATCCAGCGCCGTCACGATATGACGGCTATCGAGCGCCAAAAAACCGACGCGATCTGCCACCCGCACAGGGTGCCCCTCCAACCAATCGAGCAGCGGTTTTCCCGTCGACACGACCACGTATTGCGTCCGCTCGCCCAACGCCACCTCCACGAGCGACGCCGTATCGACATCCACATGAAACAGGTCCGCCACCACGCCATGCACTTGTCCGGCCAGCTCGCCCGGCGCGCTCGCCGTCGCCTTCAGCACATCCTGCACGCCCGTGCCGAGGCCTTCCAGCCGATCTTCAAGCTCGGTGAGCACCGCGATCCGTTCGCGAACGCGCGTCAGTTGGCCATCGGTTCGGCGATGATGCAGATCAGCCCGAGCGAACTCGCGGCGAACCTCGCTCAGCCGCCGCTCAGCATTGGCAAGCTGCCCACGATGCTGTTCCACCAGCGCGGCAACTTCTGATTCCACTTTCTGCAATTCCACCAGCTCGGCAGACAGATTGTCACGCTGTTCGGCTAGCTCCGCAACCTTTGCTCGAAGCCGCTCGAAGTCGGCGACAGCCCGTGGCAGTTCCTCTTCGAGCTTGGCGATCTGATCCTTAAACGCCGCCGCGGCACGACCAAGCGCGGCCAACTCCTCACGCAACGGATGCTGGGCAGCAACCGCCGCCCTGAGCGCTTGCTCGGCCTGCTCCGCCCGACTAACTTGCGCCGCAAACTCGGCGCTAGCTTCCTCCAACTCACTTTGGGCAGCAGCCAACTGCTGCTCGGCATCTCGGAACCGATCATCCGTCGAGGCCCCCTGCCCGCTCATCCCAGCGAGCTGCTCACGAATTCGGGCCGTTTCCTCCCGCAGCTCTAGCTGACGAGCCTGCTGATTTTCCAACGTGGCTTGCCGAGCTGCCAATTGTTCCCGGGTGGTTGAGGCCTGTGCCTCGAACTCACGAATTTGCTGGGTAACCGCCTCGATTCGCCGCTCGATCTCCTGCTCGGCCGCATCCACCCCTTCGAGCTCCGCCTGCTGTTCGTCGATTCGCTTCCGTAGCTCGGTAAGTTGCGCTTCACGGCTAGCCAGTTGTTTGGTCAGCGCGCGCCAGTCAACGAGCGCCACCTCGGTGCGAAGTTGCCGCAACCGCTCTGTCGCCTCTCGATATCGCCTCGCTTTCCCGGCTTGTTGCCGCACGCTCCGCAACCGGCTTTCAACTTCGTCTACGATATCCGACAGCCGGAGCAGGTTTTGCTCAACCCGCTCCATCCGCCTCGCGGCAGCCGCCTTCTTGATCTTAAACTGGCTGATCCCCGCTGCTTCCTCGAAAATCACGCGCCGGTCCTTGGGCGACGATTGCAGCAGGGCATCCACCTTTCCCTGCTCGATGATGCAATACGCTTCGGTCGTAATGCCCGTGCTGACCAACAGTTCGCGGACATCTCGCAGCCGGCACGGCTGGCGATTGATCAAATACTCGCCTTCGCCGCTGCGATAGACGCGCCGCGAAACATAAACCTCTTTCGAATCGATCGGCAACCGACCTTCGGAGTTGTCGAGCGTCAGCGTAACCTCGGCCGTCCCTGCCGGCCCCCGCGATGCGCAGCCGTTGAAAATGACGTCTGTCATTTCCTTGCCACGCAACGATTTGGCGCTCTGAGAGCCGAGCACCCATTTCAGAGAGTCGACAACATTCGACTTGCCCGACCCGTTGGGCCCAACGACGACGCTGATTCCACTAGGAAACTCAAACCGCGTCTTATCCGCGAAGCTCTTAAAGCCGAAAAGTTCCAGGGCTTTGAGCATGATGAGCGGGGAGCATGGAGCGAGGAGCAGGGAGCAAGCAGTAGAACTCGAACTTCTGTATGGCTCCCTGCTCTTCGCTCGCTGCTCCCTGCTGGTTATTTCTGTCTGCCAAACAGTTCAGGCGTCGGCGTCGCGACTTCGATCGCCTTCTCCGAGCCACTTGCTGTCGCTGTCGCAAAAGCGGCCGAATCGCCGTTTTCAGCGGGCACGCCTTCTTCAGGTCGATCGTACTCGCGGCCCGACTGCGGCAAAGCATCCACTTCGAAACGGCCCACCAAAGCACCGTCGGATTTCGCTTGCTGCAAAGCCTGCACCACATCCGGATACGTGCCGCCCAGCGACACAATCGCGCGAATCACGTCGTCTACTCGCGGCTCGACCACAATCTGCTTCGGCTCCGTGCCTGGAGCAAAATGGCTGATGGTAACCCCATCGCCATTCATCCCGTTCACGAGGATCGTTTTCCCCGCGTCCAGCATCAGCGGCATCTTGAACCTCTGCTCCTTGCCGAACAAAACGATCTCCGGCAAGTGGCTGCCCGTCACGTGGACCATGTCCGGCCCAGGCACATCGAGCACATGGTAATGAAACTCGTTGCCCATATTTTCGTCGTGCAGCAGCGGATCGCGAGGATTCATGGCCCACAACGAGCGGAAGGCTCCGTACCGCGTCTCGGCGCTCTTCACTTCCAAGAGCGAAGCGAGCGCGTCATGTGCGGTAGCGTCATCCATCGCACTCAGCGCCGCCAACGCGTTGACGCGGAAGGCCCGTTCATCGCGCGCGACTTGTGCCAAAACCTCGACCGCAGATGTCTCGTCAAGATACGCCAGTGCTTCGGCCGCGTAGAATCTGGCTTCTGGATCATTCACAATAAGCCCGCGCCGCAAAACTTCGCGGGCTTGATCGTCGCCGATCGCCTCGAGCCGCAACGCCGCGCTGGCCGAAGTCAGCGGATCGTTCAACTGTTGTTCGAGGAACAGGATGCGTGATTGGAGCGATGTAGGCGATTCGTTGATCGTCACGTTTCGCAATACCTGCATGTAACGCGCGACATTCTCCTTGTACCGCGGATGAATCACGACATCAATGAATTCGCTTGTCTTCGGCGTCGCGACGCCTTGCCGCCGACCATCGATAAATGTATGGAAACGACGATTGATCGCGCTGGCAATATCCTGACTATTTCGCACGGACTCATGTTCGTGATTGATCATCAAGCCAAGTGGCCGAGACTTGAGCGCCACGCCCCCGCCCAGAATGATGCCGCGCGTCGCCAAGGCCGGATCTTTTTTCGGGTCCGCCGAGGGATCAACCAAAACTGGCCCTCGGGCTATGCCGAGGACATTACCCTCATGGATCGCGTTCCCAAGGACCGCCATTTCCGTTAATCGCGATTCAAGCAGCCAACCATTGCGAATGCTTTTGGTTTCGCTCTGGGTCGGAACCCGCACTTCGACATCGAAGCGGTCGCCCTTCTGAATGCCGGGCCGCAAAAACGCCCGAGCCAATACCATCGAGGTCGCGCCCGACGCCAAAACCTCGTTCGGATTCGCAACGTCATGACGCTTCATCTCATCGAGCAACGCCGCGCGCTGGGGAGTCGGAGGCGGATCCGAGCCAGTGCCCACCAATCCTGTTACCAACGAAACCGACTCGAGCTTGACGTAATTCATCCCAAACGGATGCGTGAATTCCGAAACGTACTTCACATCAGGCGCAATCGGCATATCGACGCGCGCCTCGGGACTCTGCGGTCGCAGAATAGGTCCGCTGCACCCGCAGAGCACAATGGCGGCGGCTAAGAATCGCAATCCGCCCAGGGCGGAGTCGTTCGTAGTTCGACGCGTCACTTGAGCGCTCCCTCGCCGATGTTCATTCCCTCACACCACACTTGCGTGAGTGGCGCCACGCGTCATGCGCGGCCTTTTCCCTTGAATTCCCGGCCGTTTTGATTAAGTGAAATAACTCACCCGTCGCCGGTCTTTTATCCAAGCGGCCGGAGAGTAGTGGCAAAGCTGGTTAGGGTCAAGGCGGAACATCGAATAAGTTGCCTCTTGCACAAGTAACCGACAATTGCCAGCACTGCTGGCGCTCAAAAATTACTCGTGGTTGGTGATTTTCAAATTTGGAACCCGTAGCCGGACCGCCACGCGGTCCGGAACGTACCGACCAGATGAATTCCAAAAACACCAACACGATGCTCTGTCACGGTAGTAAAAGATTCGGGTTGGGCAAATCAGCCGCAGAGCTAGCTCCCGGTTTTTCCTGGATAAACCGTGGGCTCGCGCCTGCCAGCTAATCCGAAATTTAAGCTCTGACAAAGCATCAGGGCGGATCGAATCCCCCTGGGTGAAACGGGTTACACCTCGCGATTCGCTTGATTCCACGCCACAAGCCCCGCACGGCCCCGTATTTGCGCACCGCTTGGATGAAGTAATTACTGCACGACGGCTCGAAGCGGCACTTGGGGCCTATCAGCGGGCTTAGCGTCCATTGATAAACACGCGCCACGAAGACCAATAGCAAACCCGGCAGAAGCCAGATCATACGCCCCAGCCGACTCACGGACGCCTCCCCTTACGCGATTGGACCCGCCGATCCACCCGAGCCTGCACACAGCCAGACAACGCAATCAGCGACTCACGCAATTGCATGAGCGTCGGTGGCGCCTGGCCACGAACGACACACACCAAATCCAACCGCGGAAGCTGCGACTGTGTTTGCCGAAAAGCCTCGCGCAGCAAACGCTTCCATCGATTCCGCACCACCGAGCCGCCCACTTTTCGCGACACCGTCAAGCCAATCCGCGCATGCCCTGCTTCGCTCGGAACACCATACAAAATTACCCAAGCATCCGCAGCCGAATTGCGATCCTGAAACACCCGCTCGAATTCGCTCGCTCGCAATAGTCGCGCAGGCTTCGGAAATCGCTGGCCTCCCTTGCCGCAAGGCTCTGAACCACCAGCTTTCACGGCTCAACCTTTGTTTCCTTGGAGGTTCTCTCCAACAAAACGGTGTCATCAGTTTTCAGGCTCGCCGGAGTTTCCTGCGGTGCGGTCGGCGTTCCGCCCGACCTACCCCCATTCGCGTTAAGCAGACGCTGACCAGGACGATGCCGAGCCAATCGCCGAGCCCAATGACCACCGACCATGATAAACGTTATCAGGAACAGGCCAACCAGCGTCAGTCCCAATAACGCCATCACCACGGCTGCCCGGCGAGGCGGGTCAAGCCGCTCGAACACGGCGTCGCCCGCCTGCTGAGTCGCGATCAACCAGGAGCTGACAGCTACGAATGTATACACTCCGCCTACCATCGCAGCTCCGATCGCGGATTTTGCGGATGACGGCTAGAGATTTCGGCCAGTTGCTTGCGCTCTTCTTCCGTCAGGCGTTCCGGCAACTCGATCTCGATCTCCGCGAACAGATCGCCCGGCGGCTGATTGGCGGGCCGGACGCCATGTCCCTTGATTCGCAGTCGCTTGCCGCTCGATGTATTCGGCGGCACTTTCAGCGAAATGGTTCCATGCGGCGTTGGCACGTCGATCGTGCCCCCCTGCACCGCCTCGGCCAATGTGATGGGAACGCGCACATCCAGCCGCGTTCCCGCTCGGCGGAAAAATGGATGAGGGCTTACGCGGATCGTCAGTAGGATGTCTCCCGCCGGTCCGTCCCCCGCGCCCGGCTCGCCCTGCCCGCGCAGTCGAATCTTCTTGCCATCTTCAATACCGACGGGAATCTTTACTTGGATCGTTTCCAGATCCCCATTCTGCCGCTGGACCGTAAGGGCCGCCTCGCCCCCCAAGACGCTAGAAGCGAACGGAATGGTAAGCTCGTGTCGAAGATCGCTGCCGCGTTCGGCCGCAGGACGCTGCGGGCGTCGGGGGCCACTCCGCCCCCGATTGAACTGCCTGAAGATGTCGGCAAAACCACCCCCTGCTTCGCCCCCTCCGCCAAACAAATCGTTCAAGTCGTTGATGTCGAACGGCTGTCCTTGAGGACCACCGCTCGACGTATATCGCCACCCGCCTGGATGCCCACCGGCGGCCGACGGATCGAAATCGTTGCCAAACTGGTCGTAGCGCTTACGCTTGTCCGCGTCACTGAGCACCTCGAACGCCGACTGAACTTCTTGGAATTTCTTCTTTGCCGTAGCGTCGTCCGGATTCATATCCGGATGGTATTTGCGCGCAAGCTTACGATACGCTTTCTGAATTTCCTCTGCCGAGGCAGTCCGCGAAACACCGAGTGTGGCGTAATGATCTTGTGCCATCGAAATCCATCAATCACGAGCTCGTTGGTCCATAGCCCTATATTCTACGGGATTCGGCCGAACTGCAAAATCGGCCGTTTTACCTTCATGCTAGACTGAATAATAGACACCAAGCCTCCGCAGCTAATCACGAGCAAGCCCAACAATGAACCGGCGCACCTTCCTCGATCTGGCGACATTTGCCAGCCTGATGCTCGCATTTCCTTCGATCGTTATTGCAGCTCCGAGCCAAACCGACGGCGAACTGACGATCGAAATCGTCGATAGCGCCACCGGCCAGCCCATGGCTGCCCGGATGCACTTGTATGCCGGCCGCAATCCCAATCCCACGGCGGTCAACAAGCGATCCGTCAAATTGAACCTGCCGAACACGGCCGAGTTTGGCGGCCACTTCTATATTGATGGCAAAGCCATCCTGCCTCTGAACACGGGCACTTACACGTTTGAGTTGGAGGCCGGCCCCGAATACCTGACTCAAGGCGGCCAATTCCAAATCGAGCGCCATGCCCAAGGCGCCAAGCGAATCGAAATGAAACGCGCCACGAATCTGGCCAACGAAGGCTGGTTCGGCGGCGACATCGACATTCAGCGCAAGAAGGCCGATCTGCCTTTGATCCTCCGTGCCGAAGCGCTCCACTTCGCCCCCAACAACGAACCACCTGCAAAGAACACGGCCAACAAAAAAGACATCAAGGAGCTTTCGCCGCTGCTGGAGTTTGAAGACCACTTCATCGCCCGCACGCCCTATGCTTGGGATCTCCCCATATGGCTTGCCAGCGGCAAGCTGGATGGCATCGAGCTGATCAATTCCCACTCGCTGCGCAACGGCGTGATCGACGACGAAAAGGATGGTCGGCCGCGCGACAAAGCCCTTTTCCCAGGCCCGCGCGGCAATGGGCGTTGGTCGGAAACCGTGTACTATCATGCCCTCAACTGTGGTTTCCACATTCCACCCGTGGCAGGCAGCGGCTCGGGCCTTAACGACAACCCGGTTGGCACGAATCGGGTCTATGTCTTCTGTGGCAATGAATATTCTCCTGAAGCCTGGTGGGACGGCCTGCAAGCGGGGCAGGTGTTCGTCACTAACGGGCCTCTGCTGCGGCCGTTAGTCG
>CAZJWY010000183.1:0-10058 GCA_964549545.1 uncultured Planctomycetaceae bacterium | reverse complement strand
CCAGGTCGATGTTACGCTCGCCGTAGCGGTTGACGGTCGACCGTAGTTCGAGATGTTCGGTAATCGCCTTTTTGAAGTCTTCGCTGTGGCTCGCGTTCTCGGCCAGCACGGCGTCCAGGTCTTTTCGCGACAGCGTCAACAGCACGCAAGGCGTGGTCGTTCGCACGGTTACGTCGGAAGGCTTATCGGAAACCAGATCGGTTTCGCCGAAGAACTCGCCTTCCGTAAGGAGTGCAATCCGCAAATTACTGCCATGCACACCCTTGGAGAGGACTTCCACTTGCCCTTGAGCAATGATGAAGAACTTGCTGAGGTCCTCACCCTCCACGATCAGTTTGTTGCCCAGTGAAACCTCTTCGGTCTTAAACCGCCCGGCCATTTGGGCGAGAACCGATTCTGGCACACGGGAGAAAAGCGGCACGCTGCGTAGCGTCTCTGGCGGAAAAGTCGCCACGCCGCTAGTGAGCGCCACTTCGATCCGCTCAGCCTTGCTGAGCTCGACCTTCGTGCGATTTACTCGATAAGTACCGCCCTGCACATGCACCCACGGCAGCATGCTCAGCAGCCAGCGGGGCGTGATCGACATCATCTTCGGCGACGTCTTGGTCGTCGTCGCCAGATTCTTCGCAACTGCGGTCGTTACACTGCGTTGTAATAAGCTGTCAGACATTTACAGGTCCTTCTGCTAATGGTTATGTTCGTCAAAGAATTGCCTAAATTCAAATTCCCGAGCCGCCTTCGAAGTTTTTAGGTTCGCGCATGTTGTAGTCGTGGTAATAACCGACCTCAACATTTTCGAGACTTGCCAGCGCGTCGTCGGTCAACACCGCGCACGACGAGTACAGAGTCAGGAGGTACGAAGCCACGCCTAAGCTGTCGAGTCCCATGAGCCGGGCCGACAAGCTCGGGCTGATCTCGCCGGGAATGCCGGCCTGATGCAGACCCACCACGCCCTGATCCGCTTCGCCAATCCGCATCAGCAGGATGCTTGTCGTGCCAAACCACTGATTCGAGTGGTAGCGGTTTTTCATCTCTAGCTTGTCACAGGGGACCAGCGGAATCCCACGCCAGGTGATCACGGGGAAGCCAAACAGGTTGATGGTTACCGGCGGAACGCCGCGCCAAGTGCATTCACGCTCAAACGCCGCGATTGCCTTCGGGTGGGCAAGGAAGAACGACGGTTTCTTCCAAACCAAGGCCAGCAGTTCATCCAAATCGTCTGGAGTTGGCGAACCGTAGCGGGTGCTGATTCGCATCGCGGGGTCGACCGAGTGGGCCAGGCCGAACTTGCTGTTGTTGACTAGCTCCCACTCTTGCCGCTCTTTGATCCCCTCGACCGTCAGCCGTACCTGCTCTTCCAATTGATCGTAGGGACCGTTGTAGAGATCGGACACGCGCGTATGAACGCGCACCACGGTTTGAATCGCCGATAGCGAGTACTCGCGCGGATGGGCCGAGTAGTCGACAAACGTTTCGGGAATTTCTACATTTTCCGCAAAGCCCGAGACCAGGTCGATGTTGCGCTCGCCATAGCGATTGACGGTCGACCGCAGTTCGAGATGTTCGGCGATCGCCTTTTTGAAGTTCTCACCAAGGTTCGCGTTCTCGGCCAGCACCGCATCGAGATCTTTGCGAGAAAGCGTTAACAGAACGCAAGGAGTTGTAGTCCTTACCGTGACGTCGGAGGGCTTATCGGAAACTAGGTCGATTTCGCCGAAAAACTCGCCATCTGTAAGGAGCGCGATGCGCAAATCACTGCCATGCACGCCTTTGGAGAGGACTTCCACCTGCCCTTGAGCGATGATGAAAAACTTGCTCAAGTCGCCGCCTTCGACAATAAGCGGATTTCCCAGCGAGACTTCTTCCTTACGAAAGCGGGTCGCCATTTGGGCCAGCACGGGCTCCGGTACACGGGAGAACAGGGGCACGCTGCGAAGCGCCTCCGACGGAAACGACGCGACGCCATCTTGCTGCGTCACTTCGATCCGCTCGGCCTTGCTGAGCTCGACCTTGGTGCGATTCACGCGGTAAGTGCCACCCTGCACATTGACCCACGGCAGCATGCTTAGCAGCCACCGGGGCGTGATCGACATCATCTTCGGCGACGTCTTGGTCGTCGTCGCCAGATTCTTCGCAACGGAAGTCGTTACACTGCGCTGTAATCTTGTTTCAGACATCTTGGAACCAAACCAATGCGTTACGGATGCCTTCCATCCAGGAAGACCGAATGAACCACTGCTTTACTAGTCACAACCGAGAGTCGGCCTAGAATTCCTCTGCTACTATGCTGGGTAGCTCGTAGACGAATATCGCCACGACTTAGGAACGTTCCGGAACTCGATGCATTCATGGAGGTCACCCCTCCTGGGTACAAAAAGGTCGAAACCTCCGGCGTTTCCGGTCGGCAAATGCCATCTATGCAGCTTAGGTAGGCCGCAAAGTTTCGCTAGCTTAGCGTGTTTCTCAGTTGGGGAAAAGTAGGTGGTTCGTATAAATTTCAAAGCTCGCGTTCCAGGATTCCCGAACTTCTCCTAAATTACCAGACAACCAATCTGTATCGTTTAAGGAAGCTATAATTATGAGTATACCTCAGATTTCCCCCGCTGCGCTGGCCAAACGGCACCAGACCGGCGAGTCGTGCGACCTGATCGATGTGCGGACCCCGCTGGAATTTCGTGATACGCATGTCGAGTTTGCTCGCAACGTGCCGCTCGACCAGCTCGACCCCGAGGCCATTATGCGGGCTCGCAACGGTAAATCAGGCGAGCCGCTGTATGTCGTTTGCCAACTCGGAGGGCGCAGCCAAAAAGCCTGCGAAGAGTTTCACAAAAAAGGGTATACCAACGTTATAAACGTCGAAGGCGGGACCCAGGCCTGCGCAGCGGCGGGGCTGCCGTTGGTTCGCGGCAAGAAAGCCATCTCGCTCGAGCGGCAGGTGCGCATCGTAGCCGGCACGCTCGTCTTGAGCGGTGTGCTCCTTGGCTGGCAGGTCCACCCGGCGTTTTATGGGCTTTCGGGGTTCGTCGGAGCCGGCTTGCTGTTCGCTGGAATCAGCAATACCTGCGGAATGGGCATGCTGCTGTCGAAAATGCCGTGGAATCAGTAAGCTGTAGAGTTCGGCTTGTAATTTAGAAGCTTTAACAAAACCGGGGGCTAGCACCCGCCGGCTAATCAAATCAGCCGGAACGCGCTAGCGTCCGGTTCCCCCGTTTCGGTTTGTTAGAGTTCCTTAGACTGAACTGCAAGAGCCCTTCAAAAAGAAATCGGCCCCTCGCGGGACACCCCCGCGAAGGGCCGTAATTGGAAGCGGAGAGGACAGGATTCGAACCTGCGGAAGGGTGTGACCCCTTCACCGATTTAGCAAACCGGCGCTTTCGACCACTCAGCCACCTCTCCCCTTTTTTCTTGAACCACGATTTTAGCGTCCGGCCTGATCGCCGTAAACGTCCGATATTCGAGCCTGTCGCCGAAAGAGCTAGGCAGATTCTCGCCGCGGCGAGGTTGTGGGAGGTGCCCCGACCGGTGCCGAGGGCGTGGCCGTTCGCCTCTTAAATTGAGCAACATAGAGCCGGCCTAGATGGCGCAAATAGAGCCAGATCTGGCCCGTCGAAAGCTTGCTGACTCCAAGCTTTCTGTCGTGGAACATAATTGGAACCTCGAAAATCCGCCGGCAATCGCAGCGAACGATCAGCTCCAGCAACACTTTATATCCAAGCGGCTTCAACTCGACCGCACGCGATAGCACTTCGCGACGGATTGCAAAGAAGCCGGCCAGCGGGTCGGCCGCGCTGGTAAGCCCTCTGGCCAGCAACGTCGCTACTCTTGAATTCCATCGGCGAAGCCGGCTCCAGTTTGGATCGACCGCTCCGCCCTGCGTGTATCGGCTGCCAATCGCCACGTCGCAAAATGGCGAACTTGCCGAGTCGACCAGATCTGGGATCGCCTCCGGCGGATGCGACATATCCGCGTCCATCACGACGCAGACGCCTCCTCTCGACTCTTGCAGACCGCGAAGCACGGCCGACGCCAACCCGCGCTCGTCGCGACGGGTGATCAATCTCAATGCGTGATTGTGTGCCAGTCGATTGCAAAGCTCAGCGGTTCCATCCTGGCTGTTGTCGTCTACTACAACAACTTCCCCCACCAGCCCAGCCTGTTCCAACGTCTGGAAGAGGCGCGGCAGCAGTTGTTCCAAATTGGCGCATTCCCGCAAAGTGGGGATTATGACCGAGACTTCCCATGTCATTGGTTCTTCTTCTCCGGCCGGCCTGCCACACGTGCAAAATCGATAGTGGGAACGAGCACGTGAAACGGCCCTGCTGCGATCGGATGAAACGGCTCGATTTGGGCGGTGCGCTTGGATCGCCGCATCTGCTCGTCGCGAATGGCCACATACGTGCCGGGTGGAGGCGGAAGCAATCCTTCGAGCTTGAAAGCGGTGTCTTCCCACATTTCGCCTGCGCGTAGTGCCGCGCGGCGTGGCGGTGAGAGATAAAACACGACCGATCCCACCCGTTGGCCGACCATCACTAGATTGCGCGGTGCATGTTCGCCCTGGGCGTCGATCATGGCCGCTAATTCTTTTTGAGCATGCTCGGCCACGAGGTCTTGCACGGCCCAGGTCATCAGCGTGACGAAGGCTAGCGGAAACCAGAGCATGCCGATCGCAAGTGCCGCCCGGCCCTGCCCTGTTTCCATGAGAACGAGGCCGGCTGCCATTGCCGCAGACGCCAAAATTCCCAGCGCATATGCGGCCGGCGGCGACGGGGCTTGCAACACAAACTGCAAAAACAACAACACAATCGGCGGCGACAAAATCCCAAAAACGCTCACCAGCCGAAACGTATTCGCAAAGAGCCATCGCAATGCTGGCGAAAGCTCATTGTGAAAAAGCCGCTGAAATCCCACTCCGGCCAAAATCGCGACGGGCGGAAAGAGTGGCAGCGAATAGGTCAGCAGTTTCGACCCGGCAATGCACAAAAACGCAAAGCCGCCGAGGAACCAGGCCACCAGGAGTAGCGTGGCCGGGCTTCGTGTGCGGCGATCATCTCGCCAAGATTGCAGTACGGCCGCCAATGCGAAAACAAGCCATGGCATCGCGCCGCCGAACACCGGGCCGAGATAGTAGTACCACGATGAGTCGCCGTGCTCCTGCCCCTCGGTCACGAACCCCAGCAAATGGCGCTGGATGAAGTAATAGAACAAGTAGCCGGGACTGGCGCGCTCCATGGCGATGAACCAGGGGCTTGCCATCGCTGCGCCGACAAGCATCACCAACGCACAGCGAGTAATCAGTCGTATCGATAAACTTCGAGTCAGTGCAAGATAGGCCACGATTCCTGGAACGACGACAGCCAGCCCGATCAGGCCTTTTGTCAAAATCGCCAAGGCGGTCGCGGCAGACATAACCGCTAACCACAGCCACCGGCTGCGGGCGGTGGTCGCGGCCTGTTGCTCCCAGAACGCTAGCATCAACAAGTTAATGAATGGCACCAGCGCCACGTCATGCCCTGGCGATTGCGCCAAGATGACCGGAAGCATGAGGGTGAGCGACGCTAGTGCCGCGTACCATACCACTTCTTCTCCGAACATGCGTCGTGCCAACAGGGCCGTCGTCGCGCATCCAAACAGCGCGAATAGTATTCCCGGCAGCCGCACGGCTAATTCGTTCATCCCAAAGAGCCGCAGCGAAACTGCCTGGGCGGCAAAATAGAGAGCCGGCTTATCGCGAAACGGCTTCTCCAAATAGCGTGGAATGACATAGTCGCCGTACTCGACCATCTCTTGCGCGATCGAGGCGTGGATCCCTTCGTCTGGGTCCATGAGCGGAGTGCCGAGCGCGAGCGGGTAGACATAGATGCCGAGCACGCACGTGGCAATTGCCACCAACAGCAAAAAACGCGAACGCCCATCCATGTGCGCAAACCCCGAATTTCAGCCGGTCGCCTGATCGGCTCAAATAAACGTGAAGCTCGCGAGATCCCTCAATGGGATCTTCGGCAAGGGGGCAGTTTTTAGCAAATAGGAAGGAGAGAGTCGAGGTCGGTTGCTAGCAGGATTTGCCGCGATATGCCCGCACGCTGTCTTGCTAGCGAGCAGGAAGCCCCATCGACTCTCATGCCGCAATGCCGGAACTTGTCCGCGAATTCCGCTTAATGAGTGGCGATTCGCATCGAGTAGAACGACCGCCAGACAAACACCAGCGCCACGACAAACAACCCGGCTGCCCACAGCATGCGCCAACGCGGATCGTCAATCTCGATCGCCAGCTCGACGGCGAGTAGGCCGAACAGCGTGGTGAACTTGATGATCGGGTTCAGCGCCACCGACGAAGTGTCCTTGAACGGATCGCCGACGGTATCGCCCACGACCGTGGCCGCATGCAGCGCGGTCCCCTTCTCGCGGAGATTCACCTCGACAATCTTTTTCGCATTGTCCCACGCGCCACCGGCATTGGCCATGAATATCGCTTGGTACAAGCCGAAAATTGCGATCGAAATCAGGTAGCCGATGAAGAAGTATTCGCCCACGCAGGCAAACGCCAGCGTAATAAAGAACACACCCAGGAAGATGTTGAACATGCCGCGCTGGGCATATCGCGTGCAAATCTCCACAACACGCTTACTGTCCTCGATCGAGGCGCTCTTCGCGTTGCTGTCTAACTTGATATTCGCCTTGATGAACTCCACGGCCCGGTAAGCCCCGGTCACCACCGCCTGCGTCGATGCACCAGTAAACCAGTAAATCACGGCGCCGCCGGTAATCAACCCCAGCAAAAACGGTGGGTGCAGCAGCGACAGCGATTCCTTGGCCGCAGCATTGGTCAGCCCATCCGTCAGCAACATGATGATCGAGAAGATCAACGTCGTCGCGCCGACAACCGCGGTGCCAATCAACACCGGCTTCGCCGTCGCCTTGAATGTATTCCCTGCCCCGTCGTTCTCTTCCAGGAAATGCTTGCCCTTCGTGAAGTCGGGCTCGAAACCGAACTCTTTCTTCACGTCGCTGCGAATATTCGGCAAAGTCGCAATCGTGGACAGCTCAAACACCGACTGGGCGTTATCGGCCACCGGTCCATAGGAGTCGACCGCGATCGTAACCGGCCCCATCCCCAGGAAGCCAAAGGCAACAAGGCCGAACGCGAACACGGGCGAGGCGAGCATAAGCTTGTCCATCTCGCCATACAAACTGACCGCGTACGCAATCCCCATCAGGCCGACAATGACCATGCCCATCCAAAACGCGCTGAAGTTGCCCGCCGTCAAGCCAGACAAAATATTGAGCGATGCCCCACCCTCACGCGACGAAGCAACAACCTCTTCCACATGCTTCGAATTGGTCGAGGTGAAGATCTTCACCAACTCCGGAATGATCGCTCCCGCCAGCGTTCCGCAGGTAATGATCGTCGCCAGCTTCCACCACATCCCGTCCCCAAGATTGTGAATCAAGAGCACCGAAGCCAGGTAGGTCATCGCGATTGAAATCACCGACGTCAGCCAAACCAGCGAAGTCAGCGGCTTTTCGAAATCCATCTCATCCGCGTGCTCGTACTTCGCCTTGGCTGCTCGCTCGTTGATCAAATACGCCGCGATGCTGGTCACCACCATCAGCACCCGCATCACGAAGATCCACACCAGCAGCTTCACCTGTACCGGAGCCGCGGCTTGCTGGGCCTGCGCTAATTGCTCGGCGGTCGCACTGGCCATCGTCACTCCAGAGGGCAAATGCAGCGGCGTAATCGCCAGCATGATGAACACAATCAATGCGACGCCCGTCACGCCGTATGTCTCGAAACCATCGGCGGTGGGACCAACCGAGTCGCCGGCGTTGTCGCCCGTGCAGTCGGCAATCACGCCTGGGTTCCGCGCATCATCTTCATCGATCTGGAAGACGATCTTCATCAAGTCAGCGCCGATGTCGGCGATCTTCGTAAAGATGCCACCGGCAATCCGCAACGCGGCAGCACCCAACGACTCACCAATCGCAAAGCCGATAAAGCACGCCCCGGCATAGTCGCGCGGCACGAACAACAGAATCGCGAGCATGATCACCAGTTCAACACAAATTAGCAGCGTACCGATGCTGATGCCCGCTTGCAGCGGAATGCTGTACACCGGATACGGCTTGCCGCGCAGGCTCGCAAAAGCAGCTCGCGAGTTGGCGTAGGTGTTAATTCGGATACCAAACCAAGCCACACCATAGCTGCCTGCGATACCGACCAGACTGAACGCCACGATCATCGCCACGCGATCCGCGGGGAACCCACGCAGCCAACCAAAGTAAATCACCATCACCGCGCCGATGAACAACTCAAGCAGCAGGATGAATTTGCCTTGCGTGAATAAATACGTCTTACAGGTCGCATAAATCAGCTCGGATACATCGCGCATCGAGCGATGCACAGGCAGGTCGCGCAGCTTGATAAACGCCTGGATGCCAAACACGCCGCCGGCCAGTGAAATCAACAGGCCGATCATCAGCAGCATGCGACCGTTCAGCAGTCCACCTAAAAAGTATTCCGAACTCAGATCCGGAAGCACCAACTCCGCTTCGCTAGCCGCCGCTGTCGACACGCACGTGAGAACGAACAGCGCTACCGCGCTTACCCGAATAAGTGAACGAATCACGATGCAACCAACCTCCCCAAACAACTGCTTATATATGGCAAGATTATTAGACTGCTTAATACTGACGCAGGACCCCAAGCCCGATCGGCTCGCAGCTTAGCCGCAAACCGTAAGAACCGGCCGATTGAGATAGGAGCCCAAAGTTGGGCCGGGCAACTGGTTAGACAACTTTAGCACACCCTAGGGGCGGCCGACTACCCGCCAATTCCTGTCTGGCCCATTATCTTTTACATCTACCGTCCGCTCGTCAAACGCGCGACGCCCCCGAGGCCGCTAGACTGGTGTTTTGCTGGGTATTTACACGCAAAATACCACTTAATTGCTCGCACCAGTGCTGAATGACCAGGCCCAGGTTCGCATTGCGGTCAATTTGCTCAAGTGCCACTAAACAAGCGTCGAGCGCGCTCAATTCCGATTCGACCGACTTTTCCGTACGTAACTTCTCCCGATAAAACTCGATCGCAAAACCGATGACGGTCCGCAGCCGCTCGCGCCGCTCCGACGACTCCTTCCCCGCCTCGTCCACAAATGCCTGAACTGCCCGCGCCTGCCGCACGCCATCCACAGGCCACGCGGCCAATGATGCGAACAACTGATCGCGAAATGCCCACAACGCCGGATCGACCAACTGGCGTGCTCGCTCCACGCTCCCTTCGCTAAGTTTCGCCGCTCGTAGCGTCAGTTGCCGATCCGCGGCCGCGTCGGTCTCGACAAGAATCTGAGCAATCGTTTCCTGGTCGAGGCCATGAAATCGCACAATCTGCGACCTCGAGCGAATCGTCGGCAACTGGCGGCTGGGGCTGGTGCCGATCAGGATCAGCAGGGCGCTCGGCGGCGGCTCCTCCAATGTCTTGAGCAAGCAATTGGCGCTGGCGATTCCGAAATGATCCGCATCGTCGATGATCGCGATCTTTCGCTGGCCAAAGAAGGGGCGCAAGCCGATTCGGTGGCACAACCCCTCCTGATTGCGATGGTCCCGATCACCGATGAAAAGCTCGATCGGCAACGTCGACTTATCTCGCGGCAGCCCCACCATATCCAAATCGGGATGGTTCCCGGCTGCGAACATTCGGCAAGACTCGCACTTGCCACATGGCTCGAGCGTCGCCTCGTCGCTCTCCGTACAAAGCAATGAATGAGCCAGTTCGATGGCAAACCGCCGCTTGCCCACGCCCGCAGGCCCCACGAACAGGTACGTGCTGGCCAGCCGCCCCGCCGCGAGAATCTGGCGAAACTGCTCGACCACATCGTCATGCCCAACTATGCCATGCCACATGCCGCGTTGCAAACCTAGGGTTTAGAATCTCGGCCCTCATTATTACCGAAAAACTCGCCGCAGCGAAGTGAGTGACCAGCTTCGGCTTTCTCTCTCGACATAAGTCTTTGCTATACTGACGCTGTGTTGAATATATATAGCCGACCCATCTTGGG
>CAZJWY010000182.1:0-10063 GCA_964549545.1 uncultured Planctomycetaceae bacterium | reverse complement strand
GACGAGCTCGAAGCCTGGATCACCGAGCAGATGGCCAATAACCCTTAGCTGGCAACGGCAGGCGAAAGGGGCCGCAGCCCGCAGCGGCGCAAGCAGCGGGCCGCACTGGTCGAACGCAAGAACTCGCTCAGCGTGCGTGCGTCTGCCACATTTTTGCTTCGATGAATGATCGCCGCCTCGTAGGTGACGGCCACCTTTGATGTCGGCACATTCAGCAGCAACCGCCATGCCCGCTTGGTGGCCGCATCGCTCGAAAAGGCGAGTCCTGCCTGCGCCGTTCCCGAGGCGAGCGCCGTCAGCACCGCTCGCGAGTTGTCGACAAACAGCGATTTCTCGCGCAGCTTTTCGTAAATGCCAAGCCGTTCTAGATAGCTCTTCGAGTACTGCCCCAACGGACAAGCGGGCTCGGCCAAGACTATGCGTTTGAATTTTGGTTCCAGTAAATCGGCAGGCTTTGTGACGGAAGGACTCCGCTGGCTTCCGACGATGGCCAATCCGTTCTTCGCAATGACCTGCCGCGACTCGTCGATTAATAAGCTCTCTGCCGCCAATCGATCAAGCACAGCCGGTTCGGCGGAAATGAAAACATCGCCGGGCGCGCCGCCGAGCAGGTGATCCGCCAATTCGTTCGAGGCGCCGAAGATGGTGCGTACAGGCACCAGTGGTTGTTGGAGCATGAACTCGGCCAAAATTTGGCCGATGGCCTCTTGTAAACTGATCGCCGCTGCCAAGTGAAGATGACCGGTCGCGCGATCATCTCCGCGAATAGCCTGACGTAAAGCACCGACCGCGGAGTCAACCAGCGTCGAACGCAATCGGCCATAAACCTCGAGTGCCAGCCGACCATGCGGCGTCAGTCGTGCGCCACCACCTACCTTGCCGCCCACCGCCGCAACGACGAGGGGCTCGCCGGCCGCGTCGTTCACTTCCTGGATTAGGTTCCAGGCCCGGCGATAGGACATTCCGGCCGCTTTGGCCGCCTTGGTAATGCTGTGCTCGGTCTCAATCGCGGCCAGCAGCTCGGCCCTGCCCTCGCCAAGCACGGCCTGCCCTTCGCGCTCTACCCACACGCGTACGCCAACCTTCCAATCGCCTGCCCAGTGTGGTTTACCCATTGTTGCTGCCCCCGCCGCGAGTCGTTAAACTGATCGCTATATCCGCTTGTGCATAACGCTTTTGGCCGTCTCAATGACTGCTCGAAATCATCATCAACGTGTCGACGCAGAGGTCGCGAGCCGAGCGGAGCACACAGGTGTCGGGTGTCAGGTGTCGGGGGTTGGGATTTCTGCTGACACCCGACACCTGACACCTGGCACCTTCAATCGTCGGGCTCGGCTCGGCCGACCTACTGGTTTTACTCTAATCGAGCTATTGGTCAGCGTCAGCATCATCGCGTTACTGGCGGCGATTCTATTGCCGGCCATCCTCTCCGCCCGCGCGACGACGCGACGAACCGTTTGCGTTTCCAATTTGAAGCAGTGGGCTCTGGCAGTCCGCATGTACGCCGACACGCACCATGGCCGGTTACCCTACCGGGGTCAAGGCGTTCAGCCCACTACACGTCTCGATGCGATAGACGACTGGATCAACGCGATTCCACAGTTCGCGGAAAGCCAGCCATACATTGAATTGGTAAACGCCAAGCAAAAGCCCCAAGCGGGCGATACTAGCATTTGGATTTGTCCCGATGCAGTTGGCCTCGATCAACTTCGAGCCGATGAGCTCAACCCGGCGACGGCCAAGCAGATCGACCCAACGACGCTCTTCGCCTACGGCATGAACATGGCCCTCTCGACGCCGTACATGGGCCGGCCCGACAACATCGACAAGGTTGGGCCGTTGCAAACGATGGTCTTCATGGCCGACGCGCTTGGCCCGTATTGTTCGGTTATTCCTCACAAAAATGATTACACGCCGGTCGCCCGGCATATCGGCGGGACGGTCAATATCGCGTTTCTCGATGGGCATGTGGAGTCGTACGCCGGCGATGATGTGGGGTGCCGCGTGGGCGATCCGAAACGGCCGGATGTTGTCTGGTATCCACCGAACAGCACATGGCCAGGACCGCCGAGATAGTGTGCAGCAGCGCAGCGAAGTCGCTTCCGTTTATTGTTTCAGTCTTCGATCCAGCACCCTGTAATTAGAAAGTGACAGCTAATGAACATCGTTCGATTCACCCTCGTCGCACTCGTTTTGTCATTGCCTCGACTGGCATGGTCGATTGACCTGGGCGCGGCCAAAGACAACACCATCTTTCAAGATCAGCAGAATAACAGTAACGGGAAGGGGCAAGTGATTTTTGCCGGCAACAACAATAACAAATCGCCCAGACATGGACTGATCCAATTCGACGTGGCAAATGGTGTCCCAGCTGGCGTCACGATCACGAAGGCGACGTTGACCCTCACATTGGCAAATGCCCCGCTGCCTGCGACAGCGGCGACCATCGACCTCCGCCCACTTTCTGCTGATTGGGGCGAGGGAAGCGCAAACGCCGGATCACCGAGTGGAATGGGCCAACCGGCAGGTCCTGGCGATGCGACCTGGCTCGCAAACAAACTCGGAACATCGACTTGGGCATCTCCCGGCGGTGATTTTGGCGGAATTAGTGCAAGTGTTTCGGTCTCAGGGCCGGTCGGAACGGCTTACTCGTGGAGTTCCACGGCTTACCCAGCGATGCTTACCGATGTTATCAATTGGTATAACAATCCCGGCAGTAACTACGGCTGGGCGCTGGTCAATGAAAGCGAGGGAGTTAACGATCAACAAACCGTAAAAGGTTTTTCGTCGTTAGAAGCTACCTCGTCAAGCGCGCGGCCGGTGCTGAGCATCGAATATGTCCCGGAGCCGGCTACACTGAGCCTGTCATTGCTTGCGAGCCCGCTGTGGTTGATGCGCCACCGCAGGCGTGACACCGACGGGAAATGAGGCAGATGGAATGCGGCGCGTCCCATTTCTATTGCTGGCGTTTACACTGGCCCTCTTTCCATCGACTGCCCTGCCGACGACGGTGGCGCTTGTCGCAAGCAAAGACAATTCGATCTTTGCCAACAATGTCGACAACAGCAACGGGGGCGGCGCCGGCATCTTCGTCGGCACGACGAACTCGACGCAGAGCAACTCCGTGCGTCGTGGTCTAATCGAGTTCAACATCGCGACCGCCCTGCCAACAGGCGCAACAGTTACCGAAGTCAATCTTACGATGTACCTCGGGCAAGCATCGGTGGCCAGCGGCATCCGCACGATCGATCTCCATCGGCTCACCGCCGACTGGGGCGAGGGCACAGTCGGTAGCGATACGACCTCGATCGCAGGCACTGGCACTGGCTTTCCGGCGTCTGAAGGCGATGCCACATGGAACCAGCGGTTCTTCCAGCAAACCAATTGGACTGCGCCGGGCGCGGAAGGCGATTATATTTCGACAATCAGTGCCAGTGCCGATGTCGGCACATCGCTCGATACGTCCTACACATGGCTGTCGACGCCGACGCTCGTCGCGGATGTACAAGGTTGGCTCGACCAGCCGTCGACCAATGCTGGCTGGATCCTGATCGACCACGTCGAGAATGTGCAGCAGACCGTTAAAGGATTTTACTCAGGCAATGCCATGGAAAAGAACAATCAAAATGGCGTTCCACTCCCTCCCGAATGGCGGCCGACCCTCGAGATTACTTATACCGTCAGCACGTCGCCCACGGGTGACTACAACCACAACGGCATCGTCGATGCTGGCGACTACGTGATTTGGCGGAAGGCGCTGAACAACCCCGCCTCGCCAGCCGGCAGTGGGGCAGATGGAAATGCGAACGGCGTGATTGATGTCGGCGATTACGCCTATTGGCGCGAACGTTTCGGAAACTCAACGAGTGGCCTTGCCAGCGCCGCCTCGATCCCCGAGCCATCGACCACGGTTCTGGTCGTACTTGTTCTGCCACTGGCATTTCTCCGCAGACAGCGATAGAACCAGATTCAGGGAAAGGGCTCCGGTATGCCATCGACCGTTTTTTCCACGCAGCGTGAACTTCGCGACAGTAGCCGCCTGCCATCGATTTCTCGCACAACCAGCATCTCCGCAGCGGAATGGGCTTGCCTATTCTTGTGCGGCGCGTTGGCTGCACTCGCGGTGGGTTTGCTGCATTTACAACTGCGAGTGCCTGGGCATGCAATCCTGCGTGGCGCACTTCCGATGGCGATGGGCTTCGCCCTCGTGCCGCGGCGGCTATCGGGCCTCGTCATGGCGATCAGCGCTGGCGTCACGGCGACTGCCATGAGCGCCGCCCAGGTTGGTATTTTTCCTGCCACGTCGATGCTGAGCGTTCTCGCACTGGGTCCCATTCTCGACCTCGCCCTGCTAGGCCAGGCAATAGGCTGGCGTCTGTACGCGCGATTTACGGCCGCCGGCGCAACCGCCAACCTGCTCGCCTATACCCTAAAGATAGCCGGCTTCAAGCTTGCTATTGAAGTGACCGGAGGAGGTGGGGGTGGCGGGGGAGGTGGTGGCCAAATGCTGAACTACGGCGCGTATGCCTTCGCATCGTTTTTGCTCTGTGGCGCGCTGGCCGGTCTCATTAGCGCTGTCGTCTGGTTCCGTTCGAGTCAAAGATGATTTACGTCGGCATTGACGACACCGACGTTCTCGATGCCCCGGGCACCAATCAACTCGCCCGTCTGATGGTCCTGGAGCTGGCAAACCAGGCCCGTGGCCGAATGATCCTGCGTCATCAATTGCTCGAAGATCCACGCGTTCCCTGCACGAAGAAAAATGGCTGCGCCTCGATCACCTTCGAGCCGCAAGGGACGTTCTCGCTCGATACTTTCAAGCACGTGCTACGCCGCATGGTCGTAAGCTGGGCACACGAAGGGAGCGACCCGGGTTTATGCGTGGCAGAGAACGTGCCTCCAGCCGTTTCCGCTTGGGGAAGCCGTTGCCAAACCGAACTTGTAACCCAATCCGAAGCACGACAACTCGCGACTCAGCACAACATTTATCTCGAAGGCCTCGGCGGCACGGAAGATGGCGTGATCGGCGCGCTGGCGGCGATTGGCCTGATGGCCACAAAAAACGACGGCCGCGTAGTCTATTACGAATCCAACGGCGAAGATTGGTACAATGTCACCGGTTGCCTCGACATCGCCGACATCCGCGCCCGTGGCGTCGATGAAGTTTTGATCCTGGAGACCGGCGAGCCACTTGCCACGGGAATCGTGAACATCGGCAAGCGCCTTCGCCCCAACTTCCGCCAAGGCAAAATCGTCCTGTACGTCGCCCGTACGGAAGCCTCACACTGGGAAGCTGTCCGCCAAACGTAAGAAGGTGTTTTAGAATTCTCCCTCTTCCTTTGCACGATTATGCAAGTGCTGGCAGGATCAAAAACGTGGTGTTTTAGCCCCGGAGGGGCGGCGGCATGTAGCCGGGGACGCGAGTCCCCGGACCAAATAGCGCAAGAATACGTCAAGCCGCGTAGCGGCGATGGAGGCGAATCGGCTGCTTGTGTTTCTGTCGCCGCTTGCGCGGCTTTTACTTTCTGAGTCGCTTTCGATCCGGGGACTCGCGTCCCCGGCTACATTCCGGGGCCGCTTCGCGGCCGATAGCACTTGCATCATCGTGTCTCCCGGAGGGAGAGGATATCAAGGTAGCTTTCGCTATTTCAAAACACGTTCTATTGATACTTTCATTGATAATGAACGGTTGGACGGGGGCGGGGACGCCCCGGCTCGCTGGCGGTTGTTCAATACCAATGCAAGAGTCAAATAAGATAGCCTGGCCGTTCTGGTCGGGTTCTGCTCGGCCTTGTTCACCCAAGTATTATCGTTCGTTCCCAACCATTTTGTCGGGCCCGACCGACCCAAAATGGGTCGGCTATATAAATAATATATTGCATTGATGCCTGCTTATTGTCGTCCCGTTGCTTACGATGCGTTCCTCCAGGAATTGCCCCATATTGAAACAACGGGCGGGCTCTTCCGCGCTGCCTTTGCGATCGCCCGCCATGAACTGCCCAACGCCGATGTCGCACAGGCTGAAGCGACAATCCGAGATTTAGCCGACACGGTCAATCACCGCGTTCAATCACCTAACGTAGATGCCCGACTGGCTCATTTGCACGACGTATTGTTCGATGTCGTCGGTTTCACCGGCAATCTCGACGATTATTACAACCCGGCCAATAGCTACTTGCCGGAGGTGCTCCGCACGCATCGCGGCCTGCCGATCACACTCGCATTGATCTATAAGTGCGTTGCCGAACGCGCCGGGCTCACCGCCTGCGGCATTAATTCACCAGGGCATTTTCTGGCTGGAGTCAAAGCCCGGGACACGCCCTCAAGATCGCATGCTGAATCCGAGTGGATGTATGTCGACCCATTTTACGGCGGACAAGTGCTGCACCGCCCAGATGTCGCCCGGCGAATTGCCGAAACCACCGGCGGCGCCCCTGCCGACCTTTCGCAATGGCTGGAGCCTACCACCCATCGACAGTGGCTCAGCCGAATGCTCAATAATCTCCAGGCTATATTTGCCCAAACCGGCCGGGAACGAGACCTCTATGCGATGCTGGAACTCAACGAATTGCTAACGAAGTAGACGCGGTAGGGTAAAATGGAACCATGAGCCCACCTGCCGACGTCTTATCTCGGAGCCTTCCCAAGCTGGCTTGGGTTTTTGTCGTATTGGCGGTCGCGTCTGCCCAAGCCGATGTCGTCGTGGTGGCCAATCGCTCTTCCAGTTCGGTCGGTTTCCGTTTCGTGCCCAAATCGGGCGAAGCACAACAGCTTACCGTGGCTGCGGGTGAAACCAAGCCGTTGTTTCTCGATGGCCAAGCCGACATCGTGTTTGCCTCGCTTGGTGGGCAGAAACGCTACACGTTAGACTCCAACTGCGCGTACTACTTCGGCCGTTCGCCCGATGGCCGCGTCGACTTGCAAAAGATTGGCCTGGGTGAAGACGGGACAGCAGTCGAAGGGCGCAACCTGCCAGGCCGCGCCAGCCGGATGCCCAAGCTCTCGATCCCCGTGAAAATCCTCGTTGACGAAGAAGAACGGGGGCGCCCCGGCTTTTGGGAACAACGCATCAAGCGGCGTATCGAGGCTGCGTCCGCAATCTTCGAAAAATACTTCGGCGTCGGCTTCCACGTCGCCGCGGTCGGCACCTGGAAAACAGACAATTCCACAAACGATTTTTTCGATTCCCTTGCCGAGTTCGAGCGCGAGGTTAGCCCTGCTCCAGCCAGGATTGCCATCGGCTTCACCAGCCAATGGCAGGTGGCTCGGGGACGAATCCATATGGCGGGGACTCGCGGGCCGCTCCACTCGCACATTTTGGTTCGCGAGGGTAATCCCCATGTCAACGAAGCTGAGCGGCTTGAGTTTTTGGTCCACGAGCTAGGCCACTGCCTCGGCGCCGCCCATAGTCCCGAACCGTTGAGCGTCATGCGACCGGTGCTCGGCGACAACCGCGCCGGTCGTAGTGACTTTCGTACGCAGTTCGACCCTGTCAACGCTCTCACCATTGCGATGATCACCGAAGAGATGCGCCGCTCGAACATCATCAGTGTTTCGCAGCTTCAATATGTCACGCGTCGTCGCCTTGAGCAAATCTACCGCGAGCTAGCCCGCTCGATACCAGACGATCCCGCCGGCAACCAATTCGCCGCGCTGATGCGCACCAACGAGACGCCCCTGGTAATGGCCACGCGGCGCGTGTTGCAACAAATTCTTCGCGCGGCAATTGAAAACAAAGGCTTGCCGATTACCGCGATCGAGGGCTCTAAGCAGCCCACCCGGCGCGCAGGGGATGACCTGACATCCTATTACGTCCGCGCAGCGGCCCAAGCAGCCGCGGAGCTGCCTGACGAAGTAGCCAACCAAGCCTTCTTGTTAGGCCTGGCGATCGGGCTCGATGCCTCCGCAGTGCCTGCCAATATCTCTAGTGCGTCGGACATGTTTCGTACGGTGGAATCGACCAGCGAACGGCATGTCCGCCTCGCGGTCTTGGGTAAACCAACCATGCGCGATCGGCTCGATACCCCACTGCGATTTTTCTCATCTGCCTATCAAACTGCCCTGTCCGGCGCAGCCAAGGCACAAGAGTCGTCGATCGAAGCAGCCCTTGCTCAAGCTCAACAACCAGTTGGCCTGAGCTTTAAAACCATTGCCGCCGATCGGGCTGGAAGTCGCTTTGGCCGCAGCCTCGTCGAGAAGCGGTTCCCACTTCGCCAAATAGCGACCACATTCCAGGTCGCTTCCTTTATGCCCGACATCAACTCTCTGCCAGATGGCGTAACCGCCAAGGATCTCATCGCCCAGTACGGCATCAAAACCGATCCGCGATTTTTGAAGCGGCTGGAGGAAATCGACCAGAGCGTATTACTCCTTCCCGGCTATCGTTTGCCAGCGACGCTCTTCAAGTAAACAGGCGAAGGGGTCCACCTCGACCATCACGGCTTGGGTCGCTAAAATGCGGCCCATGTTCTCTCTTACACCTAAGCACGATTTTTTGGTCGGTATCGATTCGGACGGCTGCGTCTTCGACTCGATGGAATTGAAGCACAAGGAGTGCTTCGTCCCGAATTTCATCAACCACTACGGGCTGCAGGGCGTCAGCAAGTTCGCCCGCGAGGCGGCCGAGTTCGTCAATCTGTACTCAAAAAGCCGCGGGGCGAATCGCTTCCCGGCCCTGGTCGAACAGCTCGACTGGCTGCGCCGCCGGGCGGAAGTGCGGGCCCGCGGCATCAATGTTCCGCTTCCCAAGGGCCTCGTCGATTGGGTCGCCCGCGAACCCAAGATGGGCAATCCGACGCTGGAGAAAGCCGTCGCCGAAACGGGCGATGAAGACTTGAAGCAAGCGTTGGCTTGGTCCCATGCGGTCAACAAATCAATTGCTGAGATGGTCCGCGACGTTCCGCCGTTCCCCTATGTTCGCGAATGCCTCGAGCTATTTAGCAGCCGGGCCGACATGATCGTTTGCTCGCAGACCCCCTGCGCCGCGCTCGAAGTCGAATGGGCCGAGCATGACATTGCCAAGTACGTCGTCGCGATCTGCGGCCAGGAAGTTGCGAGTAAGAAAGAAGCGCTGGCCGCTTCGAAACAATACCCGGCCAACCACACTCTGATGATCGGCGACGCACCGGGCGACTATAAAGCGGCAAAGGCCAACAACTGCCTCTTTTATCCGATCAACCCCGGAGCCGAGGAAGCTAGTTGGCGCCGGCTGCACGACGAAGGCATCGCTCGCTTCTTCGACGGCAGCTTCGCCGGCCCTTATCAGGAACAACTACTGGAAGAATTCGAAACCTTCCTGCCTGAACACCCACCCTGGAAAGTTGAAGATTGAGATAGCCACAAAAAACACAAAAGCCACAAGAATATATAGCCCGGCCGTCCCGGCCGGAGTAAGCATCACTCTGTCAGCACAGATGACACATGACATCGGTTGACGCTGACGAGCCGACCCGAAACGGGTCGGCTATATATTTCTGTTTTTGTGCTTTTTCGTGTTTTTTGTGGCAAAAGAATCAGGACGGATAGAAAATGACGCAACAATGTGACATCGGTTTGGTCGGTCTCGCCGTGATGGGCGAGAACCTCGCGCTCAACATTGAAAGCCGCGGCTACTCGATTGCGGTTTACAATCGCACCACCAGCAAAGTCGACGAGTTGATCGCCGGCCGCGCCAAAGGCAAGAAATTCGTCGGCTGCCACTCGCTTGAAGACCTGGTGAAGAACCTCGCCAAGCCGCGCAAGATCATGATGATGGTCAAAGCCGGGCCCGCGGTCGACGACCTCATCGAAACGTTGCTGCCGCTCCTCAACAAAGGCGACATTCTGATCGACGGCGGCAACACTTATTATGCGGATACCGAGCGCCGGACGAAGTATGTCGAAGACAAAGGCCTGCTTTATGTTGGCACCGGCGTTTCCGGCGGCGAAGAGGGCGCGCTCAAGGGCCCCAGCATGATGCCCGGCGGCAGCCCCGACGCGTGGCCTGCTGTGAAGCCAATCTTCCAGGCGATCTCCGCCAAAGTCGGCCCCAAGGCCGACATCCCCTGCTGCGAATGGGTCGGCC
>CAZJWY010000181.1:0-10070 GCA_964549545.1 uncultured Planctomycetaceae bacterium | reverse complement strand
GCAGTTGCATCCGGGGGAGTGGCTGGTCGCCTTCTTCGAGCCCGACCTGGATAGTCAGCTCGACTTTGCCGACGGTTTGATCGTACTCACCGATCACCGCTTGCTATCACTTGTCGATGTCACCCGGCGCAAATCGGCAGGGACTGCGACTGCGCCGAATAAGTGGAAATCGTGGTCTCTGAAAGATGTAACAAATCTGCGGACGCGCGAATCCGCGGGGCTTGGGATGATGGAGCTTCTTGGGCCGACTGCCCTCGAAGCAACCTGGCAATACACGATGGCCAAGTCGGCCAGCGCCTTGCCGTTTGTCCAAGCGTTTCAAGAGCTCGCGGCAGCCGGAGCGGGAAAGAAAAAGGCGAAGCCGACGACCGCGCTTGCGGCGACGATCTGCCCTTCGTGCGGAGCTAAGCTCGAGCCGCCACAAACGGTTTGTGAGGCCTGTTCGCCGAGTGCGGCACCGCCACCAGTTCGCTCGCTGTGGCGGTTGGGTCGATTTGCCCAGCCGCACATGGTCATGATCGTGATCGGTTTTGCACTTACGCTAGCCAGTACGGCAGCCGGGCTTGTTCCGCCCTATATCACGATTCCATTTCTGAACAACGTATTGATTCCGCGCCAAAACGGCCTGCCGGTCGACTTCAGCGTCGTGCCTTGGTACCTCGCCGCACTGTTCGGCGCCGCACTGTTGGCCTGGGCACTGAGTTGGGCCAAGACGTTTATTCTGGCCCGTGTAAGCGAGCAGGTTAGTGCCGATCTACGCAACACGACCTATTCGCATCTCCAACGCCTATCGCTCGAGTTCTTCGGCGGTAAACGAACCGGCGACTTGATCTCGCGCATCGGCAGCGACACCGATCGAATCTGCACGTTCCTTTCGGTGAGCTTGCTCGACTTCTGCACCGATGTGCTCATGATCGTGATGACCGCGGTGATTTTGTTCAGCATCGACCCCACGATGGCGCTCGTGACATTGCTTCCTTTTCCCATCATCGCCTGGATGGCGCAAAGGGTCCGAATCCGACTGCGCCATGGCTTCGCGCGCACGCGGGCCGCCTGGTCGGAGATGGTCAACGTGCTGGCCGATACGATCCCCGGCATTCGCGTGGTGAAGGCGTTTGCCCAGGAAAAGCGGGAGATTGAGCGATTCGGGCGCCGCAACCAGCATGTGTTCGACGCCAACGTGCGCGTGAATATTCTCTGGTCGTTCTTCGGTCCCACGGTAACGCTTCTCACCGATTGCGGCATGCTCGTGATTTGGGGCTACGGCGCGTGGTGCGTCCTTCATCGCCCCGAAATCTCCGTCGGTATCCTGGTCGGTTTCACGGCGTACATGAGTCGACTCTATATTCGACTGGAATCCATGAGCCGGTTTCTCGCATCCACGCAACGCGCCGCCGCTTCGACCCATCGCATCTTCGAAATCCTGGATCGTCGCGCCACGGTCGCCGATCCGGTGAAACCGGTTCACCCCGGGCGCGTTCACGGCAAGATCGAATTGCAGCACGTGTCGTTCAAGTACGGCAGCCGCACGGTGATCCGCGATGTGAGCCTCGCCATCGAACCGGGCGAAATGATCGGGCTGGTCGGCCCGAGCGGCTCGGGCAAAAGCACGCTCGTCAATCTGATTTGCCGCTTCTACGACGTCGCTGCCGGCTCGATCGCAGTCGATGGCAACGATATTCGCTCGTTCCCCGTGGAAGAGTATCGATCGAACATCGGCATCGTGCTCCAGGAGCCGTTCTTGTTCTATGGCACGATTGCGGAGAACATCGCCTACGGCCGCCCCGGCGCGACGCGCTCCGAAATCGTTGCGGCCGCCCGCGCCGCCCGCGCCCACGAATTCATTCTGAATCTTCCCGACGGCTATGATTCCGTCGTCGGCGAGCGGGGCCAGTCGCTCTCGGGCGGCGAACGACAACGCATCTCGATCGCGCGGGCGCTTTTGCCCGATCCGCGCATTCTCATCCTCGACGAGGCGACCTCCTCGGTCGACAACGAGACCGAGCGCGAGATTCAAGAAGCGCTCACCAACTTGATCGAAGGCCGAACCACCATCGCGATTGCTCACCGCATCAGCACGCTTCGCCGTGCAAGCCGGTTGGTTGTGCTCGAAGCGGGGCAAATCACGGCGGTCGGCTCCCACGAGGAATTGCTCCAAACCTCGGACACCTATGCCCGTCTGCAAAGCGCGCAACAGGAATTAGAAGCAGGAGCCGGCGCATGAATGACAACGGGAAAGGCATCGACGAACCGCTGGGCAGCCCGCCAGCCGACCCACTGCGCACAAGATTTGGCCTGATCCGCGATCAATGGGGGCAGCTCACGCTGATCACCGAAGAAGGCGAAAAAATTTCGAATGTCGCGCCGATTCCCCTCTTTCCGATATCGGAGCCGGAGTCGTGGATTTCGATTCGATCGGCCGACGGCGCCGAGTTGGCCTGCGTCGAGGATCCCCGCAAGCTGCCCGCCGATGTGTGGAAGCTATTGAAAGAAGACCTCTCGCGACGCGAGTTCGTCCCGATCATTCGCCGCATTATCCGCGTTTCAGGCGACAGCGAGCCGTGCGAGTGGCAAGTGGAAACCGATCGCGGCCCAACCCATTTTGTCCTCAAGAGCGAAGAAGACGTCCGTCGGATCGGCGACAATGAGGTGCTCATCCTCGACGCCCACGGCACCCGCTACCACATTCCAGACGTTGCCCAACTCGACGTAAAGAGCCGCCGCACCGTCGAGTGGTACGTGTAACTCTAGAAAGCCCGTAGCGTGGGTGCTCGCACCCACGAATTGTGGCTTGTGCGCGCAAATGGTTGTTGGCTGATCCGGAGCGGCCGCGCGATTATCGTGGAGGAAAGGAAATGGTGGGTGCAAAAGAAGCACCCACCCTACCTTTCATCCGCGGATAAAAAATTAAGGTCGTCTTCGGGTCCTTCGTGCCTTGGTGGTGAATTCCGCTAATACCCCGCGACTTTCCGCACCGGCCCCGCTACATACCCCGGAAACTTCGCCAGCGCGGCCTGAGCCGCTAACCCACTATTGATTCCCGGCATGACCACCCATTGCGGCGAACCGGCCGTGCCAGGACCCGGGTAGAGCGATACTTCCCAAAGCGACGTCGCGCCAGCGAAGAGCGCCTGGTTCAGTTGCATCTGGGCGATTTGTTGCTGAATTTGCTCGTCGCGTTGCCGCGCGGCAGTGAGGGATTGAACCAAAAACTCCTGCGTCGACGCCTGGTCGTATTGCTTCTTGTTCTGCGCCGCGAGCCACTGTTCCCAGCCCGGCTTCAGCAACTCTTGATCTCCCATCGAGAACAGGAAGAACGGAACGACATATTCGTCTCCCCCTTCTAGCTCAAACACGGGGCCTTCGACCAGAAAGGTCCGCGGTTGTCCTTTTTGCGTGACCAGCCAATCTTCCAAGGCCTGCCGATCATCGCGAACCAGCTTCGCGTCGTTGGCTACGATCTTCGGGATCATCGCCTGATAGATCGGCGGCAGATTGTCAAAGAGACGATCATTCACGTAAATATTACCGCGGCGGCGCTGAACCATTAGCTGCTTCTGCGCGAAGCCGACAACCCGACCAATGACCTTCTGCCCACTGTGCAACGTCCACGTCTGCATCGCGCCCGATACCTTCTTCACCGCGTCGCCGGCTTCCTTCCCCTTCAGGTAGTCTTTGTCGACTTGCGAAAGCTGATCGATCGGAAACTGGCCCAACTGGTGATCGGCGCGCTGCAGGATCACGGTCGTATCATTGAACGCGATCAAGTCGGCTTCGATCGAGTACTTACCGGTCGAGTCGGTCCAGACTCGCGCTTGCGACATGTGCGGAGCTAAAAAGATGGTTGCCGATAGAAGGATGCACTTCTGAATGAATGTTTTCATGGGAAGTCGCCCTGTGCATAAAAACCTAATAGCGAGCGGCGGGGTTTATCCCCGCTGTCCGGAAACCGCCGGGATAAACCCGGCGGCTCACTTTATAAAGTGGTTTCTAAATTGGCCTACACTCAAACCCCTTACGTCACGTCAAAAATTATTAGCAATTTACATGCCGTGCCGAGCCTGTCCTACGGCTACAACGATTCATACACGTCAATTTGCCCATGCATCGTGTACAGTCGAAAGCCCTTCTGAGTCGAAACGACCACGCCGCTCGATTTGTCGCCACTGACGATCGGATTAGCCAGGTACTTCTGCCAATGCACGCGGTCGGTTGACCGGGCGATATTCGTCGTCCACGTGCGCGGAAAGGCCTCGCCAGTGCCGCTACCGTGGTAGATCGCGTAGTAAATCTCTTTGTACTTGAAGACTTGATTGACGGCGATAAATTCTTTGTCGTAAGCGTCTGGTCCGGGGCTCAATGCTGGCTCCTCTCGAACGTCTTGCCAGACGAGCGACATCGGGTCGGTCGTGGTCGCCAGCCAAACGCCTTTGTCCATCCACTCATACATCAGGTACCAAGTATCGCCTTCGATCCATACGGTCGGCGTTCCACAAGGCCGCCGGGTGGGTTTCGTTTTGTCCGCCGCCGAACGCACGTCGAGTTTGCCGATCCATTTCCAATCGACGCCATCGCTAGAGGTCAGCATCTCGGCATGGTTGTCGCCTTCACCCTCGGCGAACATATAGTAAGTGTCGCCTTGCCGAACGACGCACATGTCTTCGACCCACCGATCGCGAAAGATCGGGTTCTGCGGCGAACGCTCCCAGTGAATGCCATCGCGCGACGTGGCATAGCCGAGCATCTTGGTGCCCTCCCGCGTGCCGTCGTAGCCGGTGAACCAGAGTTGCCAGTCGTCGCCGCTCTTTAGAATCCAGCCCCGCTCGCGAATTTTCACATCCCAATGACCGGGCCCCTCAGCCGTGAAAATCGGATTGTCAGTCCGCGGCGCCCATTTCACCAACTCGGGCGGAAAATTGGCCGCCGCTTTGCTTTGTGAAGTAAAAGTATCTGCTTTCGTTGTCGTGCTGGGTTGAGCATACGCCGTCGAGAATAGAAGCAATGACGCCACGATCGCCAGCAGACGAACCACCACGGCCATACCAACGCGTCGATCATCTCTCCAGTTCGCGACATTCATAATGCGAGTTCCGACTTTCCTACTGGTTGATCCGATGGAAGCAAACCACGGATGTCATGGATAACACGTCTTAGGGATAATTCAAAACAACTTCGACAGATAGGATTCACCACGGAGACACAGAGGACACAGAGAAGACAGAAGGAGAAATAGGAAGAATAGGAATCATCACGAGTCTACGCTAATCAATAAAAAATCAGGATGATCAGAAACCGAATACAATCTTTTTTTGTTACTTGTTAGCAGGGGATTAACGAAGATTAATGTTCCTTCCCTCCTGCATTTCTTCTCCGTGTCCTCTGTGTCTCCGTGGTTATTCTGTTTTGAAGGAAGTTATTTTTGAGCCGTTCCTTAGGAAGCACTTGGCAGGCATGCAAGCAGGATTCGATCCGTGTAATCCGTGGTTCAATTGCTTGATAGGTCCAATCAGTGTAATCCTCTCGTACTTCACGAGGAAACCGTGATGAAACCGGGTAGCCGTTGAATCTGCTCCCCCCGGTTGGTATAAAGAGAGTTCCTTATCTACGCGCATCGGAAGAGGCGTATCCACTGAATCCGTAGAAGAACTATGGAACAAATCTCGTCAGACAATGCCTTTGCCGCAGTCGAGTTCGCCGAGAACCCGGAGCCACGCGTTCCGTGCGTGTTGATCGTTGATACGTCGACGTCCATGCAAGGGCCGCGGATCGATGAACTAAACAAAGGTCTGCAGGCTTACAAGCAAGAGCTATTGGCCGATCCACTGGCATCGAAGCGCGTCGAGGTGGCGATCGTGACCTTTGGTGGTCGTGTCAATCGCTTAGTCGAGTTTGTAACCGCAACGAATTTCGAACCGCCGACATTGCTACCGATGGGCGGCACGCCCATGGGCGAGGCGATCACCACGGCGCTCGACATGATCGAGGAGCGCAAAGCCAGTTACCGGCAACACGGCATCGCCTATTATCGTCCCTGGGCGTTCCTGATCACCGACGGCGAGCCGAACGATCACTGGAAGCCGGTCGCCTCGCGCGTCCAGAATGGTGAGAATCAGAAAGCGTTCAGCTTCTTCGCCGTCGGCGTCGAAGGGGCGAACATGGCGGTGCTCGATGAAATCTGCGTTCGCAAGCCGCTCTGGTTGCAAGGAATGAAGTTCCAGGAACTCTTTAGCTGGCTCTCCAATTCGCAACAGGCTGTGTCACGATCCTCGCCGGGCGATGAAGTGCCGCTCGAGGACCCGACGACCGGACCACGCGGCTGGGCCGCGGTATAGGTGCAGCGTGTGGCGACACATTGGCCAGAGCCTGCAGGGGTCGAGCCATCTGGCGGACGCTACCCCATGTCAGGATAGTCATGGAGTGCGACTCCTCGGCGAAGAGGGTTCATCCACGCTCGTGGCTTGCGTGGCCGACGGCGCCGGCAGCGCGAAGCATAGCGAGCTTGGCTCGTCGATCGTCTGCAATACAGTGATCGAAAACGCGGCCCGGCACTTTGAGACCCACGGCACGCTCGAAAACATCGAGCTGGCCCATGCGATCGAGTGGTGCGCCGATGCTCGCCAGCGAATCCTGGACGCCGCCTCGCTTCACGATGGCAAGGCCCGCGATTTTGCCACGACGCTCTGTGTCGCAATCCTAGGTCCAACCCAATCTCATTTCTTCCAGATTGGCGACGGGGCGATCGTGCTGGGCAACGACGCGCTCTACGGCGTCGTCTTCTGGCCGCAGTCGGGCGAGTATGCGAACTCGACCAATTTTTTGACGGCCGACGGTTACGAGAAACAATTGGAGTTCCTCACCACACCCAGCACCTGCTCGAAAGTCGCCTTGATGACCGACGGCATCGAGCGCATCGCCTTGCGTTTCGATATCCAAACACCGCATGTACCGTTTTTTGATCCGCTCTTTCGTGCCTTGCGCTCCGCGTCCGACGTGAGCAGCATGAACGAAGGCCTGCGGGGATTCCTAGGTTCCGATTCCGTTCAACTCCGATCTGACGATGACAAAACGCTCATCCTTGCCACTACAGCCGAAGACGGTGCTGCTTGACTCCGTCTCCCGGCCTGTCCCCTTGGGGCAACAGATCGGCAGAGGAGGCGAGGGCGCCGTCTACGAAGTCGACGAACAGCCGACGCTGCTGGCTAAGGTCTACCATAAGCGTCCGCTGCCCGAAGACCAGGTCGCCAAGATCGAGGCGATGGTTAGCTGCTGGTCGAGCGCGCTCGAGACAATCGCCGCTTGGCCAAAGTCGATCTTGTATGACCCGGCCACTCGGAAGCCGTGTGGCCTGCTGATGACCAAGATGGACGGCGCGCGCCAGCTTCACGAACTCTACGGCACGACAAATCGCCGCCGCCATTTTCCAGACGCCGGCTGGCATCATTTGGTCCTCGCCGCGCGAAACACGGCCGCCGCGTTCCAGACGCTCCACTCGGCGAACATCGTCGTTGGCGATGTCAATCAGGGCAACTTGCTCGTCGACAAAGGAATGTGCGTGCGGCTCATCGACTGCGATTCGTTTCAGATCGCCGCCAAAAACCGTACGTTCAATTGCCCTGTCGGCACGCCCCACTTCACGCCGCCCGAGTTGCAATCGTTGAAGCTGCGCGAGGTTGTTCGCACGGCGAACCACGATCGATTCGGGCTCGCCGTGTTGATTTTCCATTTGCTCTTCGTCGGGCGTCACCCGTTCGCCGGCCGCTTTCGTGGCGCGGGCGATTTGTCCATCGAGAAAGCGATTGCCGAGCGTCGGTTTGCTTTCTCGAAGGATAAGGCCGCAACGCTCGTCGATCCGCCGCCGGCCTCGCTGCTGCTCGAGGACTTGCCTGCCGGCGTCGGTGCATTGTTCGAGCGAGCGTTCCGCAGTCCGGAAGGAGACGCCAATGGCCGGCCCACCCCGATCGAATGGGTGCAAGAACTGGATCTCCTGGTAAAGAGACGCAAAGTCTGCTCGTTCGAGGCGGTTCATGTGTATTACTCGCAGCTCATCGATTGCCCGTGGTGCCGGATCGAGGATAGCGGCGGCCCGACGTTCTTCGTCCAAGCGGGCGGTGGAACCACCATCTCGGCCGATCGCCTCACGGCGCTCGACACCAAAATTTGGGACTTGCCCGAGGTCAGTTTTCCCGATCTGCCATCGCAGCGACTCGCGCTGCCCGAAATGCCCAAAGCGCGGTCGAAGAAATTCCTGCCCAGCCTCGCGCTGCCTGACGCGCTGTCGAGCCTGTTGGTGTTGTCCTGGCTCGGCTGCCTGGCGGGAGCCATCGTGGGGCAACAGACCGGCGGCATTGTCCTCGGCGTCTCTGCGTTCTTCTCCTTGGTATTGGCGATCGTTCTCATCCTCAGCAAAAAAGCGAAAGAGACTCGCCAAACTCGCAACGACTACGAAGCCTGGCTAAGCAATTCGCTCGATACATTGACCAAGCGAGCCCAATCGCTCGAATACCAATACGGCCAGCGCGAGCAGGCTTTCGAGCGCTCGCGCAACGAATTCAACAACGAAATTCGCATGTATCGAACGGCCGACGAAAACATCCGCGACGTGATCGCTCAGCATCAGGAAATGCAGAAAGCTGAATTCCTGCGGCAGTTTTTGATTCGCGATTACATGCGCCAGATCAGCGGGCTGACGGTGTCCGATGTGGCGATGATGGAGTCGTTCGGCATGGACTCGGCGAACGACGTGGATCGCATGAACCTCTACGGCGTTCCCGGCCTCGACCCTGAAACCGTCATGTCGTTGCTCGACTGGCGGCGCGAGGTCGAGCAGAAATTCGTCTTCAATCCCGAGCACGGCATCACGCTCGCAAGCGTCGGCCAGACAAAAGAGCTAGCCGTGCGCCGCTTCAAAATCGCGCAGGCCAGAAAGATTCTGACCGGCGCCAAGCAAGTCGAAACCATGGCCGAGGTCGGCAAGGCCGATTTGAACCGCGCATTGATGCAGTTCGACGGCACGCTCGAGCAGTGGAAGGCAAAAGCCAAGCAATATCGCGAATCGCAAAGCGCTCGCTCAAAAATCGAGATGCTCCTGAACCGCGCTCCGGGGATCACCCTCGGCTTCGCCATCACAGTGCCAATTCTTACGGCAATCGCCTGGCTGCTTCGCGGTTGACAACCTCCCGCACCCGCGCCAGCGAGCCGGGGCGTCCTCGCCCCCGTCCAACCGTTCATGATCAATGAAAGCATCAATAAGCAACCGCGGGCTACATAGCCGACCCATCTTGGGTCGGAGACCGGCGAATAAAAACAAAGCATTCCAGGGTAGCACCGACTGTCGGCCGATTGTGCGTCGCCACTGTAGTCGATGTCATTCGGTCGATTGTCGGTGCGCCGCAGGCGCTCGAGGCAATGCGGATTGCCTCCTACGGCTGGCGCCGCACCGACATTCGGCCGTGGGCACCGAGTGCGGATGGAGACGTTGGTGCGATCGAAAGTCGGTGCCACCCGCGTACGCACCGCCGACCCGAAACGGGTCGGCTATATAGCCCGGCCGTTCCGGCCGGGTGCCGTCACGCACGGTTTACGTCGAAGGCATTACGCACAATCGGCGTTCGGGCATGCGACGTACGCGCCGGCCGAAGAGTGCGAGACCGACGAGCAGAAGCGTGCCGGTTGCCGGTTCGGGGACAGCGCCAACTTGGAATTCGCCGGGTCCGATCGATGTCAGCGAGAGACCGGCAGGCAACGCAAACGATGCTTGCGACAAATCAAGCGTGCCGCCAACGTTGAAGAACTTGAACGTGTCGCCGGCTTGCGGTTGGAAGCCGTTGAGGAGCGAAACCTGGATCGTGCCCAGAATGCTCAGGTTGCCCGTGACTTGAAGTTGATCGAACAAGCCTGCGGGCGTGCCAGCTAATTCGAGCTTCAAGATGCTGCTCGCGCTCAGCGAAAGATCGCCGGCGAACTTGAGCAAACCGGGCGACGTGCCTGGGGAGAGCGTGCCGCCGGCGATGGCGACATCACCGATGATGTTGCCGTCGGCCTCGGCGGTACGCTCTCGGGCAACGGCAACA
>CAZJWY010000180.1:0-10178 GCA_964549545.1 uncultured Planctomycetaceae bacterium | reverse complement strand
CCCCGTCCGCCCCCGCGCCGTCAGATCTGTCGTCAAAAACTTCGTTCGCAGCGTCCCCAGAAACTAGCTATACAGCCGCCCCGAATCCTGAAACCGCACTTCCTGCTTCGTGGGATGCACGTTCACATCCACCAAATCCGCCGGCATCTCCAATCGCAAGAAACAGATCGGCTGCCGCCCCGTCAGCATCAACCCGCGATAGGCTTCCCCCAGCGCGTGCTGCAACGACCGATCCCGAATCGCCCGCCCGTTGAGAAACAAGTACTGCATCCGCCCTGTCGCCCGGCTGTGCATCGGGTTGGCCACGTAGCCGCTCAGCGTGATCCCGTCGTTCTCACTCTGAATTTCAATCAGATCATCGGCCAACTCCTCGCCGAAGAAGGCCGCGATACGCCCCCGTAGATCATTCACTGGCGGCAAATCGTGAATCGTCCGGCCGTTGTGCGCGAGCGTGAAATGGATGTGCGGATGCGCCAGCGCCAGCCGCGTCATTGCCTCGATCGAGTGCCCCATCTCCGTCTGGACCGACCGCAAGAACTTGTGGCGAACCGGGGTGTTGAAGAAGAGGTTACGTACTTCCATGGTCGTGCCGATCGGACAACCAATCGGAATGACCGGGCTCGCCTCGCCGCCGACCACTTCCAGCTCTCCGCCGCTGGTACTCTCGGCCGTGCGGCTACGAATCAGCAGCCGACTGATCTCCGCGATCGAAGCCAGCGCCTCACCGCGAAACCCCAGCGTCCCGATCGAAAACAAATCGTCTGCCGACGTAATCTTGCTCGTCGCATGGCTCGCCACGGCCAACGGCAATTCTTCTACCGCGATGCCGCAACCATTATCGGCAATGCGAATCACCTCGCTGCCGCCCTTCTCCAACCGCACATCGATCCGCGTCGACCCCGAATCGACCGAGTTCTCTAGCAACTCCTTCACCACACTCGCCGGCCGCTCGATCACTTCACCAGCGGCAATCTTATTCACAACGCTCGGCGATAACTGCTGTATCCGTGGCATGACGTTCGGGCTCCCTGCTCCTCGCTCCTCGCTCCCAGCTCTTACGACAGCCCATACTCTTTGATCTTCCGATACAGCGTTCGCTCGCCGATCCCGAGCATCGTGGCCGCTTCCTCACGGTTGCCCGCTGTAATCTTGAGCGTCTCTTCAATGAATAGCCGCTCGATCTCCGCCATCGATTTGCCGACCAACTGGTGAAGCCCGTCCGACCCCGCCACAACGGCCGTCGCATGCTCGCTGTCACCCACCGCGAGTTCATCTGGCAAGTCGTCAAGGTCTAGCACCTCGTCGATGTCGACCACGACCATGCTCTCGATCACGTTCCGCAACTGCCGCACGTTCCCCGGCCACTCATAAGCCAACAGCCGCCGTCGGGCCGCCGCCGAGATGCCGCGAATCGTCTTCTGATGCTTCTTCGCATGCTCTTTGACGAAGTAATCCACCAGCAGCGGAATATCCTCGCGCCGATCCACGAGTCGCGGCAGCCGAATCGTGATCACCTTCAGCCGATGATACAAATCCTCGCGAAACTTCCCTTCCTCGATCGCCTTCTCCAAATCGCGATTCGTGGCCGACAGAATCCGCACGTTCACCTTCACAGGCTCGTTCGAGCCGACGCGCGTGATCTCGCTGTTCTCCAACACCCGCAACAGCTTGATCTGCGTCGGAATCGGCATGTCGCCGACTTCGTCCAGAAACAGTGTCCCGCCGTCCGCGTACTCGAACTTCCCCTGCCGATCGGCCGAGGCGTCGGTAAATGCGCCGCGAATGTGCCCGAACAACTCGCTTTCAAGAATGTTCTCGCTCAGCGCCGCGCAATTCAGCGCCACGAACGGCCGCTTCTTCCGCGGGCTGTTCTGGTGAATCGCCTTCGCAACCAGTTCCTTGCCGGTGCCCGTCTCGCCTTGAATCAAAACCGTCGCGTCGGTCGGCGCGATTCGCTGTAGCTTCGTGATCACATCCTGCATCTGCGGGCTGTTGCCGACCACGCCTTCGAAGCCGAACCGCTCATCCAACCGGCGATGCAGCTCCGCATTCGCCCGCCGCAAGTATTGACTGCGGGCCGCGTTCTCAACCACCGCTCGCAACTGCTTCAAATCGAGCGGCTTGAGCAGATAGTTGAACGCTCCCCGCTGCATCGCCTCGACGGCCGACTCGATCGTGCCGTGCCCCGTAACGAGGATTACCTCGGCATCCGGCTGCAACTCCTTGCACTTGGCCAATACTTCGAGCCCGCCCAGATCGGGCATCTTCAAATCCGTAACGACGATCTCAAACGTGCTCGATTCGAGCAGCGAAACCGCTTCGCGCCCGCCGGTCGCCACCGTACAGGCAAAACCGACGCTCCGCAGACTATCGGCCATCGTCTCCGCGTGCGCCGGATCATTGTCCACGACAAGCACCTGAATCGGCGGTCCGGCACTGGCAACAGTAGAAGGCTTCGGCGGCATGGTTCGATGATACGGCCGATCGAAATCAGCGGAAAGGGGATAAGTTTGACCGCCACGATTGCGAAAAGATAAACTAGCATTGGAGGATTTCCCATGTCCAACGATTTATCGCTATCTCAAGCGACCGAAGCGTTTATTCAGCAGCAAGTGGCGGTCGGAACGTTCCGTGATCGAACCGATGCAATCGAAGCCGGCGTCGATCTGCTACGACAACGACAAGCGCTGATTGACCGCCTCAGAGAAAGTCGCCGGCAGCTCGACGAAGGAGAGTTTGTGGAATTTGACGACGAAGGGCTGGATCAGTTCTTTGAGTTGCTGCTCACGAAAGCCGAAGCTCGATCTAAATCGCAATAATAATATGGCAGCAAAGCGCTATCGACTTTCCAAACAAGCTACCAGAGATATCAATGAAATTGCAAACTATCTTGTTGCTAAAAGCCTGCTGCGGCGCGCCAAGTCGTTCTTGAGTTGAAAACTACCTTTAAGGCGCTCGCAACAACACCTGAATTAGGCTCTCGCTGTGACGACTTGAAATTCGGCGTCCGACAGTTCGTACCATCCAGGCCAGCCAATAAGTTCATCGTTTTCTACTACGTGCGGTCGGACGGCGTGGAAATATCCGATGTGATTCACTCGGCGCGTGACTGGCATAGCATGTTCTACTCCGGCGAACGCTAATCGCCTCCCGCCAGCCGTGCCGGCACCGGCAGCTCGATTGTCATCTGCGTTCCACGCCCTACTTCGCTCTGCACGCGAATTTGCCCGCCGTGCGCGGCGACGATTTTTTCCGTCGTCGGCAAGCCCAGCCCCGATCCGTTGGGCTTTGTCGAATAGAACGCCTCGAACATCTTCGACAGCGTCTGATGATCCATCCCACAGCCGGTGTCGATCAAGCTGATTTCCACCACCGCCCCGACAGACGCCGTGCGCACCACAAGCTGCCCCCCCTCTGGCATCGCCTGCTTGGCATTGATGATGAGATTCAGCAGCGCCTGCCGAAACGCCTCGCGGTCGAGCATCACCCGCGGCAACTCCGGATCGAGATAGCGCACGACTTCAACGCCTGCCTCGGCTGCCTCGGGCGCAAAGAAATCGAGCACGTCGTCGATCTGGTGATTGAGATCCGACGGCTCCAGATGTAGCCGGCGCACCTTGGCATAGGTCAGAAAATCATCCAAGAGCGACTGCAAGCGCCCACACTCACGTTTCACCACCTCGACGCGCTTGAGCGACCGCCGCCCGGCTGGCGAATCCAACTCTGATAAATCCTCGACCAACAAATCCATGTTGAGTCGAATCGTCGACAACGGATTCTTGATCTCGTGCGCGAGCCCCCCGGCCAGCCGCGCGATCTCCGTGTACTGGTCCAGCAATCGCTGAACCGTCGCGGCGGAATCGTCCGCCGGCGGTGCCACGTTCGGTTGCGGAGTCGCCATAGGCCTTATATATAGCCCGGCCGTCTCGGCCGGTTCCGCGCTCCCAGCCGAAACGGCCGGATTATATCTTACGCAGGCGCGCCGTTGCCTTCGGCCGCAGCCGCCTCCCGCATTGCCGCCTTTCGGCTCAGCTTGACGCGATCTTGCTCGTCAACCGCGATGACCTTAACCATCATCGTGTCGCCAACCCGGCACACGTCGCCGACGCTCGCCACATACTCGTCCGCCAACTCGCTGATGTGGCACAAGCCGTCTTTGCCCGGCAGAATTTCGACAAACGCGCCAAAGTCCTTCACGCTCGTCACAGTGCCTTCGTAAATCCGGCCGACCTGCACCGAGGCGGTCATCGCCTCGACGCGGCCCAAGGCTCGCTTGACCGACTGCTCGTCGGCGCCGGCAATTGTCACCGTGCCATCTTCCTCGACATCGATCGTCACGCCGTTGTCTTCCTGGATCGCGCGAATGTTCTTGCCGCCCGGACCAATGAGCAAACCGATCTTTTCCGAATCGATCTTGGTACGCGCGAGCCGCGGAGCGGTCGGCGAGGTGTTCGGCCGCGGACGTGGAATGGCCGAGAGCATCGAACGCAAGATTTCCATCCGTGCTTCACGCGATTGGGCCAGCGTCGCCCGGATGATCTCTTCGCTAATGCCGGCGATCTTCAGGTCGAGCTGAATGCCCGTGATGCCGTTCTGTGTGCCGGCGATCTTGAAGTCCATGTCGCCGTAGTGGTCTTCGTCGCCGATGATGTCGGTGAGAAGAACCCACTTATCACCTTCCTTCACCAGACCAGTCGAGATGCCAGCCACCGGATTGGTAATCGGCACGCCGGCCGCCATCAAGCCCAGCGTTGCCCCGCAAACGCTCGCCATCGAGCTCGAGCCGTTCGATTCCAAGATGTCGGAGATCACACGGATTGTGTAGGGGAATTCATCGTGAGCCGGCAACACCGGGTTCACGCTCCGCTCGGCCAGCATACCATGGCCGATTTCACGACGGCCCGGTCCACGGATCGGGCGACACTCGCCCACCGAGAACGACGGGAAGTTGTAATCGAGCATGAATCGCTTCGAGTATTCCTCGAACAGGCCGTCGACGCGCTGCTCATCGCGACCGGTGCCCAGGGCCACCGTGATGAGAGCCTGCGTCTCGCCCCGCTGAAACAGCGCCGAACCATGCACGCAAGGCAACAGATCCACTTCGCACGTAATCTGGCGCAGCGTCTTGTAGTCGCGTCCATCCGGCCGCGTGCCGCTCAAAATCCAATCGCGAACCGCGTGCTCTTCCAACATATGCCACGCTTTGGAAAACGCATCCAGCGCCGGAGCGCCTTCGGCCGTCGGGCTAGGAATGATCTCTAGCAGAGCCGCCGACTTCACCTGCGCCACCGCCTCAGCTCGCGCGTGCTTGCCTTCGGTTCGCTTGGCTTCCTTAAGCCGATCGTAGAAAGAAGCTCGCAAGCGATCGTAGATTCCATCGTTCGCCGGCGGCACGAAATCCATCTTCTTCACGCCGACCTTATCAGCCAGCTCCTGCTGCAAATCGCATAACTCGCGCACATAGCGATGCGCCTCGGCGAGCGCTTCGAGCATCCGATCTTCCGGCATCTCACGCGAGAAGCCTTCGATCATCAACACAGCGTCGCGCGAGCCGGAAACGATCAGATCGAGTTCGCTCACTTCCAACTCGTCATGCGTCGGAAACGGCACGAACTGCCCATCGACCAGCCCGAGCCGCACAGCGCCCAGCGGCCCCTTGAACGGCAGCGGCGAAATGCACAAGGCCGCGCTCGCGCCGTTCATCGCCAGCACATCGCCGTCTGTTTGGCGATCGCTCGACATCACGAAGTTCTGAATTTGCACTTCATCGTTGAAGCCCTCAGCAAACATCGGCCGAATCGGCCGGTCGATCAATCGTGCGGTAAGCGTTTCCTTGGTCGTCGGCCGACCTTCGCGCTTCAAGAAACCGCCCGGAAATTTACCCGCGGCCGCCTGGCGTTCGCGGTAGTCGCAGGTAAGCGGAAAGTAATCCATCCCCGGCCGAGCCGGGCCCGTGGCAACCGCACTCAGCGTGACCGTGTCGCCATACTGAACCAAACAACAACCGGCAGCCTGCTTCGCCAAGGCGCCCGTTTCAATCCGCAAAACCTTCTGACCAATCCGACGTTCGACACTTGTGCGTTGTAACATTCTTTCCCTTCGACCCTTTACCTTTATTAGATTAGATTTTTCGTCTTCGGTGCCACTCGCCGCAGCGAGTGCCGTGCTAATGCACACGACCTAGAGCTCGAGCGCAGAAACATTAGATGCGCCCGGCAAACGCAAATGCGCTTTTGCGCCAGAGTGGCGGAGAAATGAGCTGGGAGCGGGGAGCAAGAGGCGGGGAGCAAACATTGGGCTCCCTGCTCCTTGCTCCATGCTCCCTGCGCTTTATTTCCGAATCTCCAGACGCCGCAACAGTTCGAGATACTGTTCGGGATTGATCCGCTTCACGTAATCCAACAAACGACGTCGCCGGCTGACCATCCCCAACAAACCACGCCGACTGGCGTAGTCCTTCGAGTGCAATTTCAAATGCTCGGTCATCTGGGCGATGCGATTGGTGAGCAGCGCAATCTGGACTTCCGGAGAGCCCGAATCCGAGGCTCCACGACCAAATTCACCCTTCAGCTGTTGTTTCCGCTCTTTCGTTAATGGCATTGCGGTTCCCGCGTTTCACTCTCTCTGGTGCGCTGCGCTCCCGGCGATCTTGTAGCTGAATTCACGAGAATCCAGTCTCACGCTACCGGGCCATTTGCCTAAGCCGACACCAACTCCTACATGTGCGGTAGCGCCAAAATCCGGTGCCCAATGGGCCCCTTTTTTCAGCTTGGTTTGTCTTCTACCTATAAACAATTACTGCTGCTTAAACACCTAAGTTTAAGGATCGGCACGCCAAATGCAACCGCAAATCAATGCCACCCCCAGGATTCTCCCTTTCGGCCCGAAAACCAATGATTCTGGCCTGCGATCCGTACGTTACAATAGGTCCAGGTTAGTAAAAATGTAACAAATATCAGACGACACAGCATGAACTGGCAATACACGTCTCGACTGTCCGGCCACGCTCGCCCGCGTTGCCAAAGCTCGCTCGCCACCTTCCCCTCTTTCTTCTTCGCCATTGCCTTCGCTCTGCTGCTGCATGTAACCACACACGCGCAGCAGCTTCCTGGCACCGTGACGATCTGGCCGATGGGCACCGCCAGCCAAAACGTGATGATGTCGACACTGGCTGGCATCGTGAACCGCAACACCAACGGCGAACTGCTCCTCTCGCCCAACGTCGGTACGCAGCCCAACCCGCGATTCTGGCTCGACCAACTGAAGGCCAAGTACCCGCAAGTGCAATCGACCGTGCAAACATCGCCCAACACGATCATCAACAAGTACCGCAGCATGCTCAACGGCTACGTGCTCTATGATCGCGCGTCGAATCCAGACTCGGTGAACATCGCGACCAGCATCGCCGGCGTGACCAACTCGATCGCCGTCGATTCTTCCACCCAACTCACCGCCACCCTCGCCGGCCTGCCTCAGGTCGCCGACGCTCGTACGATGACGTACGCCCAAGCCTACTCCCAATACGGATCGCAGTTTAACAAGGACATGCTGTTCCACCAGAACACAGCCATGAACGAACAACTTCGCGACTATGCGGTGATGAACCGTGGTTTCATGCTTTACAACGATCCCGCCTCGATCGGCACGTACGCCGCCAACCAGAACAAGGCCGGTCGCGTCTATGGCTGGGCCGCGAGTGAAGAAGATTTCTTCACCCAGTCGTCGCAAAATAATCAACAAGCGGTGGCCAGTGACTACTCGTGGAGCATCTCGACGATGTCTCGCTGGCAAGTCCCGCTTGCCGAACAAAAGTATCATGCGCCTGTGAACGTGGCCCCCGAACGTGGCAAGCACTACGTCGCCTTCGTGATGAGCGACGGCGACAATGCCCAATGGCTCAGCAACGGGTTTGCCACCGATCCGAAGTGGTACGGCTCGCCCCATCGTGGCAAGTTTGACATGACCTGGGACCTCACCTCGTCGCTCACCGAGATGAACCCGGTCGCGTTCAATTACATCTACGACCGCGCGTCGAATGGAGCGCATCACGACAACTTCGTCTCGCCCGGCGGCGCGGGTCTGTCGTTCCCCAGCAAAGTGCCCGACATCGCCACGATGGCCACCTCGATCGGCGATTCGCTTGATGCCGCCGACCAGCGCGTGGTTTCGATCCTCGACACGTCCTACAACATCACGAAGCTCGGGGCGATTCTCGACGATCCAAGCGTCATGGGCATGATGTACAAGACGTACAATAGCTACTACAAAGGCCGCAACGGCGCGCTCCAGTTTCGCAACGGCAAGCCGATCCTCTCGGTACGGTACTCGCTCTGGGACGGCGCCGACACGGCCCGCTCCATCGCCACTGCTCTCAACGCCAACACCCACCGCAACGCTTACACCGACTCGGCGTCGTTCACGATCGTCAACGTCCACCCGTGGTCGGTACTCGGCCCCAACGGCACCGGCGCGGGCGACCCGATGAGCAACCTCAATCAACTCGTCGAGTGGCTCGACCCGACGAAGGTGGAGGTCGTCACGCTGGAAGACATCATGGTGTTCCTGCGCAACAATTTCGGCACGCCGGTGGGTCTTCCCGGCGACTACAACAACGACAACCGAGTCGACGCGGCCGACTACCTCGTCTGGCGAAAGACCGTCGGCACGACCGATCTGGCCGCCGACGGCAACGGCGACGGCACGATCGACACGAAAGACCTGGACGTCTGGCGATCGCACTTCGGCAAGACATTTACGCCGGCGGCCGGCTCAGAGGCCGTCGAAACATCAAACACGATCCCCGAACCGACTACGCTGTTCTTGCTATTTCTAGCTGCGATCCTCTTCGCTGGCCCCCGCGCACCAAAGCCTTGGCGTCGGCGGCAACGCCGAATCTCCTACCAACATGCTTAACATTTTGGGTTCCTAAAATCGAGATTCTTTGCGATCGGCCCAACCGCGCGGTATCGTAGCGACCATGGGCCCAGTCACGCAAATCCTTTCCGCCATCGAAAAGGGAGACCCGCAAGCGGCCGAAGAACTGCTCCCGCTCGTCTACGACGAGCTGCGCAAACTGGCCGCCCAGCGACTCCATCAGGAGAAGCCCGGCCAAACGCTCCCCGCCACAGCCCTCGTCCACGAGGCCTACCTTCGCCTGGTCGACGACAACCTCGCCCGGCAATGGCACAGCCGTGGCCACTTCTTCGCCGCCGCCGCCGAAGCGATGCGTCGCATCCTGGTCGAGTCCGCCCGCCGCAAGGCCAGTCTCAAACACGGCGGCGACCGGCAGCGAGTCGATCTCGATCACGCCCACTGCGCCGCAGATTCCCCATCACTCGATATCCTCGCGTTAAATGAAGCCCTTACGAAACTCGCCGAAACCGAACCGGCCAAAGCCGAACTCGTAAAACTACGCTTTTTCGCCGGCCTCACGATGCCAGAAGCCGCCGCCGCGCTCGGCGTCTCACTGGCCACGGCCGAGCGCCACTGGACATTCGCCCGCTCCTGGCTTTACGCCGAAATAAACGACGACACGCTGCCCAGTAGTAGCTGAATTCGCAAGAATTCGGTGATCGGAAGCTATGCCTGAACTTTTGCAAGTTCGGCTACCTCGAATGTGAGGGGTTTGCCGGCCGCTTTTCGCACTGATGAATAGAGGCCCACGTATGACCGGTACTTCGTCGCTCGAATCGATCTTTTTCGTCGCGTTGGAAAAGCGCACGCCCGCAGAGCGCGCCGCGTTCCTCGACGAGGCCTGCGGCGCCGACGACGAGCTCCGGCGCCGCGTCGAGCGAATGCTCGCCGCACAAGCCGCCGCCGGCAGCTTTCTAGAACACCCAGCCGTAGCCCGAGACTTGGAAACCGACACCCGACACCTGACACCCGACACCCTGCTCGAAGGCCCCGGCTCAGTCATTGGCCCCTACAAGCTGCTCCAGCAAATCGGCGAAGGCGGCATGGGCGTCGTCTTCATGGCCGAGCAGAACGAGCCAATCCAGCGCACGGTCGCGCTGAAGATCATCAAGCCGGGGATGGACTCCCGGCAGGTGATCGCCCGCTTCGAAGCCGAACGCCAGGCACTCGCGATGATGGATCATCCCAACATCGCCAAAGTCCTCGACGCCGGCACCACCGCTTGCCCCCCTCTCCCGCCGGGAGAGGGCCGGGGTGAGGGTGCC
>CAZJWY010000179.1:0-10266 GCA_964549545.1 uncultured Planctomycetaceae bacterium | reverse complement strand
TTGAAGCCGGGGTTCAGAATCTGCCCAGCCTCACGACTGCGAACAACAGCGAGTTTCGCGTGACCAACGGAGCGACGGTTAATGCGCCTAATTTAACGACGCTCACTAACGCAATAGTGGATCTAAGCGGCAGCGGCGCCATAAACACCGGAGGACTGACCGACTTTGACACGACTCATCTCTATGTAACTGGCGGAGCGCAATTCGATGAAGTCGTCACTACCAGCTACGACGGCGAGTTTTATTGGGGTCGCACGCTTTTCCAGGCGTCGGGCAAGAGTGCGGCGGGGGTGGGATCCTCGCTGGTCCTCAGTTCGCTGACCGCTCTGAGAGTCGCGGAGACCCGTTCCAACGACGCGCAATATATCACGGTGCAGGCGGCCGACGGCGGCCTGATCGATCTACGCAACGTTACCACGGCCACCGCCGTTGGCGGCGATTCGAGCGATCGGCTGCGGTTTCTGGTGCAAGGCGGCTTCAACGGCGCCGGGCAGATTCGCCTGGACTCGCTGCCGGCGGCCGAGAAGCTCCGATTCGACGTTGAAGCCGGGGTTCAGAATCTGCCCAGCCTCACGACTGCGAACAACAGCGAGTTCATCGTTTCCAGCGGCGCATCACTCACAGCGCCGCAACTGGTCGCTTCCGGAAGTGTGACCCTGAGCGTTTCCGGTTCAGGCAGCCTCCTCCGCGTCGCCAGCATCAATCCGTCCGCCAGCAATTCCATTACCGCGTCGAGCAGCGGCCAGTTGCGTCTCTCGGGCAATTTTAATCTCCAGCACACCAATGAATCACTCGTCCAACTCCAAGGCGGTAGGCTCTACTTCGACGGTTCGAGCTTGCAGAAGCTAGAAATCGGCGGCCAGGATGTGGGCGTCTCTGGCACAGCATCCACGAACAGCGGAAACTTCGGCATCGGTCAGCTCATCGTCGGCACAGCCACACAGAAGTCGACTCTTATGCTCACCGACCTTATCGACAACGGCAATCGCAACGGCTCGGGCGGCGCGGCCGAGGCGCTCTTCCTCTACGGCATCGGCGGTCAGTCGGGCTTGCAATTGCTCAACAACTCGACGCTCGCGCTCAACGGCCTGAATGTCTACGCCTGGGATTCGGCGGCGAACTCGCAGATTCTGCTCAACAGCTTGTTCCCCGAAGGCATCAACCGCATCTCGTATGGCGGCGGCACGCTTCAGCGATTCGCTAATTTGGGGCCGTATCATTGGAGCGGAACGGGCAGCGGCAACTGGGGCACCGGTGCGAATTGGACGCCCGACTTCGTGCCCGACGGCGATGAAAAAGTCGTCTTCGGCGGCGGGATCACCGGACCGACGACGATTACCGTCGACAGCAACTTCTCGGTCAGCGAACTGGAGTTCAACAACGCGACCAACAGCTACACGATCGCCGGCGACGGTTCGCACGGCCTGACCTTGACCGGCAACAGCATCAACGTCGTGGCCGGCAGCCACACGATTAGCGCGCCCCTCACCAGCACGAGCGGCCTCACCAAGAGCGGCTCGGGCACGATGTACCTCAGCGGGGCCGGCGCGATCTCGGGCAATACGAATGTTCAAGCCGGCACGCTGCGAATCGGCCCTGCCGTCAATATGAGTGGCAGCAGCACGATCACGGTCGATGCCGGCGCGGTGCTGGATGTAAGGGACAGCATCGCGCCCGTTTACGAACTTGCCGATGGCCAGACGCTTACAGGCCGCGGGACGGTGCGGGCGAATGTGTTGGCGTTGTCGCCCACGAGCGCGCTGCGGGGCACGGTGCAGGTGCAAGGCAACGTGGCCAATGCGGGTCGGGTAGCGCCCGGCTTCTCGCCGGAGATCATGACGATCGTGGGGAATTACTTGCAGCAGGCCACCGGTGTGTTGGAGATGGAGGTTGGCGGCACCGTTCCGGGCTTGGAACACGATCTGCTGATCGTGACGGGAACGGCCGCATTGGGCGGCGTGCTGGAGGTGCCGTTCATCAACGGCTACGTTCCCCAAGCGGGCGACGAGATGCAGTTGTTGCTGGCCGGCAATGTGGTTGGTAAGTTCGACGCCCACAAGTTCTCGCCGAGCCTGACGGCGATCAATCCGAACGTGGCTCATGAAGTCGTCACCACCGCGAACGGTGTGCGGTTGCGGTTCGTCGCGCCCTCGACAAATAACGGCTTCGACGGCACGGCAGCCACGACCAACTGGGCCGATGTGAACAACTGGATCACCGGCGTCGTGCCGACGAGCCGCGACGTGATCTCGGTCGAGAACCAGTCGAACCAGAACCAGCGACTGGATGTGAAAGAAGAGTCGGATTTGTTTCCTGATTCCAAAAATGCTTTCGCCTACCGATTAACGGTGACGGGCGACCAGCAAACGATGGCGGTCACGGTTCAAGCAGGGAGTAGCCTGACGGCCGCAACGGTGAACGTAGGAAGCCAAGGCCTGATCGAGCTGGGCGGCGGGACGATCTTCACCGATCGCGTTGTCGTGGAAGGGGGCGGCACGATGACGGGCAGCGGCAAGGTTTGGGGAAATGTGGTGGTGGGCACGGGCGGATCGCAAGACGCAGTGCTCAGCCCGGGCCTCGAGGGCATCGGCCACCTGGATGTGAAGGGCAATTATCAACAAAGCGCCAGCGGCCAACTGCTCGTCGACATCGATAGCCACAGTCAGTTCGACACGATCAGCGTGACGGGCACGGCCACGCTGGGCGGGACGCTGCGGATCGACGCGTCGAACCTGACCGCCACGGCCGACGGCACCCTGATTCCAATCCTCACGGCGGACAGCATTACAGGCAAGTTCGATTCCGTGGAATCGATCGGGAATAACAATGTGTTTTTCGTTGCCAAGACGATCGACGGCACGGCCTACGCGCTGGAACTGGATCGAGGCAACATGGATGGCCGCGACGGGATCGGCCCGGAGGACTTCGAGCTGTTCGCCTACGGGCTGATGACTGGCGGCCGATTCAATAGCACCAGCAAGTTTTATGAGAAGTGCAATTGCGAGATTAATCCCCAGGTGGGCGGCGACTTCAACGGCAACGGCCGGCTCGATTTCGACGACATCGCGGGGTTCCGGGCTCAGATGGCCGGGATGGGAATGTCGGTCGCCGCCTTCAACGCCGTCCTCGATCGCTATCTGGGCGCGGTGCCGGAGCCGAGCTCGGGGGTGTTAATGCTCACCGGCAGTTGTGTTCTTGCAATCGGCCGTGTTCGACGCTCGACCGGCAAAATTCCTCCCAAGCAATACCGTTTTCCCAACCATCGGTTAAGATATCCCCCATTGGTGGACCTTTGAGTCTTCGCTGCTGCTGCCGCCAACCGGTCCAAGATCCGGTCAGCTCCTCCCACGCGTCGCCCGACTGGCCAGCTAAAGACCTAAAGCTAAAGACCTAAAGCTTCTCACGAGGGTTCTTCATGAATCACCAATGCTTCGAAACGTCGACGAGCGATCATCATGGGTGAGCACAACATTCACGAATCGATCCGTGAGCGGCCTGCGCTGGCCTCGGCGGCATGGGCAGCAACTCTGAGAGTGGCGGTCGCCGCCGCGGGATTGTTCTACTGGGCGCCGGCGGTCGGCGCCGTGGACGTGCTTTCAAAATGGACGTTTGAATCAAGCCAGCCGGCAACGGCGGGGCCATTCAACGCAGAGGTCGGAGTCTTTACTGGGGCTGCCAGCCAAGCGATAGGCTCACATGTCTCCGGGGCAACCGCGTACAACTCGCCCGTTGGAAATGGTTCCTCCCATTCCTTCAGCTCGAACAGTTGGACGACCGGAGATTATTATCAGTTCAGGTCGAGTACGACGGGCTACAGCGGAATTACCTTGTCGTGGGATCAGACCCGGAGTACCACCGGTCCGGCGGATTTCACGCTGCAGTATAGCCTCACTGGGGTGGGGGCGTTTACGAATCTGCTCGACTACACGGTTCCGGCAATCACATGGTTCAGTGGATCCCCCGATAGCGGCTCCGTGTTCATATTCGATGCCAGCGCGATTTCAGGATTGGGGAATGCTCCGAACGTCTACTTTCGATTGGCGTCACGACAGACGGCCGGCGCGGCCGGCACGAACCGCGTCGACAATTTCACGATCAACGGAATCACTCTTGGCCCGATCGATGCCTCCTGGACAAATCCGTCGGGCGGAATGTTCTCGACGGGTTCTAACTGGAGCACGGGCACTGCGCCGCGGACACAGGATCGCGCGATCTTCGATCTGCCAACCACATACACTGTCGCGTTCGCGGCCAACAGATCGACTACTGGACTGACTGTTTCGCATGGAAACGTTACTTTTGACCTTCAGGGACACAGCTATGAGCAACAGGGCAACGTTGCCATCTTCAACTCCGGAACGCAGTTGCATACGCTGGGCAACTACCAGCAGACGGCAGGTTCGTTCGCCCTCTTTGACGGCGCCAGCGTCCAAACGGACGGCACGTTCAATTACAGCGGCATGCAAAGCTTCCACGTGCTCAACGGCTCGACGTTCAGCGTGGGGAATGCGGCGGCCAGTTCGATCCAGGTTGGAGAGACTCACATCGATGGCGACTCGGACGTGGCGATCGGTACATTTACGAGCAACAACCATGTCACCGTGAATGGATCGGGCACATCGCTGCACGTCTTGGGCAACTACCAGCAGACGGCAGGTTCGTTCGCCCTCTTTGACGGCGCCAGCGTCCAAACGGACGGCACGTTTAGCTATGTGACAGTAGGGCCGGCAGATTTGACGGTTTCCGGTGGAAGTTTGCTGAAGGCTGGCAATACTCTTCGGTTAAGCAGCGGCAATACCTTGCACGTAGATGCCACGAGTTCCGTTGTAATCGGCAACGGTACTCCGCAACTTCCCGGTAAAGTTCTGGTTTTGCCCGGCGGCACATTAGCAGGCCGAGGCACCATTGCGACGAATGTCGTGGTCGACGGCGGTCGCGTCGCCCCCGGCTCATCACCCGGGATTTTGAATATCGATGGCGACTACACACAGACGGCCAGCGGTGTACTAGAGATCGAAGTTGGGGGTCATACAACGCCGGGAACCGATTATGACCAAGTTGCCGTCACAGGCATGGCTACCCTCGGCGGTCGATTGGATGTGCCGATCATCAGCGGTTTCGTCCCCGCCGCAGGCAATGAAATCACGATTTTGACGGCACGACCGACGCCCCCGAATTCGGTGACCGGGTCCTTTAACTCGATCTTCTCCTCGAATTTGGCAAGTGTCAGCCCGAACCTCGCCTTGAAGGTCGTATACAACGCATCCGACGTACGGCTCCAATTCGTGACGCCTTCGACGGACATCCAGTTTGCTGCCGCGACGGTTGCGGCCGATTGGACAAACGCCGCCACGTGGAGCACGGGCGTTCAACCAGATACCAAGAATATCATCACCGTGCAGAACCTGGCCGGCGCCGTGCAGACAGTGAAAGTCTCGAACGAAGACGCGTTTGTCCACCAGCTTAATATCGTCGGCAATGCCAATACGATCACTGTCAATGTGCAAAACGGCAACAGCCTATCGGCCACGGCCGGCACCACGATCGGCAGCCAAGCGGCCATCGAACTAGGAACTATGAGTCAGCCCAATGATCGCGGCAATTTAGTTAGCTCGTCAGTGGAAGTCATGGCAGGCGGCCAGCTTTCCGGAAACGGCACTGTTGTAGGCAATCTTTCCGTGGGAACTGCGACTGGTCTGCAAACCGCGATATTGAGTCCCGGCTTTTCGGTAGGCCATCTGGATGTAGACGGGACATACCAGCAAGGCTCGAATGGCACACTATTGGTCGATATTGAGAATGCAAGTACTTTTGATTCCATCGATGTGACAGGCACCGCCATGCTCGGCGGTACGCTTCAGATCGATGTTTCGAATCTCGGGTCGGTTTCGGCCGGAACGCTGTTTCCGATCATGACCGCGGAGAACATCACGGGCACGTTCGACAACATCGAATCGATCGGCAACAACAATGTGTACTTCATTACCACGATGGCTGGGCCTGGGGCCGGGTCAGAGGTAGCGTCTGGCACAAGTAGCGACGGGTCCACTCTCTATGCCCAAATCCTGGACCGTGGCGACATGAACGGCGACGGCGTCATCGATAGCGCCGACTTCGACCTGTTCGCCTTCGGCCTGATGAACCGCAGCACGGCCAAGTTTTTCGCCAAGTGAAATTGCGACATCCTCCCCCAGCAAGGCGGCGACTTCAGCGGCAACGGGCGGCTCGATTTCGACGACATCGCCGGCTTCCGGGCGCAGGTAAGCGGGATGGGGATGTCGTCGGCCGGGTTGACGTTGGCGATCGATCGCTACCTGGCTACCGTGCCCGAGCCTAGTTCGATTATGCTTACTTTCATTGGCGGAATGTTTGCCGTGGCGGGTGCCGGCCGACAGCGACTTCGCAACCAGCGCTGGTTTTCGCGAGCTTCGCATTGGCAGGTCGCGAGCAAAAGGAGGAAGTCATGACCATTCCACAACCATGCCGTCGACGCCGTATCGCCGCATCGATTCGCCAGCAAAGCCTTCACGCATTTTCGCTGGTTGAGTTGCTCGTCGTGATCGCGATCATTGGTATCTTGGTTGGCTTGTTGTTGCCGGCGATTCAAGCCGCTCGTGAAGCCGCGCGACGAAGCAGTTGCAGCAATAATCTGCATCAGCTTGGCGTCGCGATCCAAAACTTTCATGATCGTCAGCGCTCGTTTCCGCCCGGCGCCAGCATGCATGTGATGGTAAATACATCCGGCATCAGTTGGCACGTGTTGATCTTGAACGAGCTTGAAGAGGGCTCGCTTTACTCCGAAATCAAGCCCTTGAACGACGGCGGCGCTTCCAACTGGAATGGCCAATACAATATCGTCGAAGGCTATTTATGTCCTAGCATGCCGCGGCCGTCGGATAGCAACACCAGTCTTAAAGATTCTTGCTACGTGGGCGTCGCGGGGCCAGGGCGAAATAATAAACGGCTTTCTCTCGAACAATTCACCTGCGGCGACGTGGCGTACGACGGTGTGTTTTTCCCCGTGTTCAAAGCTCCCACGGGCAGCAATAGCATGAAGCTCCCGAGGTCTGGCACCCGGATTTCCAAGATCACGGACGGCACCTCGAAGACGCTCGCCATCGGCGAACGCAATTTCAACCTTTCGGATTGGATGACCGGTGGGATCTGGGAGGGCAATCCCGCTACATTGATGTGTGATAAATCCGCGAAAAACGTGAGCTACCGCATCAACACCCCGGTCGATAGCACCGGGAAGTTCGTCGACGCCGACGGCACGACCAAGAAAATGCTAGGCAACGATCTGGTCTTCGGCAGCAATCACAGCGGCGGCGCTCAATTTTGCCTGGCAGATGGCAGCGTGACGATGATCAACGACGACATCGACTTCACCATCTATCAAGACATGTGTACGATTGCCGGTGGCGAGGTCAGTCGGCCGTAGGTTTGTCTTCCGCTGGCAACGATTCTTTCGGCGCGGCAGATATTGCGCGGCTGGGCGGTGGGGCAAGGATGGCGTCATCCTCGGTTAAGTAGCAGGCCAGTCGGTAGATGGCGTCTGGATCCTTGGGCCAATTTCCTGCGAGTGCGTCGCTTATTTCTTGCACTCGTTGCAAGTGGTCGGGCCTGGCTTCCGGAGCCGAGGCAGTGGAAGAGATCAGCTCTGATTCCAACCAATCGATTTGAAAAGTGGGATCCGCGCGATGCTCGGCGGCCAGTTGCCGATAAATCACTCGCGCATTCTTCAAGTGTGTTTCCGCTGCCGTGGCATCGCTGTCGTGCTCTAGCCGCGCAAGACGCATATCGCATTTGGCGACGCCACTCGCATATTGGAGTTCATTCGGTTTCTCCTTGCGAAGCGACTCCAATAGCTTTCTCGCGCGCTCGTAATACCTCTTTGCTTCCAGTCGCTTGCCGGTCGCATCGGACAGAAGGGCCAAGCCAAAATAGCCGCGCGCGGTTTGCGCGACATCGTATTTTCCTTCTGCCAAGGGCTTGTCGAGTGTCGCGGTCGAGTGGTCGAGCACAGTTGTCGCCAAGCTCTGGCGAGGCGCGTTGTCCTTTTTCGGTGGCCAGAAATCCCATGGGTTCGCCCGCCCTTCCCACACATCCAACTGGCCTTGCAAGTCCTTTATTTTGCTTGCCGCGGTTTGGCTGTCCCGTTGGTAGCGACTTATCAGGTTGTCATTTTCCGCTATTCTGTTTCGAAGTTGCACCTCCTGACGGCGAAATACAACGGCGGCGACCGGGCCGGCTATTGCTAGGATCGAGGTGACCAAGATCGCCGTCGCGAGCGCGGGATTTCTTTTACACCACCGCAGCGTGCGTTCGAGGCGGGATATGGGGCGTGACTGGATCGGCTCGCGTCGCAAGTAACGTCGGAGTTCATCTGCCAACTCCTTCGCATTGTTAAAACGACGATTCGGATCACGTTCCAAGCATTTGAGGCAGATCGTGCAAATGTCACGCGGCAAGTGCTTGTTCAAAGCCCGCGGATCGGGCGGATCTTCCGTGAGCCGTTGATGAATCTGCATCTGGGCATTGCCGCGAAAAGGCAGTTCGCCCGTCAGCATTCGAAAGAGCACTACGCCCAGTGAATAGATGTCGGTCCTGCGGTCTGTCCAATGGGCTTCGCCGGCTGCCTGCTCGGGCGACATATATGCCGGCGTTCCGAGGATGTTCCCGTCGACCGTCATCGTGATTTCGCCGATTTCCCGCTTTGCCAGACCGAAGTCCATGATGTGCGGCTGGCCATCATCATCTAAGAGAATGTTGGATGGTTTCAAATCGCGGTGAATCACGCCCTTTTGATGAGCATGATTAAGTGCGTCGGCCACCGTCGCCATGAGTTGAGCTGATTCATGTGTATTGGGCGTCGCCCCTGACAACCAGTCCGACATCGAGACGCCGCGGATTAAATCGCTCACGATGAAAATCGTGTCGCCATCTTTGCCGACCTCGTGAACCGGAACGATGTTGGGATGCCGAAGCTGAGCGGCGGATCGCGCTTCGCGAAAGAACTGCTCGACCTCTTCGCGCGCTAACTGGCCTTTTCTGGGGATCTTGATGGCCACGGTTCGATCGAGCTCTCGATCGCGGGCCTTCCAAACCGTGCCGAATCCTCCCATTCCCAGTCGCGAAACTAAATCGAACCGGCCGATAGACTTTAGTGTTGGTGCTTCTCGCGTTTGCTCCCGTTCGTCGACCAGGCTAAATGCACTGCCGCACGACACACAGGTAATGCTCTCGAACGCGGTATCGGTCAGCAACTCGACCGGGTTGCTGCAGTGTGGGCAACGGATATGCAAGCCCCGCGAACCGCTTCCTTGAGACTTGCTCGACTTACTTGGCTTGTTTGACTTGTGCTCGATGGTTTGGTCATGCTCCGTGGCCGATGGCGATAGCGCCTGAGTGACGGCTCCGTCGTCGGAGTCGCCCGATCGTTCGCGGTGGAGCAACTCCACCTGCTCGGCAATTTCCGGCATCAGCTCCGGATGCAACGCACAAACTTGACGCTCTGTCAGTGGATCGCCGTTACTTCCGCGACGGTAGTGGAGTTCTAGATGCAGCAACTCTCGAATAGCTTGCGCGCGGCCCGATGGCCGAACCATGGCCACAAATTGCTCCATTGCCGGTGAGTGGCCCTCTTTCCACGCGTTTTCGAATGCCGTGCAGCACGCGTCTAGTTCCCGGCGTAACTCCATCATCTCATGCGATTGAAAGATATGAGATTCCATAGACCTGAATAAAATGGCCGCGCGAGGTCATGCCAAGATGATCCAGTATAACAAGCCAACCTTTCATCTGGGGGGCCATTGCCTGGGTTCAGCCGTTGTCTGTTTTTCCAGTTCAGCCTTTTGGGTTTGTGCGTAATCCTTGGGCCATTTTGCCACTGATTTGTTTTAAGAGTTTGCCAAAGAATTTTGGGTATTTGAATATTTAGCGGACAGGCTGGATAAGGCTTGATTGGCCGGGTAGGGCTAGTTTGCGACGCCGCTGTTGATTAAACTTGGGCTCATGGCTGCTGTTCTTTGAACCTGCTTTGGCGCAGACAGTCTCGCTTTGGCATTGTGGACCTAACGGTGTAACTGGTGCCAAATAAAGAGAATAGTGGTTTACCTCAGGGATAGCAGAAGTGTCTGTGGTAATTGATAAGTGGCGGGACTGTGACGGACGCGAGTAGATCTCTACAATCAACTCGTTTTGGAAAACCTGGACAGGTAGCTCAGTTGGTAGAGCACAGGACTGAAAATCCTGGTGTCGGCGGTT
>CAZJWY010000178.1:7114-10342 GCA_964549545.1 uncultured Planctomycetaceae bacterium | reverse complement strand
AGCGTTCCCGCCTCCTGTATTTCTTCTCCGTGTCCTCCGTGCCTCCGTGGTTATTCTGAAATTGGAAGTTATTTGTTGAGGCGTTCCTTAACTGTCAACGAGGCAGACGGTTAGAGACCGCGGACCGTGGGCGCCGATTACGAGCGACTGTTCGATATCGGCTGTTTTCGAAGGGCCCGCGATGAAGGCCCCGAACAGCGGTTCGGCAAATGGCCGGCCGTTTTGTGTTGCCGCGATCCGCGCGTACGCGGCGTGCATGTGATCGACGATTTTACTTCCATGCACCACCAGAATGAGGTGCTGACAGAGAAAAAAAAGTACGCGAAGCGAAACCTGGCGGTCCGTGACCCAAACCGCCGCATTTTCCGCAACGCCAAACTCTCCACCAAGGATGGCCACGTCGATGTCTGCAAGCCCGTGCGGTGAAGCCACTTCCGACGCGTCGACATTTGGCAAACCGACGCCGGGCACCAGCGAAACAACCTTTTTCGCCGCCGCCAGTTGTGGGAACTGCTGCAATTGGCCATTCAGATCGGCGCCGCTGCGGGCAACGATCACTTTGCCCCCGATGGCTTCGAGCACTTCGATGAATTTGGCGCGTGGGTCATCGTAGGCTGTCCACGCATGGTCGAGCGCTGGCATCTCGGCCGAAGCAGGTCGATTGCGGCGGAGCGAACTCAAGATGGCGTCTTTACTCGACATTACTTCGCCCCGCCGTTGGGGTCTCGTTTGCGCATCAAGTCGCGGAACGTTTGCTTCGGCGGCGGTGGCAATTCCCGTTGTCGCCCCCAGATGTTGAGGCGACTATAAACCAGGCTGCGAGGCATTATTCGCAAAGCCAAACGTGCCACACGCCCCGCGATTCGGTAGAGCCACGGGTGATTAAGCACTATCGCCGCCAATTTGATGCTGAACTGCTTGCCCTTCGGCACCAGGCCGAAGTCGGCCAACTGCCTTCGCGAAATGAAGAGCTGCTGGTGCAAGTCAATCTTCACCGGGCAGACATCGCTACACGACCCACATAGGCTGCATGCGAACGGCAGGCTCTTGTGTGCCGCCGGTTCGTTGGCCGCGTTGATGATCGAGCCAATCGGTCCGCCTACCGTAACGCCATAACTATGCCCGCCGCTGCGGCGATAGACGGGGCACGTATTGAAGCACGCGCCGCAGCGAATGCAATTCAGCGTGCGGCGGAAGTCCGTGCTTTCCAGTAGCCGGCTACGTCCGTTGTCGACGAGCACGATATGCAATTCGCCGCCCGGCCGTGGGCCGTGGAAATGAGACGAGTAAGTCGTGATCGGTTGCCCGGTCGCCGAGCGTGCCAGGAGTCGGAGAAAGACGCCCAGATCGGCCAACCTTGGAACGATCTTCTCGATGCCCATGCAGGCGATATGGACACGTGGCAACGACACACCTAAATCGGCGTTGCCCTCGTTCGTGCAAACCACGAATCCTCCCGTTTCGGCAATGGCGAAGTTGACGCCGGTGATGCCCGCCTCGGCCTCGATGAATTTCTGACGTAAGTGCTGCCGAGCCGCCTCGACCAAGTAAGGCGGATCGGTCGCGCCGGCCGCAGTGCCCAGCTTTTCGTGAAACAGTTGGCCGACCTCTTCCTTCATGATATGGATCGCCGGCGTCACGATGTGGCTGGGGTGTTCGTGCCGGAGTTGCACGATCCATTCTCCGAGGTCGGTATCGGTAACCTCGACGCCCCGCGCTTCCAGGAACGGATTGAGCCCACATTCCTCGGTCAGCATCGACTTGCTTTTTACGACGCGCGTCACACGATGACGGGCCAGAATGCCAGCTACGATTGCGTTATGCTCGGCGGCATCGCGCGCCCAATAAACCTTGGCACCCAGCTTTGTTGCAGCCGCTTCGAATTGGACGAGGTATTCATCGAGCCGCGACATCGTATGAAGCTTGATTTGCGATGCCAGACCGCGTAGCGTTTCCCACTCGGGAACCGATTGCGAAGCCCGATCGCGCTTCGAGCGGGTGCCCCAGATCGTCGCGTCGTGCCAGCGTACTTGCGCGGTTTTAGCGATGAACTTCGCGGCGGCGGTGGGATGATCGGCAGTAGGATGCGACATAGTACACGTATTTGGGCTGGTCGCTTAAGCGACCAGCCCGTCGGGGGATTTGATTCCGCAGGCTTCGGCGAAGATTTCGGCGATGTGTTTGACGCGGATTGGCTTTTGTTGGCGGCGGATCAGGCCGTCAAGGTGCATCAGGCACGACATATCGGTTGAGGTGAGGACTTCGGTGCCCGCTCGCTCGTGGTCGGCGACTCGGTCGAGGCCCATCATGCATGATACGGCCTCTTCGGAAACGGCAAACAGGCCGCCGAAGCCACAGCATTCGTCGGGGCGCGATAGCTCGACGATTTCAATTCCCTGTAGCGACGCGAGGAGTTGCCGGGGCTTATTGAACTTCGGGCCCACCAGCTCGCTGCTCGAAGCGTTGCGCAGGTCGCGCAGGCCGTGGCAGCTTTGGTGCATGCCGACACGATGTGGATAAGAGCCTTCCAGTCGATCGAGCTTCAGAACATCGGTGAAGAACTCACATAGCTCGTACGTCTTGTGAGCAACTGCATCGAGCTGGGCCGAATGTCCCAGCACCTCTTCGTAGTGGTGTCGCACCATCGCGACACAGCTACCGGAGGGAGAAACCACGTAATCGTACGGCGCGAACAACCGGAGAAAACGCTCAGCAAGCGGCTTGGCATCGGCATGGAAACCTGCGTTGGCCATGGGTTGGCCGCAGCAGGTTTGATCTTCGGGGTATTCCACATCCAGCCCTTGTCGTTCCAATAACTCCAGCGTTGCCAGGCCGACTTGTGGGTAGAATTGATCGATATAGCAGGGGATGAATAGTCCGACTCGCATATTTTGATTGTAGAGTGTAGCCGTCTCGCTCCGCGAGACGCTTTTTCGCTCGTGGAGCGAGAGGGCCACGCTTCTCGTTGCTTGACGCTTGCTTGCCGAATACGATAAGCGGGATGACGACCGCATCTATCGCCATCGATCTGGGAGCCGAATCGGGCCGAGTGATTATTGGCATTCTCGATAATCAGCGCTTGCGCCTGGAAGAGGTTCACCGGTTCGTGCATGAGCCGACGTGGCTGCCGACGGGACTGCACTGGAATATCACGGGAATCTGGCGCGAGATCATCGTCGGGTTGCGGAAGGCGGCCGAGTGGGGGCGAGCGAATCGGGTGGAGCTTGC
>CAZJWY010000178.1:0-7104 GCA_964549545.1 uncultured Planctomycetaceae bacterium | reverse complement strand
ACACCAATCGAGGCAAGCTCCACCCGATTGGTGTTGACACCTGGGGCGTCGATTGGGCTCTGGTCGATCAGGCGGGCGAACTGGTGGGGATGCCACATGCTTATCGCGACCCGCGCAACGTGGCCGCTTATGAGGCGGTTGTGGCCCGGCTCGGCGCGGATCGAATCTACCGCACGACCGGCATTCAGTTCATGCCGCTGAACTCCCTGTATTCCGTTTACGCGCATTTCATGCGTTATTCGGGCAGTCAGGAAGTGTACGACAACCTGGAACAGATGATATTTATTCCCGACCTATTCCACTATTGGCTGAGCGGGCATTGTGCAGTGGAAGCGACCATCGCCTCCACGAGTCAGATGGTTGATTGTCACACTGGTGATTGGGCAAGCGACATGTTGGCAGATCTCGGGCTGCCGACGCCTACTCTTCCTCCGTACACCTATCCCGGCGATACGATTGGCACGCTTCGGTCCAAGGTTGCTGAAGAGACTGGCCTATCGGCCGGAACTCGTGTGGTTGCCCCGGCATCGCATGATACCGCAAGTGCCGTGGCTGCGGTTCCCGCTGTTGATGGGCGCAGCTGGTGCTACTTGTCTAGTGGTACATGGTCGCTGCTCGGCGCGGAGTTGGGTGAGCCTTGCGTTACCCCACAAGCACAAGCTGCCTCGTTTACGAACGAACGAGGTGTGAGCGACACGATTCGATTCTTGAAGAACATCGCCGGACTATGGCTAGTACAGGAATGTCGTCGCGACTTCGTTCGCCGCGGCCAGGACTTCGATTATCCGATGCTGACTCGCCTTGCCAGTGAATCGTCGGCGTTTCGGACGCTGGTCGACCCAGAGCATAGCGCCTTTGCCTCGCCGGGAGAGATGCCGCAAAAGATTGCCGAGTTTGCTGTGAAGACTGGCCAGCCTGTACCTGAGTCGCCCGGCGAATTTATTCGCTGTTGCCTGGAAAGCCTGGCGCTCGCCTATCGTGAAAAGCTGGAAACGCTCGAGTCGATTTTGAATCGCCGGTTCGAGGTGCTGCATATCGTGGGAGGGGGCGGCAAGAACGCCCTGCTCTCTCAGATGACGGCTGACGCGATCGGCCGGCCGGTGGTGGTCGGTCCCTACGAAGCGACCGCGATGGGCAACGTTCTCGTGCAGGCGATGGCGATGAATGCAGTGCGCGATCTTCATCATCTGCGACAGATCGTGGCAGATTCGTTCGAGTTGGTGACCTATCAACCATCGCCGGCCGGCGATTGGGAGGCCGCGGCGTCACGATATGCGGGCCTTCGTGCCTGACACGTTGCAGGCAAAAGCCACAAACGCCAATTCGTACGGCGTCGAAATGAGAAGAAGCTGTGTTGCCATGGGTGACCATGGGGGCTTCGATTGGCGCATAGGATTTATATCCTAGGCCGCGGGTGTCTTCTTGGATCGCCGTGAACGAGCCTTTTTGGCTTCGAGATCGGCCAGGTTGTCGCTTGCATCTTGAATAAGCCGCGTCCGCGCGGCGCCGCGCAGCCGCAACCGTGCGAACACTGGGAGCCAGACCTCAGCATCGTCGCTGTAAACGTGAATGGCGTCGAGCATCCGCACGGTCCGCGGGACGAGAACGATTCGCAAGCCACCGTTCGAGAGCATCGGGCGCCCTTCCTTGTCCGCTCCGACGGTCCACGCTTCCTCGGAATCGGTCAGCGAGGCTCTAAGTTTGCGCGACAACACACGAGCATCGATCCGTGAACGAATGATGGGAAACATCGAATCTCCTCGCGGTAAAAGGCACGTGAACAGAGCCAAACAAGCAATAAATTCAGACAGCACGACGGTGCTACAACGAGCACCTTAACAAAACCGCGACATGTTGAAAACGCAACTTCCGTACCATGCTGACGCCCGATGACGTGATTCGCGTGATAGCATTTCTTGACCGTTCCCACTACGTGCTAAATAATAGCAGATTAGCAGACGCACAGGTTTTTTCCCGCGTTGTCGCTGCGGACGGCGTTTTTTCGGGCGGCATGAGTTTTCATGCTTGATCATGTATTAGTCTGGATCAACGGCAGCCGGCACGAGGTTCGTGACCGCGAGGTGTTTTTCTCGCTTTCGAATTACCTCCGCCGCCGCTGCGGACTCACGGGTACCAAGATCGTTTGCAGCGAGGGCGACTGCGGAGCGTGCAGTGTACTCATCGGTCGTGCAGCCGCCGACGGGAGTCGGCTGGTTTATCGACCGGTCGATTCCTGCATTCAATTTCTCTTCCAACTCGACGGTGCGCATATCGTCACGATCGAGGGCATCGGCGGCGAAGCCGACCCTAGCGCCGTGCAACGGGCCATGGTCGACTGCCACGGCTCGCAATGTGGCTTCTGCACGCCTGGTTTCGTCGTCGCGATGACCGGTTTGTTGGAAAACCACGACGAGCTGGACGAGTCGACGATGCGCTGCGGCCTGACGGGCAACCTGTGCCGTTGTACGGGATACACGGCGATCATCGATGCCGGCCGTCATGTCGATACCACGCAGCATCGCCGCGCGGAAGAAAAGTACCCCAGCGAGAATCTGTTGAGCGAATGGGCATCACGTAGCGGCGAGTCGATCGAAGTGCGAGCCGAGTGGGACGAACAAGAACACTTGTTTCTCTCTCCGCCAAATCTGGCCACGGCTTTGCAGATGCTGGAAGCACACTCCGACGCCACGATCGTCGCGGGTGCGACCGACATCGGCGTGCGAATCAATAAGTCGCTCACGATTCCCCGAAAAATCCTCGATCTGAACCGAGTGCAAGAACTCGCGGGCGTGACTATCGAAAATGGCGAGCTGGTGCTTGGATCACGGGCAAGCTGGACGGCCATTGAACAGATTTGCAAAGAATCTGTGCCGGAGTTTCACAAGATTGTCTCGGTCTTTGGCGCGCCGCAGATTCGGCACGTCGGCACGATCGGCGGCAACATCGCCAACGCCTCGCCAATCGCCGACTCTCTGCCGTTTCTGCATGTGATGGAATCGATCCTGGAATTGCAGAGCACGCGAGGCACGCGAGAAGTCAACATCAATGACTTCTACAAAGGCTACAAGAAGTTCGATCTGCAGCCGGGTGAGTTGATTGCAAAGATACGCATACCGCTACCGACGGAGAGTGATCTGCTGCGACTTTACAAAGTATCACGTCGTCGTGATCTGGATATTTCCACATTCACTGCAGCAATTTGCCTACGATTGGATGGAGATACCATTGCCGAAGCAGCGATCGCCTTCGGGGCGGTCGGGCCCATAGTCATTCGCGCACGGCGAACGGAATCGTTTCTCCGCAGCAAGCTACTGACCGAAGACACCATGCGACAAGCCGGCGAAGTGGCGATCGCCGAAGTGACACCGATCAGCGACGTTCGCGGGGCAGCCGACTATCGTTTCCAACTTACTCGCAACGTGCTGTTGAAGTTCTTCCACGAAACACAAACAACGACCGCGATGGCTTAAGCCGGGGATTGACTGTCATGCCATCTGCCGGAAAGCCCATACCGCACGATGCAGCGATTGGCCACGTTACTGGCCAGGCGCCGTACATCGACGACTTGCGCCCGGTGGTTGGCGAACTCTACGTCGGCTTTGTGGGCAGCCCGGTAGCGTCCGGTAAACTGCTCAGTGTCGATGCGAGCGCGGCCTTGGCCATCCCCGGTATCGTCGGTTGCTATACAGTGGCCGACGTTCCCGGCCACAATCTCTTCGGCGTCGTCGTGATGGACGAGCCCTTTCTGGCCGACGGTGAGGTGTTGTACCTGGGCCAGCCCATCGCTGTTGTCGCTGCCGAAAGTCCTGAGGCGCTCGAAAAGGGGCGGAAAGCAGTCCGCGTCGAGTGCCGGGCGACTGAGCCGATCCTGGAGTTGCCCGAGTCGATTCGTCGCCAGAAGTTTTTGGGGCCTTGTCGTCAAATTCATCGGGGTGATGTCGATTCTCAACTCGCCGCTGCGCCCCATCGCCTGAGTGGTACATTCACCAGCGGCGGCCAGGAGCAGTTCTATCTGGAATCACAGGCAGCCATTGCCTATCCCGGCGAGCAGGGACAAGTGATCGTCCATTCGTCGACGCAGAACCCGACCGAGATTCAAGTTCTTGTGGCCGAGATGCTCGGTCGCGGGCAGCACGAGGTCGTCTGCATTTGCAAGCGCATGGGCGGCGCGTTCGGCGGCAAGGAATCGCAAGCAGCGATTCCCGCGATGATGGTCGCGCTCGTCGCCCACAAGACCGGCCGGTCCGCTCGCACGATCTACAACAAAGATGATGACATGCGCGTGACTGGCAAACGGCACGCCTATCTCAGCGAATGGGAAGTGGGCTTCGGCGACGATGGTCGAATCCGAGCCCTCCGCGTAGCCTACTACTCGAACGGTGGCGCTTCGACCGACCTGTCGCTTGCCGTGATGGAACGCACCCTGCTCCACACAGACAACTGCTATTATCTGCCACATGTCGACCTGACCGGCCAGGTCTGCTTCACCAATCTGCCCTCGAATACGGCCTTTCGTGGCTTCGGCGGGCCGCAAGGCATGGCGGTTATCGAGAACGTCCTCGAATCGATCGCCGAACACACAGGTCTCGACGCTTACGATGTGCGCACTCGCAACCTATACGGCGTGGGCGAGCGCAACACCACGCCGTACGGCCAACTCTTCGACCGCAACCACTTGCCAGAGATCTTCGCGACGCTCGCCGCCCGCTCGCAATACCGCAAACGGCGCGACGAGATCGCTCGCTTCAATGCCGAATCGAAAATGCAACTCCGCGGCTTGGCGATGACGGGCGTCAAGTTTGGCATTTCATTCACGACAGCTTTTCTTAACCAGGGCAACGCGCTCGTTAACATCTACACAGATGGGACGGTTCAAGTCTCGACCGGCGCCACCGAGATGGGCCAAGGCGTCAATGTGAAGATTCGCCAACTCGTAGCCGACGAGTTTGCCATCGACATTGGCCGCGTCGTGCTGATGCCTACCAGCACGGAGAAGAACATCAACACCTCGCCAACGGCCGCTTCAGCCGGTGCCGATCTCAACGGCGCGGCTGCCGTCGAAGCATGTCGCACGATCAAGCGCCGCTTGCGGCGATTTGCGGCCGCCAGACTGGCCGATCCAAGGGCGGGCCTCAGCGCCTCGGCATCACACATGCAGTTTCGCGAGAACCATGTGTATGACAGCCGCCGCCCAGAACGAAAAATCGCATTCGGCGAGCTGTGCGCCGAAGCGCGCCGCAGTCGCGTCGATCTGGGCTCGCGGGGCTTCTATGCCACGCCCGGCGTCGATTTCAACCGCGAAACAGGTCAAGGCACGCCGTTCTTTTATTTTACGCAGGGGGCGGCGGTCGCCGAGGTGCTCGTTGACCGCTTCACAGGCGAGTTGCGGGTGCCGCGCGTCGATCTGTTGATCGATATCGGACGCTCGATCAATCCGGGCGTCGATCGTGGGCAGGTCATCGGCGGTTTCATTCAAGGAATGGGCTGGGTAACGGCCGAGACACTCGTTTACGACGCCAAGGGCGATCTATTGTCACACTCGCCGACAACCTACAAGATTCCCGCAATTACCGACGTTCCGGAAGTCTTCAATGTTGCCACGTTCGACAACAACGACAATGTGCGCAATGTTTACCGCAGCAAAGCGGTAGGCGAGCCGCCGTTGATGCTGGCGATTGCCGTCTGGGCAGCGGCCAAGAATGCCTTGTCCTACGCCGGCCTTTCCGCTTCGACCGAACTTCGATTGCCGGCAACCGGCGAAGAAATATTGCGCTGTTTGACCAAAGCCTGTGCCGAAACTCCGGTGAGCGATCATGCGCTGGCGTCATCGACGCAAGATACAACCCGATAACGACTCGGCTATGATCGATAAGGTCACCGGCGATAGTATGCAAATATAGACAACCCTCAACTCCCCGCTCCCAGCTTCTTCCTTGCATGCCTACGCCACATGGATTCGTTGAACGTCTGGCCGAGCTATCTCACAGCGGCGCTCCGTTTGTGTGCGTGACCATGGTTGATGCTCAGGGGAGTACGCCCCAAGAGGCGGGCAGCAAGATGCTCGTCACGGCCAGCGAGTTGGTGAGTGGCACGGTCGGCGGTGGTCGCGTGGAGCTTAAAGCCATCGAGCATGCCCGCCATATGCTCGCACAGCCGGTGAACCAGACGCCGCTCACCGAGCTGGTCGAGTGGAATCTCAAGCGCGATGTCGGCATGACCTGCGGCGGCTCGGTCAAACTCTTCTTCGAAACATACAACCACAGCGATTGGCGAATCATCATTTTCGGCGCAGGACACGTGGCCAATGCGGTCGTTGCCTGCCTGGCATTGCTCGATTGTCATGTCACCTGCGTCGATTCGCGTGCGGAATGGCTCGACCGGATTCCGAACCGAGCCAAACTGCGGAAAGTCCAAAGTGCCGAGCCCCACACACTCGTCGCGGAGCTACCCAGCGACGCGTTTATCATCTGCATGACGATGGGCCACGCCACCGATCGGCCCATTCTCGAAGAGATCTTTCGCCAAGGCCGCCAGTTCCCTTTTCTGGGAGTCATCGGCAGCAAGGCGAAGCGGGCCGTGCTCATGAAAGAACTGACCGCCGCCGGCATCCCGAAAGAACAAGCGGAAGCCTTCTACTGCCCGATCGGCCTCGATCTTGGTACGAACCAGCCCGGCGAGATTGCGATTAGCGTCGTTGCACAACTTATTCAAGAACGCGACCATTGGCGCGGCAAAGCGAACTCATCAAAATGATTTCCATTGGGTGCTGTCCAGTGAAGTAGCCACAAAAAGGCACGAAAAGCCACAAAAACTTTTCGTGCATTCTCGTGTTTTTCGTGGCTAGAGTAGTCTGTCCCATTTTGAGGGCACTAAGCAATTGCCGGCACTTTGAACTTCGTGCGGTACTCGCGCTGCAAATAACGATTGGCGTTCTCGGCCCCCTCGCCCACGAATTTCTGGCTGCTCGCGTCAAATTCCAGCATTGGTCCAAACTGAATTTTTGACTTCTTCAAGTCGACGCCATTGCGTTCGAGATGCTGTTCGATCTCGACGACCAGCGACCCCCAAGGCTTAAAGCCGCTATCCGCGGCGACGGTCGCGTCG
>CAZJWY010000177.1:0-10378 GCA_964549545.1 uncultured Planctomycetaceae bacterium | reverse complement strand
TCTGATGTCCCAGCCCGACAGCCGGGACCGAAAATTCGCACCCATCAGCCGGCGGGCACTAGCCCCCGGTTATTTCCTCGATAATCTCACGCAAAGGCGCAGGAATTGAACCACGAAGGCACGAAGATCACAAAGAAAGAAAAAGAACGAATCGACTTTTCTCAGCCACCTCCAAAATCCTTCGTGCCCTTCGTGCCTTTGTGGTTCAATTTATTCATTCATTTACCACGAAAGACACGAAAACCACGAAAATCCCGCACCTTTCGTACCTTTCGTGGTTCCATCCATTCGTTCTTCCTCTGCGTCTTAGCGCCTTTGCGTGAGATTTTTCCGGTCCCTGGTTCCACCCTGCTGAAACGGACGGAAGTCTGTGCGACGAAAAAACGCTACGTCTGGCTCCAAATGCTGCGGATGAGCTGCAGCCGGCGCTCGACCGTCCGCTCGACGATGCCCAACTCCTGGGCAATTTCCGCGTTGTTGTAGCCTTCCAATCGCCGCCGCGCGATGTGCCGCATCTGGTCGTCGGTGAGAAGCTCCATCAACCGGTTGCACTCTTCGATCATCGAGACCAGCACATCGGGCCCGATCTCGTTTTCGACGAGTCCCGCGGGCCAATTCGCTTGCGAGCTAGACGGATCGGCCAAGGCCGAGTCGCCGCGTACCTGCCCGCCGCCCCGTTTTTCCGCCAAGAGCCAACGCTGCTGGTCGAGCGCCTTGTGAGCCGTGATCTTCGCCAACAGGGGCCACAGATCGTGGCGGTTTTCCAACCGCGGATAGCGCTTGTGGGCCACGCCGGCGAAAAAGCTTTGCAGGGCGGTGGTCACCACGTCTTCCGCGTCGGCCACGGCCGTGGGCGTTTCGCCCAGCTTGAGCCGGGCCAGGCCGACGAGGCGGTGAAAATACCGCTGCCAGAGCTTTTCCTGGGCCTCGTCCGCCTGCTTGGTTTCGAGCCCGGCAATCCACTGCGTGACGGAGCCGTCGGATAACATCGTGCTTGATTTGCCTCGCGGAGCGGATCGGGCAACTTAGAGCGTGTTTCGAACTAGCGAAAGCTGTCTTGGAACCCTCTCCCTTCGGGAGAGGGCAGGGTGAGGGTGCCTTGATTTCCCGCTATTCTCTCTCACCCCAACCCTCTCCCAAAGGGAGAGGAAGAATTCTAAAACACGTTCTTAAGCAGGAGAGCCGCAAAGTCGGGGTCTGACCCCTTCGCTTCGGACTTTGCAGTTCTCCTGACTTCTTAAACCCAATAGTACCTATTTGATCCCCCCCCTGCTAGAATCGTCTGGTAAGATGTCGGGAAAGACGCCGGCGATTCGATTACCCAATCAGTGGCTGGTGACATTCGAATTTGTCAGCCCTAGCCGGACCGCCACGCGGTCTGGAGCGTAGCGGTAACATAATTTCGAAAGTCATCGACCCCTCGGACGCCCCTGTTTCCCATCACTACTGACGGGCCTCATGATGAAATTCGCTCAAATTACGACCCTGGTGGCCATTGCCTTGACCAACGCCGTGGCAGTCGCCGCCAACGACCCGGCGAGATTTTGGATTTCGACCTCGATGAACGCTCCCGTTATCGGGGAAGCCCCCACGATCAACGCTCCGATCGGAAGCCTAACCACGCTCTACATTTGGGCGACTCCGGCGACCGACTCCTCCGGAGCATTTCGCAAGATCGAGCATTTCTCGCTGGATGTGGTCACGCAGGCGGCCCCCGGCGTTCCCGAGCCGGAGCCTTTCATCGATTTCGTCAACGGCACGTTCAAAGTGTACAACGAGGAGCCCGGCCTGACCAAGCGATTCCAACTCAAGACCGATTCCGCGACGCTGGAAGAGCAGGGCGGCCCGCTCCTATCCGATAAGTCGGCAGATCAAATCCTGAACTTGGGCGAGCCCGATGCCATCAAGGGATTGCAGGGACTTTCGCCCAATCCAACTCCCGCCGTCGTGGGAATCGGCAACAACGGCGATCCCTCTCCGTATCGCGTGGGCAACGCCTGGCGCGTCGGCGAATTTACCTTCAAAACTCTGCCGCCCGACGAAGGGAAAACCACCGTCAACACACTGTTCCTGCAAATCGGATATAACGGCATCGTCTCTTCCGGAGCTGACGACACGTACGTATGGCTGGGCAACGACACCTCGCCAGACGCGAAATACGATGCGACCTGCCCCAAGCTGAATGGCTGTTTGAGTCAGCGCCAGCTTACGCTCGGTGCCGATACGTTCGACATTCGCATCAACGCGAGCGCCTTCCTGCCCGGCGACTACAACGGCGACGGGGCCGTTGACACGGCCGACTTCACCTACTGGCGCAACCGCTTCGGCCAAACGGTCACCACGCCCGGCGAGGGCGCCGATGGCAATGGCAACGGCGTCATCGACGCCGGCGACTATGTTTTCTGGCGCAAGATAGCAGCCTCCGGCGGCGGAACCGCCGCAGCAGGGCTGGCAGCGAACAGCCTCGACATTCCCGAGCCGTCCGCCTTCACCCTGATTTGCCTTCTCGCCAGCTACGTCTTCGTGCCCCCCCGCCGACGCGATTAATACACAGCGCGGCCATGTTGTGGTGCGAGGGACGTCACCCCGGGCGAACGCCAACGCAACCCTCTCCGCTAAGCGATTAGGAGACGTTCACACGTCTATCTGCCAAGCATCGCTCGCTGGCATCGAGCACGAACGCCCGACGCGTAGTCATCGGTTCCAACAACCTTAGCGTCGGCGGCAACGCCGACCAATACCGGCACGTTTAGTGCCACCGTTCAACCGAAGACAGAACCAATTGGTCGACCTTCCGCAATCACCTGGGTAGGATTGAAAGAGACCCCGAAGAACACTGGAAGCTGTAAATGGCAGAGAATTGGCAATGACTCGCAATTTACGGCCACCACATGCTCCGCGAAGTTTAATCACCCCAGCGTGGCTCGCGCTCTGCACCTTTGCCGCCACGATGGTGTTCGCCCCTCGCACATACGCCGCCAACGAAACGCCCGATAGCCCCAACGTTCGCAAGGTCGTCAACGCCGCGCTTCACTATCTGGAAGGAAAAAACGACGAGCGCCTCGGGGGCAAGTGCCTGGTTGGCATGGCATTTCTCAAGGCTGGCAAAATCGACCATCCCAGGGTGCGCGAAGCCATCGAGGAATGCGCCAAAGTCGAGCGATCGAAGGCCGACGAACAATCGATCGACAATTACAGCAACGGCCTGGCCATCATTTTCCTTTGCGAGGTTTCCGCCCAGAAACATTCGCGTAGCATCGATTACTATCTTTCCATCCTGAAAGCCCGGCAAAAACAACAGGGCGGCTGGGGCTACCTGGGAAGCGCCACCGGCGACACCTCGCAAACCCAATACGCCGCTTTCTCCTACTGGGAGGCCCATCGCTTCGGCTTCAAAATCGACGACCAATCCGTCGAGCGGTTGGCTAATTGGCTCATAAAAACCCAGGCCCCCGATGGTAGTTGGGGTTACCAAGGCCAGGTCTCCCCCGATGAGGAGCCAATACCCCAAGACGAAGCCACTTGCTCCCTGCTCGCCGCCGCGATGGGCTCATCCTATATCTGCGCCGATCTCTTTGGGCTCACTCCAGGCGGTGCCTACGAAACCGAAGACGGGCAACCAAGAACTACCGTTCCCCTGGCGCTGCGGAAGGTGACCACTTCCAAGGCACTCGGCGATGCCAAAAAGCTCAACCTGCAAAAAATCCCCCCCACGAAAATCTTCCGCGCCATCAACCACGGTCATTCCTGGATGGCCCAAAACTACAAGATCGACGTCGGCCCCAAGTGCTTTTATTACCTCTACGGCCTGGAGCGCTACAAAAGCTTTCAAGAAGCGCTCGAAGGCATCGAAGACCCCTCACCCAAATGGTACAATGAGGGCTACGAATTCCTCGCCCAGTCTCAGGCCCCCGATGGCAGTTGGAGCGGCTACTGCGGCACCGAGTGCGACACCGCCTTCTCGATCCTCTTCTTGCTCCGCTCGACGCAGAAAAGCATCCAAGCCAAGCTCGGCGAAGGCATGCTCCTCAGCGGTCGCGGCTTGCCGTCCAATCTCGCCCGCGCGCGGCTTCGCGACGGCCAGCTCGTCTCCGAGCAAGTCCACAAAAATGTCGACGAGCTCCTCTCGATGATCGACGATGGCAACGAAGCCACGCTCGACGAGCTCGCTCGCGACCCCGCCCAACTAGTGGTCGAGCGCGTCGATGAAAAAAGCGCCCGCCGATTGCAACAACTCATCCGCGGCGGTTCGCCCGAAGTTCGCGTCCTCTCAGCTCGTGCGCTCGGCCGCAGCGGCAACCTCGACTATGTCCCCTCGCTCCTCTACGCCCTCACCGATCCCGAGCCCCGCGTCGTCATCGAAGCCCGCAACGGTCTGCGGTTCATCAGCCGCAACTTCGACGGCCTTGGGCCTCCAGACAACTTCAACGAACAAGAACGCTTCGAAGCGATCGACAATTGGAAAAAATGGTACAAGTCGATCCGCCCCACGGCCGTCCTCGAAAAGTAACCTGCAAGCAATCTACCCGCGCCTGCTTTATTTATGCCCGCTACGACTCGCCAACGCCGCCAGCAGCTTCGCGTCAGCTCGTACGATCGCGTTTCGAGTTGGCTAGTCGCGCTGCTCGTGATGGCCGGCGTCGTGGTCGGCTCACTGCTCGTGGTTTTTTTCACGAGTAAGTTCATTGTTGAGGAAATCGCCGTGCCGGTAATCCCAATCGCCACGGGCGGTGGTGGCACCGGCGGCGAAATCGGCACCGAAGGTGGCAGCGAACTCGACGCTCCCGGCATTGAAGATGCCCCCGTCACAAACGAACCCCAAACCCTCGAAACGCTCAGCGCAGTCGCCTCGGCCGTCTCCAGCCGAACCGCGATCCTCGCCGACGAGCAAATCGACGTCGGCATCCAGCCCAGCTTTGGCACGGGCGCGGGTGATCGCCGCACGCCCGGCTTTGGCGGTGGCCGTGGTGGCGGCATCGGCGGTGGTATCGGTTCCGGCTCCGGTCCCGGCCGCTCGACCGGCCCCGGCGAACCACGCCGAGAAATCCGCTTCGAGCCCGCGTCTGTCAAAGAATATGGCGAATGGCTCGATTATTTCCACATCGAGCTGGGCGTCCTGGGTCAGGACAACAAGATTTATTACGTCTATAATTTAAGCCGGGATAAGCCGGACGCTCGCGTGGGCGACCCCTCCCAGGAACAGCGCCTCTACATGAACCCCACCGACAGCCAGTTCGCGGCGCTCGATCGCCAATTGGCGGGCAGGGCAGGGGTCGCCGACAAAGGCCGGATCATCCTCCAATTTTATCCGCCAGAGGCACAGGCGATACTCGTCGGTCTGGAACAGAAACATGCCGGTGCGCGCAAACCAGAGCAAATCCGCAGTACGGCCTTCCGCGTCACTCGTAAAGGCAACGCCTTCGAGTTCAGCGTGGAAGATCAATCGTACCGCTAACAGCGACCTCTCTGGCACTATCCCTTTCACTCCCCACTATGCGCTTTCCAGCGCTCACACTCCAACTATTGCATGACCCCCGACGATTTCATCGCCGAACTCGAGCGCCGCCAGTTCCTCCCCGAACGCTTGATCGCCAAGCTCCGCGGATTACTGGCAGGTTACACCGAGCCCTACACGGCCGAAGACATCGCCGATTTTCTCGTTCAAAAGAACCAACTAACGCCAGACCAAGCGACGTCCATCCTGGAAAGCGACGCATCGAATGGCGTCAATATCTTCCAAGTCAACGCGGCCGACCTCGACGACGATCCCTTCACCGGTAGCTCGGTCCTCGGTTTCCAGTCCACCAGCTATCCTCCGCCCGAAAGCAAGCCGACGCCTCTTACCGAGGAAGAGGACGACTACACCCTCGCCCCCCTTGACGACTCACCTCCCACACCAGATCTGGCCGGCGAGGAAGACCTGCCCGTCCTCCAAGTCGTTCAGCCAGGCAAAGCAGCGTTATCGGGCTGGACCTCCCAAACGCCTTCGGCACTTCTTCCCAATCCCGAAAGCGAAGAAATCCTCGAACCCGCCACCATCGCCGAGCAGCGTCCACTTGGTGACGAGTTCACAACGCCTCCCGCTGGCCCACCGGCGCGGCGCATGACCAGCCTCACTCGCGGCGGCAAGAAAAAACCACGCCCCAGCAAGAGCCAAAAAACCTGGGATTCGCCCCTCATCCTGTTCGGTGGCGGTGGCCTCGCACTCCTGCTCCTCATCGGCGGCACGATCGCTTGGCTTCTCAATCGCGAAACGGGCGACAACGTCCTCGCCCAGGCCGATGCCGCGCTGAAAGCCGGCGCCTATCCCCAAGCCATCGAACGCTACGAAGCATTCTTGAAAGACTATTCCCGCCACCCGGATCGCAGCCTGGGCCGAGTTCAACTCGCGATGGTCCGTATCCGCCAACAAACCGAAGGCGGCGACTTCGCCGCCGCCGCCGACACCGCCGAGACCGAACTGAAAGCGGTCGAAGATGAAGACGCCTTCAGAGATGCCCACGGCGAGATTGCCGCGCTCCTTCCACAAATCGCAATCGGAGCCGCCAACGCCGCCGAAAAAGCCGACCCCACATCGCCTGCCGCCGAGAAGCTCACCGAGGTCACCAACAAAGCGGTCGCCCTCTACAACAACACTACCTATGTTCCCAAGTCGCAACGCGACGAAGCCAAGCTGGTCAACATCCAAGATATGCTCGACCGCGTTGCCCGTCGGCAAAAAACGCATATCGCCTTATCCGATGGCCTGAAAGCAATCGACGAGGCCATCGCGGCCAACAAGCCGATCGATGCCTACGCCGCTCACCGGAAGCTCCTCCGTGAACACCCCGAATTGATCGGCGACAAAACCCTCACCGAAGCGATTCAAAAAACCACTGCCGCCGAGCAAGCCGCCATCAAGTTCGTCAAAGAAAGCAAGGCGGCCGAAACAACCGACCGCCCCACGCCCTGGAAGGCCGCGCTAGCGGTTGCCAATCGCCGCGTCCGGCCCACCGCTCCTCCGCCAGGCGTCCGCGGAATAACCTGCATTCGCGCAGGCGGCGCTGTCTACGCCCTCGACACTGCCAGCGGCCAACTGCTCTGGCGCCGCCACGTCGGCTTCGGTACGACCGCCCCTCCGATTCCCATCGATAATGATTTCCTCGTCACCGATTCTACCCACAACGATCTCTGCCGCCTCGACGGCCCGACCGGCCGCCTGATTTGGCGACAATCAGTTGGTGAGACGTTCACCGAAACGCTCGTCACGGGCGACCGCGGCTTCGTCTCCACGAAGTCTGCCCGCCTCTATGCCATCGAGCTCAAGTCCGGCGCGCTGATGGGCTATTTCCAACTGGCTCAACCCCTTTCGGCCACACCGGCCCTCGACCGGCAAAAGACACGGATCTACGCCGCCGGTGATCAGGCCGTTCTCTACACGATCTCGCTCACCGACATGAAATGCACCGGCATCAATTACCTTGGCCACTCGCCGGGCAGCATTCGTGTTCCTCTCGCCGCCGTCATGGACAAAGTCGCCCTCGTCGAAAACGACGGCGTCGAAACCAGCCACCTCCGCTTGTTTACGCTCGACGACAAAGGCGCGATCAGCAGTCAGGTCGCCGATCGTCGACTTACGGGTCTGGCCGCTACTCCCCCCATCGTCACGGGCCGTGGCATGATCATCGCCACCGACCATGGCTTGCTCGAAGCATACGACGTCGCCACGGGCAAATCAGCCAGCCCGCTCAATCTCATCGCTACGCGCGAGGCCACCGGCAGTTCACCTCTCGTCCGCTTCTTCACGGCAACCGGTCGCAATGTGTGGGTCGCCGACACTCAGCTCACCAAATATTCGATCATGCCGACCGACAATCGCCTGCCCGTCGAAGAGATCGAAAACAACTTCGCCGGCTCTACGTTCGACCATCCGCTGCAACTCTTCGGCGACACGCTGATCCATGTCCGTCGTCCAAAGAATCGCGGCGGCTACGTCGTCGCTGCCACCGACACGAAAAATGGCCATCCTCTCTGGGAAACCGATCTCGCAATGCCGCCCGCCGGCGCGCCCGTCGTCGACGACGGCACCAAGTCCATCATCCTTGGTAGCGCCGACGGCTATGTCTTCAAGTTCGACGAGTCCGCCCTTCGTACACGCGTGCAAGATCAGGCAGCGCCCTCGGAGCTCACGCCACCCGACAACCCGCCACTCACCAGCGCGATCGACCTGCGACAGGGTCGCGTTGTATTTTCTGCTAATAACTCGAATCGCATCCTTCTTTATTCCCCCACTCAGCCAAACCCAGCAAGGTGGCTAACCCTTGAAGGCGCCTTGGCCGCAACTCCCACGCCATTCGGCGCGGGCTTCACCGTCCCGCTTAAGTTGGGCCAGGTCTTCTATCTCAACTCGACCGATGGCGCTCGGCTTGCCACGCCCTTTCAACCTCGCCTCGAACCACAAGTCACGCTCGACTACCAACCTGCCGTCGCGGTCGGCAACGACGGCCGACAGTTGGTCATCACCGACGGCCGACAAAAAATCTACCTCGTCGCTCTCGTCGACGCCCCCCAACCACATCTGCAAGAGCTTAAGCAAGGCGACGTCGGCCCTCACCCGATCGAGACCCCGCTTGTCGCTATTGGCGATACGGTGCTGGCCGTGGCCGGCGGCACCCATGTCCTCCGCTTCAAATTGCCGACGATGGAAACCATCGGCGAAACCAATCTGCCCGCCCCGATCGAATCGGGCCCCTTCAAAATCGGCGACAGCGTCCTGCTGACCACCGCCGATGACAACCTGATCGCCCTCTCGCCGACTGGAGCGATGATCTGGCAAGCTCCTCTGCAACATGGCCCACTCGCCGGCGCTCCGCTCCTCGTACCCGATGGAATTGTCCTCACCTATCGCAAGGGAATCATCGAACGCCGCTCGCCGACCGATGGCAAGCCACTCGGTACGACCAACCTCGAACAACCGTTAGCAACCGGTCCCGTACCATTCCTGCAGCTACTCGTCACGGTAGCTACAGACGGAACAGTCCTTGTCATTGATAGGCCATAGATTCCGCTGAGAATGCCATTATCGTCCTACCGCAGGTACCAAAGAACACAATAAGCCTTAGCGTCGGCGGCCACGCCGAATCTCCTACCAACACGCCCTCATCGACGCGAAAAAGTAGCTTATTCCACCATCGGATTGCAAAATGCAAATCAAAAACTGCAATCTGCAACCCCGACGAGCGACCGCCACTAAGCGCCAGCGGCTGAGAACCTGCTCTAAAATCCCTCTCCCTTATAGGGAGGGGTTAGGGGAGGGTTCAGCAAACCGTAATTTCCGCCGTTTGCATACCGCTCCCCCAAAGAGGGAAAGAAGTCGGAAAGGTGTTCTAACCTCTGCCTCCCTCGCGCTCTTACTTCTCTATTTGCCAGTCTCCGCGTCATTCGCCGACGCCCAACCCGCCGCCAAACCGCCCGCCAAACCCAAGCTGCTCGAACGGCGCCCCTTCGACGTCATCGTTCTGACCAAGTCTGCTGGCGGCGCCACGTTGGAAGTGCAGCCGATCAGCCTGCCCGAACGGCCGCTCACCGAACTTCCCAAAAGTGGTCTGCTCAAAGTTCGCATCCTGGATCGCCCAGCGGAAGATTTCGAAGTCAATTGGGGCAGCGTCGCCGAAGTGCGTGTCTTCGAGCAACTCCTCATGAACGAGGGCCAACGCCTGGCGACCGCTGGTAAATTCGACGACGCCTATGACTACTTTTCTCGTCTAGGCAATGAGTACCCCAGCTTCCCTGGCCTCGAAGATGCCATCTCCGGCTATCTCGAGCGCAACGCCGTCGCCCTCCACGAGGCTCGGCAACACGATCGAGCACTCGCGCTCCTTCTCTCGCTCTACCAGCGTAATCCCTCCTACGCTGGATTGCCCAAGATTTTAGAAGCGGTAGCCGGCGAGATCATTCAGCGCTACTTGCGCGAAGGCAACTATGCGGCTGCTCGCCACGTCCTCGATATGTGGCAAAACAAGTTCAGTGGCGTCGCCACCGAAGCGGCCACCGCCTGGCAGCAACGCTTCGAGGCGGCCGCCACCCGCCAACTCGATGAAGCCAGCAACCTTGTCAGCCAAAAACAATACATCCCCGCCCGCAAAGCCGTTAGCCGCGCGCTCGCAATCTGGCCTACGCTCGCCGCCGCGCCCGCTGTTCTCAAACAGATTTCCGACGAGTTCCCCTTCGTCACCGTCGGCGTATTCGAAACGGCGCCACGTAACCCGACACGCAGAATCGACGATTGGGCCACTCTCCGCGCTAGCCGCCTGACGCAGCGCCTTGTCGCCCAGCAAGTCGATTTCAGCACCGAGGGAGGCGTCTATCGGTCGCCGTTCGGCGAGTTCAGCCTCGACGA
>CAZJWY010000176.1:0-10650 GCA_964549545.1 uncultured Planctomycetaceae bacterium | reverse complement strand
GGAGCGCCGCTGCGCTGTCGTCAACTCAGTGCGCGCATCATTTCTTTTTTTACACACGCCCACACTTAGCGGCGGGGCTCGCCCCGCGACCCCCACACCAAGGAAAACACCCATGTAACCCCCAACCTCCGCTTGCGGCTTAGCGCCAAACAACTGACAACGAACAACGAACCCCCTCAAATTTGCCACCCTCGCCGTCACTCATTACCATTAACTCGATGTACACTTACCGAACCTGTCTCGCATTCGTTGCGTTACTCGTAAGCTCAACCTGCGCGCTCGCTGATACGCAAGACGTCGCCGAGCCCTTTGTTGGTGTGCGCGTAAGCCACGCCACGGCCACAGAACCTCGGCTGGTCGATATGTGGGTCGTGGAGATCGATCCCCATGCGCCGGGTATCTCCTTCCTGGTAACGCCCTCCAACGGCAACTTGATCGGCGATACCAAACCCGAGACCACCCGCGCGTTCGTCAGCCGCGTCGGCGCACAAATCGGCATCAATGGCTCGTTCTTCTCGATGGCCGCCAAGAACGCTCCCAGCAAGGGGCAATACAACGTCCAGGGCCTCTCCGTTTCCAAAGGCGATGCCTACTCCCCCTTCGCCGCTGGCTTTACCGACGCCATCAACATCTCGAAAGACAACGTCCCCACGATCATTCAGGGCATTGATAAAAGCCCGAAACGCACCGCGCAGCTAACATCCGCGAAAGACCCGAAAGACAAACCGCTGGAAGTGAATATTGGCCTCGACCACAAGCCCGAAGTAAGACTCTACAACGCCCTGAGCGGTAAACATCGCCTCGTGAAGAATGGCAAGAACGTCGCCAACCAAGACCCAGCCATCCACCCGCGCACCGGCATCGGCATCACCCCAGAAGGAAAGCTTCTGCTCTTCACCGTCGATGGCCGCGAAAAGGATCGAAGCCTCGGCCTGAAACTCAGCGAGATGGCCGACAAGATGATCCACTTCGGGGCGCACGACGCGATCAACCTCGACGGCGGCGGTTCGACCACGCTCGTCATGGACGACCCCACGACGAAAGCCAACGATCCCCGCGTGCTCAACTTGCCCTGCGACCCGTTTCCCAACTCCAAGGAAACCGGCCAAATTCACGGCAAGGAACGCGCGACCGGCAACAACTTGGCGATTTTCGCCAGGCCGATAAGAAAACAAACACCGGCAAGAAAAAACTGAACGTGAGAAGCGCCACTGGGTCGTATTCCCATTAGCGTCGGCGGCAACGCCGAATCTACAACCAATACGCGCCGAATTGGTACGGAAAAAAGTAATCTGCTCTAACGGGAGAACGCCTGTGGCAAAAGCACGCCACCCAACCTTGGCAACGTACCATGCCACATTCTCGAAGTTGCAGAGAAGAGAATTACCCGCGTGAGCGTCGCGAAAATAAACCGAGCAACCCGCAGCACAGTAGGCCGACGCTCGAAGGCTCGGGGACCCCGGTGGAGTCGAGGTCGGAGCCGGAGCCGGCGCCGGCAAGGGTCTTACCATACTGGGATCTCCAGTAGTTGTAATCGCCGGCATCGACTTTGTTGCTGAGATCGCCGTCGGCACCGAGAAAGGCGATGGAGTACGCATTGTACTGGGCGGTCGGCAAGCTCATCATCTTGCGCCAAGTGACATAGTCGGCGGCGTCGACAGTGTTGTTGTGGTTGTAATCGCCGCGCACGACTTGAACGGTCATCGCGTCGAGTTGGGCGAACGTGCCGGAGAAGACGTCGCGATCGATCCGCGCGCCAGCGCCAGGCACGGGATTGTTGGTAGCAATCGTGTCTGTGCCGTCGCTCCATTGCCAGAAGGACCAAGCAGGCCAGCCAGGGGTGTCGCTCGCGACAGGGGGCGAGACAGTGCCATTCCCTTTGTACCAGGCGATCCAGAACGGCTGCTTGGAGCCGACCGTTGTTGTGAAGTTTGCATTCGCGCTCGATCTGCTGACGTACAAGATAGGACGCACGCCGAGCGCATCGTAGACAGTTTGGGCGAACAAGTCCGCCCAGTTGGAAACGAATTCCCGCTTGAGGCTCGCGCTGAGGTTCGGCATGAATGCTTGTTCGATATCAGATACCGGCGGCAGGTAATGCGTATTCCCGGTTTGCTGGTAGTACGGGCGAATGCGTTTGATGAAGTCGACGGCTTCGCGCGTAGCGTCGAGCCAGGCGTCGCGGTTCGGTTGCAGTGGCGAATCGAAGGCAAACGCGCCGCCAGTGTAGTTGTCGAACTTTGGGCTGCCGGCGGGGCTCAGGCTTTCGACGTGAGCAAAGTGATACGGGCCGACGTAGAGACCGGCGGCGTGTGCGCCAGACATGTTGGTGGTGAAGGCACTGTCGAACGCAGCGACGCCCTCGGTGGCTTTCACGAAGGCGAAGTCGTAGCCGGCGTTTTTTACCGAGGTCCAGTTGATTGTGCCGTTGCCGCTGTAGACGTCGATGCCGTTGATGTAGGCACGCGAGGTCGTGGGAAGCGCAACGAGGGTGACTGCGACTGCGGACGCGAGCGCGCGCAAGCTCACAGCGGGAGTGTTTGCAGATTTCATACGTGCGGATTGGTCAGATGGGGTGCCAAGTGGCAGCCCGGCGAGAGGTGCTTCTCTTTGTTCCGATTCCGTTATTTTAAGCGGAGGAGCCGGAAAGGGATAGCAAAATGGGCGAGGATTTTACCACGGAGACACGGAGGAATAGGAGAATAGTGGAAGATTGGTCATTGCAAATTTGTCATTGGCCATGTCTGAAATGACCAAATTACAAATGACAAATTTGCAATGGCCAATTCTATCTTTTCCTCCGTGTCTCCGTGGTGAATGCCTTGAAATAAAACGGGGCACCTGGGCGGTGCGCGTCGTGGCGGTGGTCCCGGTGCCCCCTTTGTGGGTAGTGGAAAGCGTTTGGGGAGTTAGATTCGGCGTTGCCGCCGACGCTAAGGGAATGTGCTTTCAACAGGTTTAGCCGATGGCTTCGCTGCCGGTTTCGCCGGTGCGGATGCGAACGACATCGTCGAGGCTGGAGACGAAGATCTTGCCGTCGCCGATCTGGCCGGTTTGGGCGGCCTTGACGATGATGCCAAGCGCGGACTGCACTTTGCTTTCGTCGACAACGACTTCGATCTTCACTTTGGGGACGAAATCAACGCGGTATTCGGTGCCGCGGTACATTTCGGTGTGGCCCTTTTGCCGGCCGAAGCCGCGGACCTCGGTAATGGTCATGCCAGTGATGCCTTTTTCGACGAGGGCGTTCTTGACTTCCTCGAGCTTGAAATGGCGAATGATGGCTTCGATTTTTTTCATCTAGGTAACTCCGATGGTATGCGTATTTGTATTGGTTGGAAGAAGAACCACGGAGACACAGAGGACACAGAAGGGAAATTGAAAAATGCAAATTGCAAATTGAAAAATGCAAATTTCGGAGTTGGCAATTCGGCAATTAACAATTTGCAACGATCATTTTGCAATTTGCAATTGCTTTCTTCCTGCTGTGAGCTCTGTGTCTCCGTGGTGAATCAATTACGTTTTACTTACTAACTAAATAGTAATCTCGCGATTACACAAAGATATAGCCTTCTTCCTCGTGTTGCGAGACATCGAGGCCGAGGGTTTCTTCTTGTGGCGAGACACGGAGTCCGACGACGGCGTCGACGACCTTCAGGATGATGAAGGTGACGACGATGCTGAAGATCCAGGTGACGACGACGGCCGCGATCTGGCCGCCGAGGATGCCGCCGCCTTCGATCAGGCCGAGCGGCTTGCCCTCGGCCATGTCCGAGCAAGCGCGGGTGGCGAAGACGCCGGTGAGGACGGCACCAAGCGTGCCGCCGACGCCGTGGACGCCGAAGGCATCGAGCGAGTCGTCGTAGCCGAACGTGGCTTTGACCTTACTGCAGGCGATCGCGCAAACGACGCCAGCGAGAGCGCCCATGATCAGTGAGGGCATCAGGTTGACGAAGCCGGCGGCTGGGGTGATACAGACCAGGCCAGCGACGAGGCCCGAGGCGGTGCCGAGCACAGTCGGTTTGCCGCGGGTGACCCAATCGTAGCAGGCCCAGGCCAGTGCCCCGGCGGCGGCGGCGAAGTGGGTCGTGGCAAAGGCGCTCGAGGTGAGGGTATCGGACGCGAGTTGGCTACCGGCATTGAAACCGAACCAACCGACCCAGAGCATGGCAGCGCCGAGGGCGGTGTAGGTGAGGTTGTGTGGCCGCATGTCTTCCTGGCCAAAGCCGAGGCGCTTGCCGATAACGAGCGCGCAGATGAGGGCGGAAACGCCGGAGCTGATATGGACGACCGTGCCGCCGGCGAAATCGAGCGCGCCGCCGGCTAGTGCCCCATCGACGCCAAACGCCAGCATGCCGCCGCCCCAAACCCAATGGCAGAGCGGGCAGTAGACGATCGTTCCCCAGAGGATCGAGAACAACACCATCGCGCTGAACTTCATCCGTTCGGCGAACGCGCCGCAGATGAGGCCAGGCGTGATGATGAAGAACATGCCTTGGAAGAGCATGTGAGTCGCGCGGGGGATCGAGCCGGCCAGCGGCGGATCGACGGGCGCGGTGGCGCCCTCGGGCCAAGTACGGGCGACGCCTTTCATAAAGAGGAAGTCGCCGTTGCCGATGTAGGGCTTGAGCGAGGCATTGGCCGGCTCGCCGAAGGCGAGGGAGTAGCCGTAGAGGGACCAGAGGACGGTCATGAGGCCCATGAGGAAGAGGCACTGCATCATGACGCTGAGGACGTTTTTCTTACGCACGAGGCCGCCGTAGAACATGGCGAGGCCAGGGGCCGTCATGAACAGCACGAGCGCGCAGCTCGTGAGCATCCAGGCGTTGTGGCCGGCCAGCGCTGCGTCGCCGGCTTTTTGGTCGACTGATTCGAGGGTAACCGTTGGGGTTGCAGGGGCAGCGGGTGTTGCCGCGGCGTCGGCAGCGGGTGCGGCAGCGGGTGCGGCAGCGGGTGCTGCTGCCGGAGCGGCCGGTGGTTCTTGCGCGAACGATAGTGAGCCACAGAGGGCCACTAGCAGGCTTGCCACTCCGCCAAGCGGCAGCCGAAACGAGGTCACAGGATGTTGCATTGCACATGTCTCCCAGTCCAGAAGGAAAGAAAAAGTCTGCGCTGAACCACGCAGCAGGCAGAGAAGGCAGCCTGCGGCGCAATCCTCGGCGCGTAATGCGTCAGGTAACGCGGGCGAAAACAAAACCAATCGACGAACACAGCCAACGCATGTGCTGTGCGCATGCGCGGACGATGTCGTCGATTTAATACTTTTGAACTCGAAACGAACTAGTGATCGTCCAAGTACAACGGAAACCGCCGAGAGTGAACGATCGGATCAACCCAGACGAGCCGAGGTTAGGAGCCGCGACTCTCATCCGAAGCAAGGCGCACAATTTGCTTCACTTCGTCGCGGGTGGTGCATGCAAATGGCGTGCGCAATGCGGCAGAATGCCGGAAAATGAGATATTTCACGGGAAATGACGGTCTTTTCAAGGTTGGAGGCCGGCCGTGGACTGAGTAAGACGCGGGCATATAGCTAGCTGCCTTGCACAAGAATTGGGCGAAGCGGCGGTGGTGGGGTATCGCGGGACGGGTTGTGCGCCGATGCGACGAACTCGCGTAGAGGTCCCGTCCCGTGGTGCGCCTGGGAATCTGTTGGGAGTGGAGTTCCGGATTGCGTGACGGTCTGGCTGTGTTTCAGTGGTTAGCGTTCCCCGGATCAACCAATCCGTGGAAATCATGGTTCGATGGTTGGTCGGGCGATGGATTATCTCAAGCAAAGGCGCGAAGGCGCAAAGTAAGAATGGATTGAACCACAAGGGACACGAAGGGCACGAAGAATCTTTAAGGTGGCTGCGAAAAAGATCGACTCATTCTTCCTTCCTTGTGACCTTTGTGTACTTGGTGGTAATTGAATTCGTATTCTTTGCGCCTTCGCGCCTTTGCGTGAGTTTCTTTTGGAAAACTTAACGTCATAGGGTGGCATGTCGAAACATGGCCACTCCGAGCAGTGGCCATGGCACCGAAAAGCTGATTGGCTGCGCAGTCATCACTAGTCGAGCCAATCTTGTTCTTTCAGCCTGGCGGGGACGTATTCTTCGGTGACGTAGCTGATGTCTTTGGAGATGAGCGATTCGACTTCGAGCTTGAAGTCGTTTTTGAGCATTTTGTCGATTTCGCGCTACATTCGCACCGCGCGGATATTACGAGTTGGCCGTGATTTCCGGGTGAGCCGCTTCGTAGAGCTTCAATTCACGGCGATATTGAGCGATCATTTGCTTGCACGACCTTTGTGCTTCGGTGCGATGCAACTGGCTTAGGTCTTGTCGACGGTCGAGCTTGGCCAGCCGTTGTTCCAGGTTGGTGAGTTTGTCTTTGGTTTGTTTGTATCCAGCAGCGGTCAGGATTTCTCTCATAGCAACACCTCGACAACCCCTTTTGCACGCCCATTTCTGTCCGTTCCAAAATCCTGCAACGACCATTCTACCAAGTCGGATTCGTCGGCCGCGACCAAAATTTGAAGGAACGGCCAACGAACTTCTTGTTCAAGGCCTCCAAGCCCAGCGCGTGGATATTCAGGACCCGGCAAAATGGCAATATCTACGTCATTGGGTGTGGTTCGTGTAGTAACGTAACTTCCATTGATGACGACGCGCTTGACGTCGGAATTGCGTGCCCATGCGATGAAGTCGAGCAACTCTTGCGTTTCCACTTCGCGCTCCGGAGAACCGCTTCCGAAGCGAGAGACCAACTCATCAACATCGCAGACGTGGATGCCCGGAGGCAGATTTCCGAGCTCGTCGAAGGGCGGTATCACGTCGGTCCCTTGATTCCATTATTACTGATGGGGTCTTTTAATCCAGCCAGTCTTGCTCGGTGAGTCGCGCCGGGACGTACTCTTCGGTGACGTAGCTGATGTCGATTGTCATCAGGCCTTCGACTTCCACCTTGAAGTCGTTCTTCAGCATTTTTTCGATTTCTCGTTGCCAGTCTCGCTTCTTCTCGAACCACGGGTACTTCGCGATCTGCTTGGCGCGTTTGCGATCGTTGTCGTTCAGGCCAATCAGTGCTGCGTCGGGGAGCTTGCAGCGTTCGACATCGATGCTGCGAAGTCCGAGGTACTTCGCATCTGGGATTGCCATCCGCTGTGACTCGAATGCGAGGTTGATTGAGCCCTGCTTGATCACGCTGTAAATGTAGTACCCCCAAGGGTCATTATCGAGCACGCAGTACACGGGCAGGCCTAACTCCGTGTGAAGGCGATGTAGAAGTCGTCGAACGCCCCGCGGAGGTTGCCCGCCGCCGTGCGTCAACAAGCAATTGTGCTTTTCCCAGAAGCGGTCTTCGTTAAAGCGTTGCCAAACGGTGTCTTTTTCGACATGCAGAATGAAATCGGCTTTGCACTTGCTCTTTTCGATCTGGACGACGTTGGATTCCACGATCGATGGAATGCCGTAACCGCCGGAGCCCATCCGGGAACAGTCAATTGTGTCGCCTTTGTCAACCAAGGTGATGGGGCCGACCATGTTGCCGGCGGCTTTCGCATACAGGTGAAGCTCTTCGCGAATGCTGCTGAGCAACACCTCCAGATCCTCGATGACGGGATCGCTTTCATCCTGGTTGTCGAACGTGTTTTCCGTCGAGCCTTCGATGCGGTGCTTGAGCATGTAGTACATACCCCGCAAGCTCGTCGTCTTGCCGGAGGTGAGCAGCTTCTTGCAGCCGCTGGCGACCAGCATTGTGCGCATGTAAGCCTTGGCCTGGGAGAGGTCGAAGAGCTGGCGCCGGTTCTTGGCGTTGCCCATTTCGAGGATGCGCTTGCGGGGCGAGTAGTGGACGTTGGCCAGCGTGCGCGAGGGGATTTCGACGTACGGGTCTTTGCGGCTCTTGGCGGCCGAGACGACTTTGTCAGCCAGGCCGACGAGGGAGTCGTTCGTCTTCTTGTCGCGCGCGGTGAGTTTGACGGGTGCCTTTTTGGCGGCGGTGTCGGTGGTGGGTTTCTTCTTGGCCATGCGGGTCTTTCGGGTTGACTCGGAGTTGTCTCACGCAGAGGCGCGGGGGTCGCGGAGAAAGAGTGTGGGGCACTAACGGCGCTAATCGTTGCTCATTTGTGGATGACGGACTGTTCCAGATAACGTGGTTACTGATCCGCTGTGTGTTGTATTCGAACTCTAACAATTTTTACGATGCGATGACGAAAGTCGATTTTGTAAGTGACCGAAAGGGGAGTGACAATTAGGAGTCGATGGTCAATGTCACGCGACTCCCCAACAAATTCCGGCTCATTGTGCAGATGCGATTCAACATCTGCCATTGCAGTTAAAAGTATAGATAGCGCGGGTCCATCGGCCTTCGCGCTCGCTTCGAGTAACTTTCGATTCACCGATTTAGGCCATCGGATACTAAACATCTAGAGGCCTCGAAGCTTCTTAATCTCGGTAATCAGCTCCTCCGTGCTGCAACTTTCACCCGAGTCGATTTCTTGTTCTAGTTCTTCATCAGTAAGGTCAGGAGTGAGATCAATCCAGTCGCCCGCATCAATAGCGGAAACAACCGGAATCAGTTTTCCCAAGACCAGGCCTGATTCATCGCATAACTCGAGCGGTTTTGTGAAGTTCAGAAACAGCTTCTGCACGTTTGCATCGACCGTGACACGTGTCATTGCTTGGCCTCCGTGGCTTTGGGTCTTCGCACCTTTTTCCGTTTACGCGGCTTTTCTTTTGCCGGCTCTGGTTCGGCCGCTTCGGCTTGTGGTGTGGCTTCACCGGTGGTTGTCGCGCGGTTAATCGCCGCGGCCGCGTTCAGCGGGTCGACGATCAACACCGAGGCATCGCTGGCCAGCTCGACTTCTTCTGGCGATACCTTGCGGCCGCGGTCGTCCATCTTCATGTCGGCGTCGGCCGTGACCTTCTTGGCGACTTTCACCAACTCGTCGTAGAGGGCGTCGCGCTCGGCGCCGTTGATCTCGCTCACTGCGCCGGAGACTTCCTTGAGGTAGCGCAAGAAGATTTCGCGCCGGTCGGTTTGCTGCTTCACGCGCAGCCGGCGATTGAGATACATGCCGAGCTTGCGGCCGGCGGTTTGCAGGCCGAGGCGGATTTCTTTTTGAATCTCGGGGTAGCTTGCGATCGCTTCTTTCGATTCGCTGGTGAAGGGGACCCACACGCTGGCGATGTGAACCATCACGCTCACTGGCCCGCGGGGCAGGCCGCCGCGCGATTGTTGCAGGCCGTAGCTGCGCCAGTTGGTTTGCATGATGGTTTGCGTCACGGCGCAGGCCGCTTGCTGGAATTGGAGCGGCACGCGGTTGGCGTAACGCATCACTTCCATGCTCTGCCCTTCGGCGACGTTCACGTTTTGCATCGCCACGAGCAGTCGCTCAGTTTCTTTGGGCTTGAGCGTTTTGGGCGTTTGTCGTGTGCCGAGATTGGCCGCTTTGAGGATGCGGTCGGCCGCGTCGGAGCCGAGGCCGTTGAATGTGCTGATGAGGAACTGCCGCACGGTGCGGGCGTCGGTCTCTTCGAGCAGGTCCTCGAGCAAGTCTTTGGTGACGTTTTGAGTGGCCGCGGCGCCGCCGTAAGCGAGGCCGACTTCGATGACGAACGGATTGCCGCGATACACGGCGGGCGGGCGCGTGGCGGCGGCGTAGAACTCGCCGGGCACCACTTGATGCAGCCCTTTGAGAATGAGGTCTTCACCGATCGGGCAGATGCAATCGGTCGCCGGCGGCGGAATCTTGGTTCCTTGGATCGCATGGTAAAGGGCTTCAGCTTCCTGCCGGCCCATTTTTTTGGCCCAGCCACGCGGCGAAATCTTCGCGGTTTGGCAAATTCTGCGCGCGATGCCCGACGACACTCGCGAGAAATTGTTCATCAGAAACTGCGTGATCGAAACGCCTTCAGCCTCCGTGAGCAGAGCGGCAAGCCGACCGAGTTCGACTCCATACGGATGGGGTAGAATTTCTTTCGGCTCGGGCGGAAGTTTCTCGGCTGAGCGTTGATAGAACACGCTGTCCTTTGCCGGATCGGTACTGTCCGGATCACGATAGTGAAGCGAGATATGCGGGTTGGCGATCGCGGTTTGATTGAGATACTCGTCGACGCTGCCACGTCCGCGGATGAACTTCGCTTCAAGCTCGATCGTCACGCGCGTGCCGTGCGGCGTGTCTTCCCACTCGATGCCGTGCTTCTCGCGATAGGCCTTGCCTTTGTCGCCGGGCGGAATGTCTTCGCCCTCGCCTTTGCCGTTAAGAATCTTGGCTTCGTTGCGCTTGGTGTCGATCTGAATCTCGAAGTAGTGCGCGGGTTTCTTCGCGTCGATCCTCGAAACGATCTTCACCGGCTTGCCGGTCGTCTGCACGCCGTACATGCCGGCGGCGCTGATGCCGATGCCTTGCTGCCCGCGGCTTTGCCGCAGCCGGTGAAACTTCGAGCCGTACAGCAGCTTGCCGAAGATCAGCGGGATTTGCTTTTTGACAATGCCAGGCCCGTTGTCCTGAATGCCGACCTTGTAGCGGTCGGGGCCAGTGGCCTCGATGTGGACCCAAATCTCGGGCAGGATGCCGGCCTCTTCGCAGGCGTCGAGCGAATTGTCGACCGCTTCCTTCACCGTCGTGAGGAGTGCTTTGCGCGGATTGTCGAAGCCCAGGAGGTGGCG
>CAZJWY010000175.1:0-10728 GCA_964549545.1 uncultured Planctomycetaceae bacterium | reverse complement strand
CAGGAGAACTGCAAAGTCGGGGTCTGGTCCATTTTTCGGCCAATAGGCTACGAAGCCAACCCGCAAGCGCTAACCGAAAACATGGACCTGACCCCTTCGCCTGGACTTTGCAGTTCTCCTGACCCTCGCGGCCCGCGCAGGCGAATCGAGATTTTCGCGGCTGTCGCTGCCGCCCCTGTCCCTGCCCGCGTTCGCTCCCCTAAACTAACGACATGCCGAGATTTTCAGCGGGAAAAGAACGCCGACGTGGACGTGGTGCCGCTGTTGTTACCCAGTCTCATCTTGGCTACCTGATTGCCACCCCTTCGCTTAGCTTATCGACAGTAAGGGTTTGAGTACGGCGACACCGCAGCACCTGTCTACCCACACCCTAGCACCTAGTCTCCATTTCTCCCTCCATGCCGACCGACTCAAACAACCGCTCCAAATGGACAACGTCTGCCATCGCTACGGCAGCGCTGCTCGTCCTGCTGCTGAGCATCGTCGCGATCGGCACGCTTCGCGGCTGCTTCTTCGCCCAGCCTCAACCAGCCGCGAAGGCAGAAGAGAAAAAGAAAGAAGAGGCCAAGAAGCAAGAGAAGCCGCCGATCGCGATTCAATCGCCGGTCGTGCTGCCGTCTGAACCGAAAACTCCGCGCCCGCCTGTGAAGCCGGGCCACTGGTCGACCGCCAGCCAGGAGATCACGGCCAATCTCAACGATTTCGTCGGCGACTCGCGGCTCGCAGTCGTCAACGCGCAATCGCGTCCCTTTCCGGTGGCGAGCACACCGTTCTACCTGCGCTCCAGCCGGCCGATTCTGTTGAGCAAAGGTCGCCCCAAGTCGACGCAGACAACTTTTTTCGCTCCCCCGTCTGATCAGGAGACCCGACTTGCACTAGAACTCGAAGATCGAACGCTTGGTTCCGGCCCACCACAAACGTACACGCGACTGGTCTCGATGCCTTCGTATCAATACCACTTCGTGGTGCTGGCCAAGTCGCCTTCGCGCTATGCTTACATTAAAACGCTGGACTCCGTGAAAGCGCCGTTCAATGGCGAATCGGACGAAGACATCACCGAAGCAGCGCTCCACTACCATGTGGTCGAGCTAGGCGCCGATCAACTCAACCTGCTTCCCGATAATCCACTGACTTGGACCAGCATTGCGTATGTGCTGTGGGATCAAATCGACCCGGGCGAGCCGTTTCCCGCCGAGCAGAAAATAGCGCTCGTCGATTGGCTCCACTGGGGTGGGCAAATCATCATCAGCGGGCCCGACTCGCTCGACTTGCTCAAGGGCTCGTTCCTCGATCCGTATCTGCCCGCCACCAACGAGGGCGCGGTCCAATACGACTCGACCAACAAAGATCTCAGCACCTTCAGCGACAACTGGATGATCAACACGAAGGCCGTCCAAGGCGAGCCGCTGCAGATGACGGCCCCTTGGTCTGGCATTCAGCTCAACCTCCGCCCCGGGGCTACGGAGATTCCCAACACCGCCGGCCTGTTTGCCGAGCGGCAGGTTGGCCGGGGGCGGATCGTCGTCTCGGCGATTCAGCTTTCGGAGCGCGACTTCATCAATTGGCGCTCGGGGTTCGAGAGCTTCTTCAATGCCGGGCTGCTCCGCCGCCAGCCGCGCACGTATCTTCCAGGTCACTTCGGCGGCGCGAATCTGACTTGGGCCGACGCCGGCTTGCGCGAACGCCGCCTCGATGCCGCGCTCAACACGAATCTGTTTTTTCTCGCTCGCGACCTGGGCATCGCCACCTCGTACTCGCACGAACCGCAGGTGAATCTCAACACGTCGCGGCAACCACCCGCGCCCGCTTCGATACCGAACCAGCCAAGCAACCGCTTGCTGTTGCCACACGCTTCGCCCAGCTACCGGCCGCCGGAAAACCCGGGCGGCCTCGGAGCATGGAACGACTATAGCGCAACGGCCGGTGCCGCTCGCCAATCGCTGCGCGAAGCAGCCGGTGTCGAAGTGCCGGATGCGCGCTTCGTCGTCACCTGCCTTGCTGCTTATCTCGTCGCTCTGGTTCCTCTCAACTGGCTGGTGTTTCGCACGATCGGCCGCGTCGAGTGGGCCTGGATCGCCGCCCCGCTCATCGCGATTGCCGGAACATGGATCATCGTTCAGCGTGCGCAGCTCGACATCGGCTTCGTCCGCTCGCAAACCGAAATCGGCGTTCTCGAAATGCAGCCCGATCACTCCCGCGCCCATTTGTCGCGCTACACGGCCCTTTACTCATCACTCTCGACCACTTATGACTTCGAGTCGAGCAATCGGACCACGCTCATCGCCCCGTTCCCGGCCGATGTCGCCGCTTCCAGCTTTCAACTTCTCAGCGGCCAGGGCCTCACGCCGGTCAACTTCCGACGTTACGATACTGTGCAGCTAAACGGCCTGCCGGTTTCGTCGAATTCCACTGGCATGGTCCACAGCGAGCAAATGCTCTCGCTCGACGGCCCCATCCAAATCACACAGCCCACCGGCAAGGGCGAACAGATCGAAAACCGCTCGAACATGGTCCTCCGCAGCGTTTGCATCGTCGAGCGGGTAGGAGCCGAACTGGAAGGAAAATGGATCGGAAAACTTCTGCCGGGACAGTCTGTTCCGCTCATCAAGGTTCACCTGCCTGCGGACCAGCGTCCTTTCGTCGACGACCGTGCTAAAGAAGCTCAAGCCGCCAAGGGCGAACAACTCAACCTCGAGCCCATGTTCCGCCTCGCGCTCGATCCCAAAAATGTCGAGGACGGCGAGATCCGCCTCGTCGGCCGCTTCGACGAAGTGCTGCCTGGCGAAACGATCAGCCCGACCGCCTCGCAGGTGCGCGGCGCCACGCTCGTCGTCGTCCATCTGCGCTATGCGCCGCTACCGCCACCGAAAAAAGACACCAACACTCGACAAGAAATCAAAACCACCGACATCGAACTCGACCTCGGCAACCCCGACCCGCCCGAGCAATAACTGGAGCCCGGCATCCTGCTCTCGCCCCTCGATCCTTCACCCTCCTCCCTCTTCCATGATCGAACTCACCAACTTCAGCAAAAGCTACGGCGACTTCGTCGCGGTGTCGAACTTGAACCTCAAGATCGAAGCGGGCGAGATGTTCGGCTTCATCGGCCCCAACGGCGCCGGCAAAAGCACCACGATCCGTTTCCTGGCGACGCTGCTGCGCGCCACGGCGGGCGAAGGGACCGTCAACGGCCATAGCGTCACGAAAGACCCGATCGGCGTTCGCAAAAGCGTCGGCTACATGCCCGACAACTTCGGCGTGTACGACGGCATGAAGGTGTGGGAGTTTCTCGACTTTTTCTCCGTCGCCTATGAAATTCCTCGCAGCCGCCGCAAGGCCGTGATTGGCGACGTGCTCGAACTGCTCGACCTCACGCACAAACGCGACGACTTCGTCAACGGCCTCTCGCGTGGCATGAAACAACGACTCTGCCTCGCCAAAACGCTCGTCCACGACCCACCGGTGCTGATTTTGGATGAACCCTCCAGCGGCCTCGACCCCCGCGCTCGCCTCGAAGTGAAAGCGCTGCTGAAAGAGCTACGCGCGATGGGCAAGACCATTCTCATCTCTAGCCACATCCTCACCGAGCTAGCCGATTGCTGCACGAGCATCGGGATCATCGAACGCGGCCAGCTCCTGCTGCACGGCCCGATCGAAACCGTCTATCGCCAGATTCAGCAAAACCGCCACATCGAAGTCCGCTTCGCCAGCAGCCCCGAAGCCGGCGTCGGCCTCATTCGCAGCGACCCCAAAGTCCGCGCTGTTCAACTGAACCACCGCAGTTGCACACTAGAAATGGAAGGCGACGAGACCGATGTCCAGCGACTCCTCCGCCAACTAGCCAACGCCGACTGCGGCCTCATTAGCTTCGCCGAAAAGGAGCCGACGCTGGAAGACGTGTTCATGATGGTGACGAAGGGTTTAGTGACGTGAACGGGGCAATCGGGCTCGCGTTCAATGACCGCTGCGTCGTTTTTTTGGATAGCGTACGTTAAGCACGCGAACCAGATGGTGCTCAACATCCACTTGAATCGTGAACACAAGCGGCCCTGAAAACACGACGCGGTGGTCATTGTCTCGCGACTCACCTTCATGGAGTGGATCGCTCGCGAGCAAATCGTCCATGGCGTCTATGACCTTGGTAATCGCAGCGCGATCGTCCGGGCTCTCAAGCCACAACTGAGCCACTTTATCCAGTGCCCGACGACTCCAACGGACTGAAAAATTCAAGAGAGCTTCTCCAAGTGGCGCAGGACTTCATCAGTCGAGTACCACTCCGTCGATTCCTTGATGTGGCCCAGTTCTTCATCGCTCAAGTCGGGTTCAAGCCCTTCATAATCCGACGGCTTCGCCGCGGGAACGAAGCAACCCAGCCTCTTGCCGGAGGCGTCGCACAAGTGGACGGGGCAAGCCAGGCCTTGAAACTGAGTAGCAATTGCTTCAGGCAAGACGAAATCTTGCATATCAATATCCTCCAAACAGCAAGTGCGTATGTAAAATCAATTCTACCGCGGAAAGCACGAACATGCCAATATTTCCTGCCCGGAGAATCAATACTCTCCCAGCCGCGGCGTTGACGTCCCGCGCTTCGTCGACCGTAAACCAACGCTCGAAGACGTATTCGTAACGGTCACGAAGGAATTAGCCAGTCAGCCAACTACAACAGACGGAAAGCGAATATGCTAGGCAGGCGACGTGTATTCGACTGTTTTCAAAAGTTCGGGAGGCACTATGGATCTTCGACAATTCGTTGCAGAGCATGCGCTCAATGACGTATGTCAACTAAAGAAGGAATATGCCGCCTGGGTGGAGGATCTGCTACGCTCGCCGCTTTGGTCCTTACAGGAGATGAATGGGAGAAGGATTCCGTGGCGTTTGGCAGACGCGGCTAGAAAGCTTCCTCCGATGAAAGCCGTTTTTGACTCTCCAGGTTTGTATCTATTTGCCTCGGCTGCCGGAATTCCACTGTATTTGGGAATGACGGGACAGACACTCTGGAAGCGGCTATCGGGAAGGTATGTTCGTGGAGAAAAGTGTCAGTGCCAGCTAGCCGATACGTACCAAGAGGAATTATGTCGGGATGGAATTAACGGGGTGCCGGCATCGATTCGAGACTGGTATCGCAAGGGATTTGGAACAAGCACTGTGCGGCTTGAAGGAGCGGCAGTCTTTGCGCGGCATGGAATTGACGGTATTTGGGTAGCACTCCTTCCAGTCGAAAAAAAGGAGCTTGTAAAATCACTTGAAGAAAAACTGATTCCGATCGCCAATGAATGGAACAGAGCTCGCGGATACGAGCCATTCATCAACAAGCATGTGTGAGGCTAGGGGAAGAAATGCCCGCCAACAGCGGCTTGCAAGCCGGTACTTTAGACTTCTACCTTTTTATGAACTTATGACGTGCAGCAAAAACCATTGCCATGTGTTATTTGAGTTCGGTTTAGGCAAGGCGGTCATTTTCCTGAGTGGAAAATTCTAATACATCTGGTAGCGGAATTCAGCAATGCTGGCCGACTAACTCTGATAAATCGGGATTCGCGATTGAATCGCGAACAAACATTTCACCGTCACAGCAGATAACCGTTCCATCATCGTAACCTGCGTCAAAGAGGGCGCCGCCATGATCGTCGGCCACGTCAGAGATACCCTATAGAACCAGCTTAGAATCTTAAGATTTCATCGGTTCGCCAAATACGGCAATTGGAAGTGGCCGGCAACGATGCCCGGTACGGTGATGTCTTCGTCCAGCTTCTCCCAACGCAATGCATAGCCGTTGAGTTCCAACTGCACCTCTTTCAGCGCTTCGTCGCTGGCGGTGCTGAGAATTCGGAAACGATCGGCAGGAAATCCGAGTATTCGGCCATCAACGAGCTCGACGTACACCATTCGCTCTTCGACCCACACACGAATCGCGGCTGGTTCCGTTTCGGCAGCAAGATCACGAACGGTGGTACTCATCATATTTCTCCTTTAAGAACGTTTGATGCTCATACACCAATCGCTCAATGTCCCGCAGCACGTGAGCCGCCAAACCACGATTCTTCGCCAGCGTAATTGGATCGAGCCAGAACTTGCATTCGCCGTCCGACGTTCGCACATGGATATGCGCCGGCTCTCCTCGCTCATCGGAATAGAAGTGAAACCGATAGGCACCTACACGCAAAACCGTTGGCATTTGAGCGTTCGCCTCTTTGTTTCATACTTCTACTACATCAAGGTTGGTAGATTAACGCCAGCAAGAACAGCACACTGCAGGGACGACCTACCCCAACAACAACGGCGCATCCGCATCCCCGCTCTGCTCCCATTGCCGCCGCACTTCGCCGAGTCCGTACACGCATAACTCAAACTGCTCACTCAATCGCTTGAGCACGACGGGCGTCGGCGTCTCCTTTTCGGTTGGAATCGTGCTCGCGATCCAATAAGCCCGCTTGCCTTGTTGCTGATAGTCGATGAGTGCATCTTTGCTGCCGCGGCGAATGCAATCGGCCACTTCCGGGTAAACGCCCGTCCAGAACAGCGTGAAGTCGCCAATATGCCGATGCACCTGCTGCCGCGCCGGCCCTTCGCGATGCTGGGCCTCGGCCAGCATATCGGTCACGGCCACGAGCCGTTGACCACGCACCGATCGCACCGCGTACATGTCGTCGGAGCGCACAAACCGCACGAGCAACTCGGCGATGTAGTCGATGAGCGATGGATCTGCCACGCCGAGCCGACCTTGAAAAGTCTGCTCCGTGAGACCGGTAAAGAAGCGTCGGACCACCGACGTTCGGGCGTCTTGATGCATAGACTGGTCCCTCTCTGCTCCGCGGGCGCTGCCCATGGAAAGGACCATTCTGCAGCTACCGCACAAGGCGTTCGCAACAGAACCGCAAACAAAATCTACGGCCTGCCGCTAAGCCGGAACTTGGGCCGACAGGCATCATGCGACGCACGCATGTCACCTCGTACCCTCTTAATTTTAGCTTCGCATCCAAACCGAGGTCAAATTTTTAGGAGGCAAAATCGTCACACGCCGCCCGAGAAAGCCGCCACTCGCAAAGCGAGAGGCCAACATTCGCACCGCCTGTTTAACCTGTTCCCTTATCGGCTGCAACACCGGCTGTAGGTTAGGCTTTAGCCTGACATCCCCCTTTGTCAGGCTAAAGCCCGACCTACATTTTCAGTAGGTGGCGGAGAAATCACCTTTACCAGCGCCGCCCGAACCTCCTCCAGCCGCTCTTCGCTCTGCGGCTTTCGACCATCTCGCTCGGCCACATAAAAGACGTCGACCACCTGATCGAGATAGGTCCCAATTTTGGAGAAGTGAATCACCAGCCCGGCATCGTGAAGCGCTCGAGCCAACCGATACAACAGCCCGCGACGGTCGACCGTAAACACTTCGACCACCGTACACTCTCCAGACATCTCGTTGTCGATCCGCACCTCGTTCGGCAAATTCGAGAGCGCAGCCGCTGCCTCCTTCTGCTCGCGCCCCAATATCTTCGGAAACTTGGGCGGAACATCCGAATCGATCGAGTCGACCAGCGCCTGACAAATCGACTTCAACCGCTCTGCCGACGGCTCGCCCGGCGACTCGGGCTCCGAGGCCACATAACGCAATAGCAGCAAATCATCCGCCAGAATGCTCGTCTCCGCCGCCAATATCTGCATGTTCTTCGCCGTCAGCGCGCCGGCCATGCTGGAGAAAATCGCCCGCCCACTCCCTTGATCGATCCCCGCGATGTACTCGACCGTGTCTGAATCCTTCAAGTAATTCGCCCAAGCGACGCCTGCTCGCGGCGCCAGCTTGTGAAGCCGCCGCAACACTTCCACCACCGACTCGATCGATCGCTTGTTCAAAAAGCTATCGGGCAGCGCCGCGATCTGCCGTTTATACCACTCATCACTACGCTCATCAGCCGTCAACAACTGCCGCAACGATTGCCGGCGTGCTTCATACTCGGCCGCCCCCAACGCGCCCGATGCGTCAAACTGCTGCTTCGCTCGATAATACAAATCCGACAGCACTTCGATCTTCCAATTGTTCAGCACATCCGGCCCCACCGCCGCCAGGTCGGCACATGTGACCAGATACAGCATCGCCAGCCGCTCTTTCGTGCCCACCTCGTCGACGAATCGGCTGACCAACTGCGGCTGCGTCGTGTCGTACTTCAGCGCAAGATGCGACATCCGCAAGTGCTTATGCACCAAGAATTCCAACGACTCGGCCTGCGACTGCGGCAACGCCATCCGCTCCGCCGTGTTCCGCGCGATCCGCCGCCCCACCTCGCTATGATCTTCCTCGAAACCTTTTCCCAAGTCGTGAAGCAACAGAGCCAAGTGCAACGTGGTTTTATCCTCCAGGCCTCGATACACTTCGCCCAAACTATCTTCCCGCTCGGCAAACTGCGTCAATTCCTCGACCGCTCGAATACAATGCTCATCCACCGTGTACTTATGATACTGGTTGAACTGCAACAAGCTCCGCGCGTGGCTGAACTCCGGCACGAACTTTTCGAGCACACCCATCTCGTGCAGCCGCCGCAACAACTCGCCCAGCCGCAGCGGGTTCGTTATCACTTCCAGAAACCGCGTCGTTACTTCCGGCAGGGCCGCATCCGAATACTGCGGCGCCGTGCGATAAACAAAGTGCCAGGCGTCCTGCGAAATCCGCTTTCCCTCGCGCCGCGCCAAATCGACCAGCTTCAGCACTTCCTCGGGGTGCTTCTCCAATCGAGCGATCGAACGCGGCGTCGTGCTGATCTCGTTCTTGCCAATCTGGTAATCACCCTCTGTCTTGCGCCCCAGCACCGGCTCCAATACGCGACTCACCCGCGACACCGGTTGCGCCAGCTCGCTCAGCCGATGCGCCATCCGCCACACATGGGCCGTGTGATGGAAATAGTCGCGCATGAACTGCTCGACCGGCAGCATTCCCTTCTTGCCGGCATACTTGAAATACGCCGCCAGCCGCAATTGCTCGGCCCGGCTCAACGCGTCGCACGTTTCATTCGCGTGAAAGTGCATCTCATTGCGCACTCGCAGCAGAAAGTTTTGGGCCGTCATCAACCGATGATGATCAAACTTCGAGATGACGCCCATATCGTGCAATCGGTCCGGATCGGCCACGCCCGACTTCAGATACCACAGCCACCGCATCAAGTGGATGTCTCGCAAGCCCCCGCGCGATCGCTTCAAGTTCGGCTCGAGCAAGTAGACCGTCTCGCCATACTCGAGCCGTTCTTTGCGCCGCTCGGCGATAAACTCGGGCGCCAACTGGGCTCCCCGCTTTTCGATCAGCGATTTCATCAACGCGCTGTATCGTCCGTACACATCGCTATTGCCCAACAGCAGGCGCGATTCGATCAGCGAGGTGCCCACCTGCGCATCGCCCCGCGCCTCCTGCACCGCCTCGTCCGGAGTGCGCAAGCTATGTCCCAGGTGCTGGTAGACATCGCAAATATCTTGCGTCAGCCGCGACGCCAACTGGCCGATGAGCGTGTCCCGCTTGCCCTCGTAGAGCAGCATCAGGTCGACGTCCGAGAAAGGCGCCTGCTGCCGCCGTCCATATCCGCCGTGGGCTACCAGCGCCACTCGCTCGCGCAGTTGCCTCGCATCTGCCTCGGGCAGCTCGCCTAGATAAGATTCGTAGATCCGCATGATCGCGGTATCCACGAGCGTCGTGAACCGCGCGCAAGCGCGCCCCCCTTCCAGCCCCAGGTCGTGCTGGGCGCGCAACTGCTGTCGCCCTTCAACCAACTCCTGCCGAATCTCGCGCACGATCGAGCGTAGACGATCACCAAACTGCATGAACACGAACCCAGATTGTAAAAATCAGCGCCTGTACCCCGTCGTCGCTCCAACCGCAACTCGCCACCGTCCGCTTGTGGCTTAAGAACGGCTCAAAAACAACTTCCTTCGAAACAGAATAACCACGGAGACACGGAGAAAACCAAATGACCAAGTTCCAATGACCAAGTTGCTTCCAGCTTTTTGGTCATTGAGATTTGGTCATTGGATATTTCTTCTCTGTGCTCTCCGTGTCTCCGTGGTAAATCCCATCTGCCGAAGTTTTTTGAGTTATCCCTTAACACACGGCACACCTATTATAGCGCTTCGGGCCCCGTTTCGCCGGTCCGAATCCGCACCACCTCGCTCAGCGACGACACGAATATCTTCCCATCGCCAATCTGGCCCGTATGGGCCGCCTTCACGATCATCTCCAAAGCCGATTCCACCTTCGCATCGTCCACCACCACCTCGACCTTCACTTTCGGCACGAAATCTACCGCATACTCCGTACCTCGGTACATTTCCGTATGCCCCTTCTGCCGGCCAAAACCACGAACCTCCGAGATTGTCATCCCGCCGAATCCGCCCGCCGTAAGCGCGTTCTTCACATCCTCCACCTTGAAGTGCCGCACAATCGCCTCGATTTTCTTCATATCGGTAACTCCTCACTCCCCACTCCCAATTCCACACTTCTTATTCGCTCCGCTCCCACACCACATCCGCCACCCGATTCACGCGATTCACCACCCGCGCCAACACGAACAACAAATCGCTCAATCGATTCACATATTGTAGCAGCTCTACCCGCAGCCCCTCCGCCGCCGCCAGTTGCACCAGCCGCCGCTCGCTCCGCCGGCATACGCACCGGGCCAAATGAAGCTGCGACGCCGCTGGCGTTCCTCCCGGCAAGATGAACGCACGCAACGGCTCAAGCTCGGTCTCGTACCGGTC
>CAZJWY010000174.1:0-10777 GCA_964549545.1 uncultured Planctomycetaceae bacterium | reverse complement strand
CACGTCGGAATTCGATCGCCGTTGGGTTCGCATCGAGCGGCCCACCGTGGTGGTCGGCGGTGAGCTGACGATGGAAAGCTTGGAGCTCAAGCACGACCCGGTATCCAACGTTAGCGAAGCCTCGCTGCAGCTAAAGAGCAACTGCGGCTGCCTGCTGATCGACGACTTCGGTCGGCAACGAGTCAACCCGACGGAACTTCTCAACCGTTGGATCATTCCGCTCGAAAACCGCATCGATTATTTAAGTTTGTCCAACGGCCGCAAAATCCAGGTGCCGTTCGAGCAATTGATTATTTTCTCGACGAATCTCGAGCCACAAGACCTGGCCGATGACGCGTTCCTGCGGCGGATTCCCTTCAAAGTCGAACTCGGCAACCCGACTCCCCACGAATTTCACTTGCTCTTCCAGATATTTGCCAAGAAATATCAACTCGAATGTCCGCCAGTGATGGTCGATTACCTGATCCAAACGCATTACCACGCTTGCTCCCGGCCGCTCCGCCGCTGCCACGCCCGAGACTTGCTTGAGCAAGTGATGTACTACTGCAATTACAACGAACTGCCGCTTGAGATCACGCAAGAAAATCTTGATCAGGCGGTGCGGAATTACTTCACAGCGCTCAAGGGCGATTAAATAATCTGAATGGTTAGTCTGAATGGTTAGGATGACTGAAACCAAGCGTCTGCGAGTCACCAGCCACAACCGTTGAGGTTTCAGTTCCGCCTCGACTCCAGCCATTCCAAGAAAGTTAGACCTTAAACCAAGGCTTCTACCTTCGCGTTGGAATCTCCGACTATTGTCGGCACAACCAGATGAGCCAGCTCATCGCTTGGGCTCTTACTGTGTGCAAACGACTCGGTGGTAATCGGATCGATCATGGACAGGAACTCATCGAACGTAACGTATCCCAACGGTCGATCCTCCGCGGTGACAATCAAGTTCGCACAACCTTGCGAGGAGAACGCTTCGTAGATCTCTGGAAAAGTTGCATCGTGCCGAATGGTTTCCGGGATCGCCAAGTTGACGGAGTCGTCACCGCCCAGGTCGATGCTGTGCGTCTCTACGATTGCATTCTGATCCGTCACGATGCCGATGAGCTTTCCCTCCTGATCGACATAGGGCCGAACGCCAAGATCCGAGTGGAGAAACTTATCCGCAAGGTTCCTATGCTCGGAGTTGCACTGAAAAATCATGGGAAACGGCGTCATGATATCCTGCGCGACGACTTCCGCGAATGGGTTGCCCGCCGACATCTCGGCCTTCCAAGCCGCAACTTCCTTGCTGAATTCGCCCTGAACGACAACGCAGTCGCCACCCGAAAGTAATGCTAAGTCAAGCACTTCAAGGGTGTTGGTCAGTATGCGTTCTGCGTTAATTTCGGCGGGCCAGGGAACGACAGCGCTAGTAAGCGTCGGGCGAGGAATTGATTCGTGGTGGCTCTCGCGACTGTTAAAGTCCTTGGCCAGTAATTCGGCAGTGTTTCGTATTGCCGTAGAGGATTGCCCCTTCAAGAGCGTTACAAAACGGCCGTTGCCGAGATACGCGGAGACGGCGTTTTCACCAGCAGCCCGCTTAATCGCTCGAGCAGCCATGCTGACCAGGCTGTGACTGGCTGTTTTGCCGTTGCGCCGGCGAATTCCCGCGTACCAGTCGATAGCCGTAATTAATAGGCTGTGCTGGACTGTACTGCGTTCTTCGCCGGACGAAAGCCTTTGCAGTTTGTAGAGAAAACCACGGCGAGAATACATGCCAGGAACAGTGGAGCGCGGCGAACGGGCTTCTAATCGCCGCTCGAATTCAAGAAAACGGGCTCCCGTGCGCATCCGGGCCAAAAGTTCTCCACGACTAACGGGCGCTCGCAATCCGTCATGCGCCCCAGCCGCGTACCAAGCAGAAAAATCGATGCGTTTGGCCGGATCGTATAAAAAAAACCGATAAAGCGAGTTCTCGGAATCATGAGCAAAGGTGGCTGCGGCAGGTTCGGCGATATTACGTCCGTCCACGATCACGAAGTCTGTAATCGAATACCGACGCCAGAGCGCATCTTGATCGAAGTCGGTGGACGTTTCCACCTCGTAACCGACTGCCTCCAGCGTCCACGAAACCTCGTGCAACAGCGTTACATCCTGCGAAACCACTACGACGTGAAGGTGGCGATGTTCGCGTGACATCTTGCATTATCCTTCCGAATGCCGGGATTGGAACGTTTGGGCCACGCTCAACCCTAGCTCAGGCTCCGCTTCGATGCAGCCAGATTCGTTGGAATGCCGCAGGGATAATTAGTAAATGCTAGGCTTCCCTAGGGGTAGTCCGCACAATCACGCGAGACTGCCCTCGCCTTACTTACTTGTCTAAATGCGTTCAAACCCCGGGTTGCGCCCTGCGCCCGGTGTTCCCAGAAAGCCCAACTCTTGGCGGCGAACATCGTGACTCACATTACGCTCTCGAAAAGCACGTCGTCCAAACCAAGCCTCGAGTTCTTTTCCGATGGCAACGGCGAAGCCCATCGGGTAACGATCGAGAACTTTCCGTTTCGCATCGGTCGGGCAGAAACCGCCGACTTGCGAGTTGAGTCGGTCGAAGTCTCCCGTGAGCACGCCGAGATATTCGAACGGAACGGATTCTGGCTAGTGCGCGACCTGGGAAGCACCAATGGCACCCAAGTGAACGGGAAGCCGATTACGGAAACGCTGTTAAGCGACGGCGACATCCTGAAGGTGGCCGAGTCGGAATTGGTTTTTATCGCCTCGGCGGCATCGCAATTCCAGCGAATGATTACTCAGCCGATTCAGTCGAAAAACTTATCTCGGGGAACGAATATGCTTCCCCCCGAGATCGCCGCCGTTCGGATGATGACCGAAGCAACACTCTACCAGGCGATTCCGAGCGAACTGCTTTCCATTCGATCATTACGGCACGGCATAACCGAGACGTTCCTTTCGCGGCCTGCAGTTCGTCCGCAGCGAGATTCGATTACCAATCAGCCACATGCGGTCGGTGAGCGGTATCGAGAATTGGAGCGAATGCGTGCGGTCGAATCTGCGGTTGGCCGCACGGAGTCGAAGCGATTGTTTTTGTCCGTGGGCCCCGCCGACATTGAAACACCACACCACATGTTCTCTCACCTGCGGCTATTGCAATCGCAACTACCAAGCGACTGGGAGCTAGGAATTACGATCTCTCTGCCTTCCGACGTCGACATCCTGCGATTTGCCGATGTTTTTCAGGAAGCGCAGGAGCACGAGTTGCGGGTTGCGTTCGACGAGTTCCAAGGCAATGGCGCTCAGGTGCTTCATCTCGAATCATTACCGCCGGATTATCTGATCCTGGCGCTCGGAATGACAAAGGACCTGACCGTATCGCGTCAACCGTTGCGTCGCCTTGAATCGCTCTTAGATGCCTGTAAGGAGTTGGCGATTAAGCCTGTCCTGCCCAATGGCGAGGTCGGAACGGCTCTCGCTATGTGCCAGGAAATGGGGTTTGACCTCGTATTGTCTTCCGCCAAAAAGCCTGAAGCGCCGCTGCCAAAGCAGAGTACGCCAATACGCGTTGATCAGATGCTCCAGAACGTGACGTAACGTAATGTCAACCGACCTTCAAGCATGCGAAGTTGTACTACCCGGTTACGTCCTGACCGAACGAATTGGTTCGGGCGGGTACGCCGAGGTATGGCGCGCAGAAGCGCCCGGTGGCATCGAGAAGGCGGTCAAGATCGTCTATGGTCATTACGACGACGAATTCGCCTCGCAAGAGTTGAAGGCGCTCGAACGAATCAAAGGGGTGCGGCACCCATTCTTGCTTTCGCTGGAGCGATTCGAAATCTTGAACGGCCGGTTGGCCATTCTTACTGAGTTGGCTGACATGAGCCTGGAGCAGCGGCTTCGTCAATGCCGCGCGGAAGGCCGTAATGGAATTCCACGCGACGAGTTGTTGCGATACATGGCCGATGCGGCCGAAGCGCTCGACTTCCTCTCACAACGGCATAATCTGCTGCACCTCGACATCAAGCCGGAAAATCTGCTTATCCTCGGGGATCACATCAAGGTCGCGGATTTCGGTCTTGTGAAAGAGTTGGCCACGCGAACGCAGAATTCGCTCGTTTCCGGCATGACCCCGACATATGCCTCGCCGGAAATGTTCGACGACGACCCATCGGCTAGCAGCGATCAATACAGCCTCGCGATCGTCTATCAGGAAATGCTGGTGGGCAGCCTGCCATTTCCCGGCCGGACTGTTGCACAACTCGCCAAGCAGCATACGCAGGCTGAACCGCAGCTCATGTCGCTGCCAGCCGAAGACCGACCGATCGTTGCCAAGGCACTGGCGAAGAAACCTACCGACCGCTTTCCATCGTGCCGAGCTTTTGTCGATGCGCTCAGACATCATGTGGCGGCGATATCAGTCGCGCCACCAGCAGAGCTGCCTCGTCCCACTCCTACTATTCCGCGGCCCTCTACTCCAAGCCCCGACGACACCAAGCCCTCTTCACTTCAACACACCTTGCCTCGGACGCCAGTTCCTCCAACTGCCGCCCCAGACGCAAGGCTGGTCACGCAGCCCATAGACCGCGCTTCCAGCATCGCCTCGAGCCCGCAACCGGCAGCCGTGCATACTCCGGAACCATTCGTTCCGGAAGAACGCGTCGACGTTGCCGCGCCAGAGATCAACCTCTTACTGCAATGTGAACAACCGACTCTCTACATCGCGGTCGGAGGAGTGGGAATTCAAGTACTTTCGCGAGTACGAGCCCTGACTGCTGCTAAGCACGAATCAAATAGCTCCCTCAACACTACCGAGACAATTGCAATCGACACCGATCGGGATGAGCTGCGAGAGGCATGCTCCAGTCGCTGGAAGACGCCACTGTCGTCCGAAGATACATTGCATTTGCCGCTTAGGCTCTCGACCGCTTATGACGATTCGCGCGAAATCCTTAACTGGGTAAGTCGACGCTGGTTATACAACATTCCGCGATCGCTGGAAACTCGCGGCTACCGGCCGCTCGGGCGCATCGCTCTCGTAGATCATGTGCAACACTTGCGCACTCTCCTCAACCGAAAACTCGAAAGGCTTGCCACTCTGGCCGGATCAAAAAATGAGTCGGGAGAAGTGCGCGATGACACGATCAGGATCGTATTACTCGCCGGAACGGGCGGTGGAACAGGCTCGGGCACGGTAATTGATATCGCGAATGCCGCGAGATCGTTGGCCCGCACGCAAAACCTCAAGATCGAGGTTCACGGTTTTTTCGTGCTCTCCTACATGGCGGCGAATGGCTCGTCACCATTGGTCGCGGCAAATACCTATGCACTGTTTCAGGAATTGAATCACGCATCCGCCAATGGCAACCAGACAATCGGCGAAAAGGCGGCGAAGACCCAGCTCTTCGAATCTGCGGAAGCTCCGTTCGATTGCATCTACCTCTTACCAGCCCATTCTCGCGGGGCCGATGCGCAACCGATCGACGTGCTGGACACAGCCGCTCGATGCTTAGCACTCGAAGAAACGCCTGAAGCTCGAACAATACTTCGCTCATGCCGTGTGTCATCCACTCCCCGCGAACAATCGCGCGGCAACTTGCTTACGTTTAAGAAACTCGGCTACTCCTCCTTGGCGGACCAAAAACGCCGGTTTGTTCACGACTTGGCAGTCGACCTTGCTGCCGCGGTAAAACGGTATTGGCTATCCCTCGATCGCTCGGCTGATTGGCCCAAGCTGGTTCGCGACGAACAAGAAGCCCTGATTACTGCAAGGCTAAGTGCATCGACCAGCAATGACCCTCAATCATCGCCGCAACAACCACATGCAAACGAGGTATCGCCATTAGCACTGCGCGACAGGTTCAAAGACCAGATGTCGCTCACATTTACGAGCGAAGTGTTGCAGCAAATTCAACGCTTGCTTGCCACCCGGGATGATCGCAATCGTCCTATGCTCACCAGTCCCGAAGCCAAGCTGATCGCCGATACGGCTTATGCTGCAGCCGTCGCCTTGGCCGTAGAATTGAAAGAATCGAACAAAGAATCTCGCTTCATTGGCCCCTCTGACTTTCAGCATTTGGTTGTCGCGGCCGGGCGGCGCACTCTCAGTCGTGCGATCGAAACGTTTGACATGAGACATCCCGAGCGCTTTCTGTCATGTGAATTGGCCGATGGATCGATTCAGGCAGAGTGCGTAGCCTTGCTCGAAGAAGGCCTGGCTGGTCCAGGTCTTGCGGACAAAATCAATGCGCTGATCGACCACGAGAAATCTGTCGCGCTGGCTTTGGAGAGCGCCACGACAGCCTTGTTTCAATGCGGCAGCGACCGACGCACTTTCTTGTTCACCCCACAAGAGCATGTGAACAAGAAACTAACCGAAAGCTTGTTAAACGCTCGGCCGCTCGCTGCCGTTGTGCCGACAACCCTCGAAGACGCCATTATCGTTTCGGAAGAATCCGGAATCTCACCACGATCCATCGCCCTCGGCCTGGAACGCGTCTATCCAGGCATCGCAGAAGCTGCCGGACGATTACATACGCGGATTGATATCCAGTGGAAAACTTTGATCTGATCTGTCCGTTCTGAAACGACTTTCCTGCAATGAAAATATGCTCGGCCATTCGGCGTTATAGAGCAAATTATTCTATTGCATAATCACCGACAATTAGCCGGACCGCCACGCGGTCCGGGCTCCTGTGACCGCAGCTCGCCGGCATTTGGATACGCATTTGAGGAATTTGCCATAAACCGGCTACGAGAAATAGACGAGGCTGGCCGCCAAACATCCAAATCCGCCAACCCGCCGCCGCAGAAAATGTGGTGCCACAGTTGTGTGGACAAAACGCCGATCAATCCGAAGTCGAGCGAGAATCGGTGCATCGAATATCGTGACTTATGTTTCTGAATCTCGCGAGCGCGTTGCACTTTGGCAGGGTCGAAGTAGCCGGTTGCGGTGAGAGACTCTCGGCTAAGTAGCTGATCGACCCAAGCAGGACGACTCTCTCGTAAAAACGCGCGGCTCATCGTGGCTCGAAACATTTGCTTGCGGCGCGATCCAATCTGGTGAGGCGCGATCTTGGCGGCAACCTGCCGCAATAGCCACTTATCAGTAAGCCGTCGAACTTTGTATCGAGGCGCCAGCTCCGCGCAGAAATCAACGACCTGCTCATCCAGGAATGGATATCGCCCCTCCGTAGAAGCGGCTCGAATCGGCCGATCTCCTTTGCCCGCCAATAGCATGCCTGGCAGCAGCGTTTTGTAGGCGACATAAATCGCTCGGTTCAATGGGTGCCACTGCTTCATTCGCTCGGCCGGTATTTTCAACTCGTCATATGCCGACCAGTCGCCAAGGCTCTGCCACATGTCATTCGAATAAAGCTCCTCACGACTCTGAGCAATGATTTCCCACGACAGTTGCTGCGCCACTCGCACATCACTCATCGCACGAAAGCTCGGCCGATGCGCGGAACTTCCGCCAATCAACAACGATAGTGCCACACCGCGCAGCAAATGCTCCACGGGCCGATTCAACCGCTCCTGCAACCTGCTAGGTGTCGGCGCCTTGAGCCACAAATAACCGGCGAGCGCTTCGTCGGCCCCTTCGCCGGTAAGCGCTATTTTATTGCCCGCCATACGATTGGCCTGGGCCAAATACATCATGCACGCGGCGGAGGTGTCGATCACCGGAGCCTCGGCCGCGGTAATCAAGCCAGGATAAGCATTGACGATATCGGCTTCCGTCACGTTCACCGTCGTATTGGGCGATCCAAACAGTTGGGCAGATCTGGCAGCCTTGCCGCGCTCGTCCGTCGGCCCGGCGCGGTCCAGCCCAACGGTAAACGACGGGACCGGAACTCCTGCCTCTTGAGTACACAGTCCCAAAATCGTGGTCGAATCCAGCCCGCCACTCAAATAGCAACCAATCGACACTTCTCCGACCAACCTGCGACGCACCGCGGCCCGCAGCAATTGCTCCAACTCTTGCGTGGCGGTTTCCGTGCTTTGAAACCGGCGCTCCTCACCATAATCTGGAAAGTCAAAGTCCCAGTACTGATGCGCGGACACTCGCCCATCTTTTGCTCGCAGGTAATGCCCTGGCGCGATTTGGCTGATTCCTTGAAAACAGGTCCGTTCATTCGACTGGCCAAAGAAGTTAAACGTGTAATCAATCCCGCGCCGGTCCGGCTCTTCCTGGATCATCCCCGAGGCAAGAATCCCTTTCACCTCCGAGGCCCAAATCAACCAACCATCGTGCTGCGCGTAAAACAACGGCCCAATCCCAAACCGATCACGTGCCAACAATACTTTGTGCTCTTTGCGATCCCATAGAGCCACCGAAAATTGCCCCCGTGCCTTCGTGAAAACTTGCTCGCCGAAGTCCTCGTACGCGTGAACCCAAATCTCGGTGTCGCATCGCGTTCGGAAGCGATGTTGCCTGGCGATCAGTTCGTCTCGTCGCTCAGCGTGGTCGTACCATTCGCCCTCGAACGATACCCAGACATCACCGGTCTCGTTGGCAATCGGCTGCGAGCCACCAGCCAGATCGATGATTGCCAACCGCCGGCTGCCGAGCGCAAGCCCAGGCTCGAGGTGAATACCTTCATCGTCCGGTCCTCGATGAGCGATGGCCGCCATCATTTGCAGCAATCGCTCGTGAGGGAAGTCGCGACGGCCAACCAAATCAAAAGCTCCCGCAATGCCACACATCCGCGCTATTCTCCGTCACGCATCCGATCCTGAACTTAGCAGCAGGGCAGCACTGCTTCGCTTCAATCTCAATGTATGCTTTGCGGTAGACTCCGTTTACTGATCTAGAAAAAATAACCTGGACATGCGAGATTCTCGCACAACACGGCAAACCACCGCGCGGCTATTACTCCTCATCATATCGCGTCCAGCGTGAAAGCATCACGAATTTCCCGCAACGGATGAATTTCGCTAAAATAGACGCCCCCTCAATGCCACACACCCACAAGACGCTTGCGGCTTAGCGCCCCCTAACAAACACTCGTCTACACCGATCCGCTAATAAAACAACCTACTGCCCGCAAAGGACTATGGAAAACAGGCTCACAAAACTTCGATTGCTCACTAAACAATATTGGTCGACGTTTTCCTATGTGGGCCTCGTCGTAGCAACACTCTTTTTCGCCGCCTCGCTCACACCGACACTGTTGCCCCGTCAATTCGCAGTGCAGGGCATCCTCTCCGGAATCGCCGCGGCAGTCGGCTATGGCGTTGGTAAATTCCTGGTGTGGCTATGGCATTACCTGGAAATTCCAGACTTCAGCCCCAGCGTCCAGCTCGTCGGAAAGCGAGCCACCACCGTCTGCGTAGCCCTGGTAGCCGGGCTGTTTCTCTGGTGGGCAACCGTCTGGCAAAACTCGATTCGCCAGCTCATGGAAATGCCGCCAGTCGAATCGGCCTACCCGCTGAGCGTCGCCGCGATCGCCGCGATTGCCAGCGCCGTCACCATCGCCTTTATCCGACTCTTGCTCCGCCTTGGTTTGTACATCCATAGCCGAGTCAGCCGCGTGGTTCCACGCCGGGTCTCTATCGCGCTAAGCACCTTGGCAATCATCATCGCAATGTTCTTGGTCACAAATCATGTCGTCGCCAGGCTGGCCCTCTATGCGGCTGACACGGCTTTCATGAGACTCGACCAGGTCATCGACTATGGGATCGAACAATCAACCAATCCCAATGCCACAGGCAGCGCCGAGTCGCTCATCACATGGAATTCAATCGGGCGATTCGGCAAAGCCTTCATCGCAACCGGCCCCACCCAAAAAGACATCAGCGAGTTTTGGGGGAAACCAGCCCAACGACCGTTGCGAGTCTATGTCGGTCTCAACTCGCGAGAAACTCCGCAAGAACGCGCAAAGCTCGCCCTCGAAGAACTCAAACGTACCGGCGGATTCAACCGCAAGGTGCTGATCGTTGCTACGCCCACCGGCACCGGCTGGCTCGACCCCGGCGCGGTCGATACGGTCGAGTATCTGCACGCCGGAGACACTGCCATCGTCACCATGCAGTACTCTTATCTTCCCAGTTGGATAACCATCCTGGTCGATCCACGCCGCTCGCGCGATTCCGCCCGCGCACTCTTCAACGAAATCTATAACTACTGGACAACTCTCCCCCAGGACAACCGACCCAAGTTCTATCTGCATGGCTTGAGCCTCGGGGCGCTCGGCTCCGCAGGAAGCGCAGATGTATTCACGGTATTCGAAGACCCGATTCAAGGCGGCCTCTTCAGCGGCCCGCCATTCCCCAGCGCCGAATGGGCTCGGGCTACCCGCTATCGCAATCCAGATACTCCCATGTGGCTGCCCAGATGGCGCGACGGCTCGATGCTGCGCTTCACCGGCCGCCTCAATTCGCTCAACGACGGCTACAAACGCTGGGGGAAAATGCGCTTCGTCTATATCCAGCATGCCAGTGATCCCATGATCTTCTTTTCTCCAGACTTGCTCTTTCGCAAGCCCGAGTGGCTTCTTGGCCAACGTGGCCCCGATGTTTCCCCCTATCTCCGTTGGTATCCTATCGTCACCTTCTTGCAAACGGCGTTCGATCTGCCGATGGCCACGACCGTGCCAACCGGTTATGGACACAACTACGCGCCATCCAGTTATATCAATTCCTGGATAGAGGTCACTCAACCTGCCGGCTGGAATGCCGCCGATACAACAAGACTCAAGCAACGATTCCCCGACCGATGACTCTCTATTAACTTCTCCCCTTAGTTCGACTTTTGCACTTTTTAGGGAACCACGAAAAGCACGAAATCACACGA
>CAZJWY010000173.1:0-10801 GCA_964549545.1 uncultured Planctomycetaceae bacterium | reverse complement strand
GAAGACGAGTACGGCATGAACGTCGCCTCGATCGGCTCGCCGATCGGCAAGGTGAAGCTCAAGGACGTCGACGACGGCACGTCGAACCAGTTCATCCCGTTCGATAAGTACCTGGAAAAGGAAGTTGCCCGCGCGTGCGAACTGGCTCACGCCTTCGAGACCAAGCTCATCCGCGGCTTCTCGTTCTACCCGCCCAAAGGCGAAGATCCGCGCGAGTACCTCTCGCAAGCCGCCGACCAGATCGGCCAAATCGCCGAGGCCTGCCATCGCAGCGATCTCACGTTCGGCCTGGAGATCGAAGCCAACCTCGTCGGTCAAACGGGCGAGCTGATCGCCGAATTGCATCGCCGCGTGAACCACCCCGCCTGTGTCACCGTCTTCGACGCCGGCAACATCGTCTGCCAAGGCTACACGCCCGACGAAGTTTTCGCCCAGTACGTCGCAATGAAACCGAGCATCGGTTGGATTCACATCAAAGACTACCGTGATCCCACCGCGCCTTTGACAGTCGCTTCCCAGGCCGACGACAAAGCTCGCCACGTCAACGAAGAAATGCTCAAGCACTTCGTCCCCGCCAACCTCGGCGCGAGCGGCCACGAGCGCATCCTCCGCGACTTCGCCGAGATGATCCCGCAGCTCGACGAGAAGCTCACCAAGCGCGGCATCCCGGGCGTCATCCTTGAGCTCGAGCCACACGTCAAAGGTGGCGGCCAATTCGGCGGCTTCAGTGGCCCCGATGGCATGGGCGTCGCCCTCCGCGGCCTCTGCCGAGTCCTCGACTTCGTCGGCATCGACTACCACCTCCGCGACTTCGACGACATCCGCGCCGCCCGCGGCTTCTAACCACCGCCACATGCACGGAGAAGAATATTGATCATTTCAGAAATTCAGAAATGGCCAATGACAAATTGGCAATGACCAATTCCGTTCCCGCTCGGTGCCCTCTGTGATCTCTGTGGCAAATCGTCTTGCCCCTACACCGGCTCAGCCCTCCTCATCGCTCTCCACATCAATCGGCAGCGCCGGAGACTCCACCTGGGTAGCCATCGCCGCGACTTCAATCGCTCTATTGATCGCTCGCTTCAAACGATACAGCGTACGAAACGTTTCCCCCACCCAATACACAGCCACAAACAACGTAACGCCAGCAGCAACTACCGACAGGCTTCGCCACTCCGACGAATTGAGGACGAGCCACAAGCTCGTCACGCCGGCCAATGTGGCGACAATCACTTTCGTCGTCGCGCTGCGGCGCAGCTTGTTTAGCTCATGCCGGCTGATCGCCATCCGCGCCGTTTCATTCGCTAGCGCCCGCAACGCGCTCATGTTCGTGGTCGGCGCCATGGCGGAAACCCGGCGCTTGAGCAACTCCAGCGCGTCGACCGATTCCTCCTCGGCGTTCTCCGCCGCCGGCGCGGCTTCATCGTCGGCCGCCGCGGGCTCGATGTTTTCTCCGCCGTCGTTCTGTGAAGACGTCGCCTCGACCGGTGCTGGCGCTTCCGCTTTCGCGGCTTCGCTATCGCCCCGCATCCGCTGCAACAACTTCGCCATGTACTGCTCGATCGACTCTTCGTCATCACCCTTGGATGAAAACAGATCATCCTTCTTATCGAGGCTTGCACTAGCATTGAACAACTGCCCGCGAGCCGGGGCGTCCCCGCTCCCGCCCACCCGCTCACCATCCATGCAAGTATCAACAGAAGCCGCCGCGATGCTTGACATGGCCGCCGGCTTCGAAGAAAGCAACTCGCCCGCGCGGCCCAACGGCGCCTCGCTCTGGTTGTCGTCGAGCAAATGGGCATAGCGATCAATAAACGACGGCGGCTCATGCTTGATCGGCGGCTCGCTCTCTGCCTGCTTCGCAAGCAAGGAATCTCCCGACTCGCTTTCCGCTTGCTCGGCAGCAGAACGCCATAACAAGTCCAACGGCGACGACGCCTCTTCCGTCACTAATGACGCCTGACTCGTAACCTCTGGCTCTTCCTTCAGAAGACCCTCCACCGGCCGACCTTCTTCAACAGCCCCTGCTTCCGCAAGCCGGTTCGACTCTGCATTCGCAATCGCATCTGTGAGAACTTCAGCGCTCACTGGCTGCCAGTCGCTTGCACCGCTCGTCGGCTGATTCCAATCGGATCCAACCGGCTGGGACGCGGGCAACGCCGATGGAACGACCACACCTTCCGCACAATCGATTACCGGCTCGCCATGCGATTCACCTCGACCAATCGAGCGCTCCGCCTCGGCCGCTTGCGCGACCACCGGCTGGCGCGCGGCGATCTCTGCCGCCTCGGCCGCACGCTGCTCGGCATGCGACAGTTGTAATTCCAACTCTTGAATCCGCCGCAACTGCTGGCCGTGACGAGACTCCGCGTCGGCCAGGCGCAGCTCGGCTTCTTGCTGGTCGCAAACGAGCGCATCGCGCGACTTACTGGCGGCCGCGAGTTGCTGCTCCAGCACGCTCACCGTCTCCGCAAGTTCGTCGGCCCGCTCTACATGCAGGTGCAGTTGCTCCTCGAATCGGCCAGACTGCTCCGCCAACTTCTGTGACTGCTCCGCAAGCCGCCGTTCGCACTCCTCCAAACGACGTTCGTTCTCCGCTAACGATGCCGCAGCAGCCGCCTCGGCCTCCAACTTCGCCGCACGCTCGCGCTCCAACTCGTCGGCCACGCTGCCGAGCGTGGTCCGCTCCGATTGCAGCTTCTCAAGCTGTTGCCGAGACTCGTTCAAGCTCGCCACCAGCGTAGCATTTTCCCCCGCCAGTTGTTGCTGCGACTCGCCCAGCGCGGCCGCTTCCGCCGTCAACGCCTGCCAGGCTGCTTCCGCGGCCGACCGCTCGTCGGACAAGCGTTGAACTTCGCTCTTCAGTTGGTCCAGCACATCGTGCGCCTGGTCGTGTTCCTTACGCAGCATTTCGTAAGCAGTGATCACTTCCTTGTGTTGATCGTCGCGCTCCTGCATTTCAGAAATCTGCAAAAGTGCCCGATACAACTCGGCCGATGCGTTCTCACGCCCAGCGACCACTGCTGTGATTTCCCGCTCCAATTCGGTCAAGCGCTTTTGCTCCGCCACCAGTCGGGCCTGCTCCTCGGCCAACGTCGACTTCGCTGCCGCCAGCCTCGCGTTCTCTTCGCCCAGCTTCTTCACCTGCGCTTGTAGCTGCTCGACCTGTCGCGCGAATGCGTCTCGCTTTTCCTCAAGCGTCAGATTGTTCACGGCCAGCGTCGACTGCTCGTCGTTGAGCTGGGCGACTCGTGCCCGCAGCGACTCGTTTTGCTGACGCAACTCGCTCCGCTCTTGCCGAAGCGAAGCCTGGTCCTCCAGCAACAAGCCGCGCTCGCCCGCGATCTCTCGTGCCTCGCTTAGCAACTGCTCGTTCTGACGACGCAGCCCTTCGCGCTCTGCTTCCAGGTTTTCTTTTTGGTTAGCCAGCCGCTCCACCTCGTTTTCCAAGCGGGGCACTCGATCGGCCAGTTGCCGATACTGCTCGTCGACGGCCGCTTTCTCGTCGGCCAGTTGAAGCACGTCGCTCTGCAGCCGCGCGTTCACGTCGCTGAGCCGATGGTACTGCTCGGTGGTCGCGTTCTTCTCGCTCGTCAGCCGCTCCACCTCGCTTTGCAATTGGGCGTGCGACTCAGTGTACTGCCGAAGCCGCTCCTCTAGCTCGGCTTGTTCATCCGCTATCCGTTGACGATCGACCGCGTTTAACGAATGACTCTGCGACACCTCGTGAAGCTGCGCCGAAAGCTCCCCAATTTCGAACCCCAATTGTTCGTTTCGCAGCTCCAGGTCTTGCCGAGCCGATGCATGGACTTGTTCCAACTCTCTTAACTGCTCGCGGGCAGTGGCCAGCTCGTCCAGGCAGCTTTCCAGCGTGCGGCTGACTTCATGCTGCTCGGCAATCGCATCGAGATGCGATTCCTGTAGCTTGACCAACTGCTCGCTCAACCGCCGATGGGTAGAGCGCTCGGCACGCAGCGCCTTGAGCAATTGTCGGCTACGCGAGCGAGCGCGGTCCCGACCAACACGAATCTCTTCGGCGTCATTCACGTCGACCTTGGGCGCAAGCACCGGCTGCGGCGCCAGCGTTTCGGCCTCGGGATCGAAAACGTCCAGCTCGACCGGCCCCAAGCACAGACAATCGCCAGCCACGAGCGCCGCTTCCTCGAACGGCTCGCCGTTGAGCGTCGAGTTGGCCACCCAACTACGCACTCGCCACCCCTCGGCCCCCTCGACGATCAAGCAATGCAACGGTTGAACACCTGGCTGTTCGATGCGCACATTGCAACGCGGGCTCGAACCGATCGTCGTCTTTCCCGGCAAGAGATCGAGCACGTGTCCATCGGCGCGCAGTCGCAGTTGAAGGCGACCGACCGGCAAAGTCGCGTCGGACGCCGCTCCACGCGGTTGAGTTGTCGCACCGGATTGACGATCTAGAAGCAACATCGTAAACGCCTACAAAAAGGGGATCGGTTGACGGGAGCGCGCACAACGTGCCCGTCCTTCAGGGGAGGAATTCGTGGATATAAGCATTTACGTCGCATTGAAGGGAGCGTCAAAGAATGCTGCTTGCATGCAGCCAGACAACCTGTGCCGGATATTCCCAGAAATTCGGCTGGCCGATTTCGAGTGGATCTGCCGATTACCGATAGGCCTCGGCAGCCTCTAGGGTTTGCCGGAGGAGCCCGTTTCCCATTTTGCGGTGTTCAATGTCTGACGTCGCAAGCGGGAAACGGGCCGACGCGGCCGACTTGGCGATGCTGTCGCCAGGACGTTCGCGGCTATTTTTGGGCCATTTTTGGCCGCAGATTCGACGCAATCGGACAATTCGGCGAATAACCGGCGTCGCTAGCGACCCACCGGGCTGGACGTGCGTACTATATTTACGTTGCCAGTTAAAGATGCCTCGCGCGGCTTCTTGGCTGACAACCCCAAGGGGAGTTTTGGCAGGCCGATCAAGCTGCAAGTGGTTCGGCCGTCCAAGACAGGAACAGGCATCAGAGAAGTGGGGGCGATCGCGCCATGCAGGCTTTCTGCCTGACAAGTCCGTTCGGACGCGCGTAGGTCGTAGCCCGCCAGGCAAGGTGAAAAACGATGAGTCGCAAAGAATCAATCAACAAGATGCGGGAACTGCTCCTAACGCGCCGCAACGCGCTGCGCAAGGCGCTTCAAGGTGACTTGAGCTTGCTCAGCCAACTGCGCGAGCAATCCGGCGGCGACGTCGTCGACGAGGCGCTCGATGCCGCCCAGGACGAAATCAGCTCGCAGCTTGCCGAAGTGGAAAGTCGCGAATTGGCCAACATCGAGCGAGCCCTCGTCCGTATCAAGAATGGCAATTATGGCGAATGCGAAATCTGTAACGAGCGCATTCCGCTGGCTCGCCTCAACGCCTTGCCCTATGCGACCAGTTGCATCGAGTGCCAACGGGCTGCCGAGCTTAACGGCGGCCACGGCGGCGGCAGCGGCGATTGGAGCCGAGTGCTCGATACGGGCTTTAGCGATGTCGATGTTTCATTCAGCGACCTGGAAACCTAACGAACCGGCCACTTACGGCCTGATCGATTCGAGACCGATCCATTTTCCGCTGGAGCAATTACGAGGTATAATTGAGCCCGGTGGCGAAGCGCTTCGCCACCGGGCTTTTTCTATTCGTGTCGGTTGAGTTTCGGGAGTATCCCCCAATGAAGTTCCGCCTCCACGCGCCATTCCTGGTGGTGACCGCGCTCTGTTCCAGTTTCTCCGCCCTGCCGGCAAACGCACAGCTTACGGAGCTGGCGACGGCCACGCCCAAAATCGAGCCGACCAACTCGGCGCCGGCCGCGCCGCCGTTTTCCGCCCAACGAGAGGCAGAATACGCTGCCCTCGCTCGCGATGTGGCCACGCTCGACCACGAGTTCAGCATCGTGAAGCGCGTCGTGAAGCTAGTCACGCCGGCCGTCGTGCATATCGAATCCAAACCGCTGCCCAAGTACCAAGGGCTACTGCGAGTCGAGGAAGCCGGCTCGGGCGTGATCGCGCAGATCGGCTCACGGCTGTACGTGCTGACGAACCGCCATGTGATTCGTCACTCGTCGCCCGAGCGAATCGAGGTTCATCTGTACGATGGTCGCGTGCTGCACCCGAAGCAAATCTGGAGTGATCCGGAGACCGACGTAGCGGCTCTCTTGATCGAACCGACCGGACTCGAACCCGCCAAGCTCGGCGATAGCGACAAGCTCGAGATCGGCGATTTCGTATTGGCCGTAGGCAGCCCCTTTGGTCTCAGTCAGAGCGTTACGCGTGGAATCGTGAGCGCGAAAGGAAGACACAACCTCGACCTGGGCGATGAAGAACTCAAGCTGCAAAACTTCATTCAAACCGACGCGGCGATCAACCCAGGCAACAGCGGTGGGCCGCTCGTGAATCTGCGCGGCGAAGTCGTCGGACTCAACACGGCAATTGCCAGCTCGTCGGGAGGCAACGAGGGCATCGGCTTCTCGATTCCTATCAACATCGCCAGCCGCATCGCCGAGGCACTCGTGAGCGATCACAAGGCTCCGCGCGGCTACCTTGGCGTCAACCTCGACATCAACTTCAACCAGCAACGGGCCGAATCGCTCGGCCTGGGCCGATTGGCCGGCACGCGCATCTCGCGTGTCACGCCGAAGTCACCTGCCGAGCAAGCCAATCTGCAAGTAAACGATGTCATCCTCGAATACAACGGCGTGCGAATCGAGCAAGACATGCACTTGATCGGCCTCGTGCAACTGACCAAAGTCGGCAGCCGGATACCGCTCACCGTGCTGCGTGGCGGCAAGGTAATGCGAGTCGATGTAGAAATCGCCGACGCCAGCGGCTTCCGACCTATTGAAAGCCAGCCACAAAATTGACACTTAGATAACTTCGGCAGATAGGATTCACCACGGAGACACGGAGGGCACGGAGAAGAAGTCTAGGAGGATAGGAATACTAATCTTCACTAATCCCCACTAATATCAACTGTCAAAGAAGAGGCTACATCCATCCGTCTCATTCTTGATTCCGATTGAATTGATTAGCATAGATCAGTGGCGATTAGTGTTCTTCTCTCTATGCTTCACTTCATACTTCCGCCTTCTCCGTGTCTCCGTGGTTATTCTGAAAACCGGGAAGTTATTCTTGAGTCGTTAGGCGGCGGTCGTCAAACGGCGCATGATGTGATCGGCAACGGCGGCTGCGTCTAAATCGACGGCCACGTCCATATTCGGCCGATTGTCTGGGTTTCGCCGACGGTCGAAAACCGTCACGCCGTGCGTGAGCGTGCCATCGGTTTCGACATCGCCATACATTCGCTCGGTGGTGAACAAATCAGGTTCCAGTGCGGCCATGAGCGCCACGGCGTCGTGCAGGTGGATTCCTTCGACGCCCAGGTGCTGCCGATAGACGCGGAACGCGGCTGGCAGAATCTTTCGCAATAGTTCGCCGGAGCGCGAATCGCCGTTCGGGATTTTTTCCAAGAGGTCGAAGTTCAGCACGACGCGGCTCGATACATCGATCGGGATGAGCGTCTTGGTGACGGATGATTGGAACACGACCCGAGCGGCTTCGGCGTCGCAGTAGATATTGAACTCGGCAGCGGCGGTGACATTGCCGGGGCCGCCGAGAGTGCCGCCGATCATGATCAGGTGGCCGATCAGCTCAGCCAGGTCGGGCTGTTGCTGAAGCGCGGAGGCGATATTGGTAAGGGGCCCGGTCGAGATGATCGTGACATCGCCGGGAGCGGAGCGCACCTCGTCGCAAATCACTTTGACCGACGAATGCTGGTGATGCCGCTTGGCGACGGCGAAGTGTGCGCCGCACATTCCATCGATGCCGAAGAGGTGTCGGCCATCGGCTCGCAACATTTGATCGCTGGCGGCTGTTCCCAAGCGGGGCCAGCGCGACGGGTCGAGGTGCTCGACGATCGCCTGCACGTTGGATGTCGATTGCTCGGGCGAAACCGTGCCGCCAGTCGCGGTAACGGCGACCACATCCAGCAGCGGATCGGCGAGCGCCATGCACAGGGCGACGGCGTCGTCGATGCCAGGATCAATGTCAAGAATTACTTTGCGGGGCATTCAAGTCGACGGCTAGTAGAGCCGCCATAATAAGTGAAAACGATCGATCCTTCGGGCATCATTCTAAGTCATTTTTAGTAAATCTCAATACAATCTTGCCGCCCAGGCGGGCAACTACGGCACACGGAGCGTGCCTGCTACAATCCGGTCATGGCTGAAAAAATCGACACGTTGCTGGGGCAAGTTGCCGGGGGTGGGAGCCTTTCCTTCGAGGAAATGGCCCACGCCTTCGACGCCATCATGCGTGCCGAGTGGTCGGACGACCAAATCGGCCTGCTTTTGACGGCATTGGCAGCAAAGGGAGAGACGGTCGACGAGGTGGCCGGGGCGGCCGATGCGATGCGGCGGCACATGACGCCGATCCGGTCGCGGCATGCCGAAGTGCTGGACACCTGCGGCACCGGCGGTGGTGACTCGCGGATGTTCAACGTCAGCACGACGGCGGCGATCGTCGCGGCGGCGGCCGGCGTGCCGGTCGCGAAGCATGGCAATCGCAGCATTACCAGCAGCAGTGGCTCGGCCGATGTGCTGACCGAGTTGGGCGTGAATATTCTGGCCTCGACGGCCCAGGTCGAGGCGTGCCTCGACGAGTTGGGACTCTGCTTCTGTTTCGCGCCGGTAGCCCACCCGGCGATGAAGCACGTGGCGGCCGTGCGGAAGAAACTGGGCATTCGCACGATCTTCAACATCTTGGGACCGCTCGTGAACCCGGCGGGAGCTTGCTACCAGTTGCTCGGCGCGGGGCGGCCCGAGTTGCGACCGCTGCTCGCGGGAGCGCTGCAGCGGCTGGGCACCAAGCGGAGCTTTGTTGTTTCGGGTGAGGATGGTCTGGGAGATGTAACGCTGGCAGTGAGTACAAACGTTTCCGAAGTTACCTCGGGCAGTGTGCAGGAATTTACATGGCAGCCCGAGGGTTTTGGAATCGCCCGTCATTCGCTGGAGGGGCTTTGGATCGATACGCCGGCGGCGAGTGCTGTTGTCATTCAGAAAGTGCTGGGCGGCGAGCCAGGAGCGGCACGCGACATTGTGATTCTCAACGCGGCGGCGGGGCTGATCGTGGCTGGTCGCGCGGCGGAGCCCAAAGAGGCTACGGCACGGGCGGCCGAGGCGATTGATAGCGGGGCCGCGAAGCGGCTGTTGGAGCAGTTGGCGGTGCGTTCGCATCAACCGGCGTAGGTGTTGTTTCAAAGTTATTTTTCTCTCCGTGGAAACGACGGAGGAGAGAAAATCACGGTTTATCGAACCCTCCCCTAACCCCTCCCTACAAGGGAGGGGAATTATCAAGCACGTTTTTGGTTGATTGGTGGTTGTAGTCAGCATGATATCGTTGCTCGCGCTAGCGAGTACTTTGCGGGCGGCGGTGGCTCGATTCACGGGCCGATTCGGTGGCGGCCGAAGTTAGTACGGCAGAACCCGCCTCTCTTTTCGTGGCCGCACCATCCCGTAACGGTGTGGCCCGGACCTTTCCCGCCTTCTTGTTGACTCAGTATCCGATGTTGCATCCTCGCGGACGCGCATGGCTTTCGTACTACGCGCTGGCATTGCTGGCAGTGTTGGGAAGTCATGCCAACAACAACGTGCGAGCCCAGGAAGCCCCGGCGCCGGTGCTTGCGCGGTCGCAACAGCCGCCGGAGCCAACGCCCGACTCGAAGGCAGCCGAAACCTGGTCGCCGTTGCCGGAAGGAAGCGAGGCCAGCTCGGAGGCAGGCTCGACGGACAACATCGTGCGTTTCGATCAACGGCCCGAGAACGAGCCGATGGCCGACGCCTTCGACGGCGTGTGGACCAAGCAATGGGTGCCAGCGGGGTTGATTTATCATTCGTATATGGCCGGGCCGTTGGAGCCACGGGCCGGGATGACCGTGTTCTCGAATACCGAAGGGGGCACGTACGGCGATGCGACGCTGGGTGGCCGCATGGGCTTTTTGAAATACGGCAACTGCGATCCTGTTCACTCCGAGGGTTGGCAGCTTGATTTCTACGGCGCGGCGATCGCTCGGCTGGACATCGAGAATCAACAGGACTTGGATTCCTGCGATTACGTGTTCGGTTTGCCGTTGACGTACGGCAACGAGCAGTTGCAATTCAAGTTTGGTTATGCGCACCTCAGTTCTCACCTGGGCGACGAATACGCGCTCACGCATCCTGGTTCGCTGGCCAATCGCGTGAATTATGTGCGTGATTCGCTGGTGTGGGGCACGTCGTATTACCCGATCCCCGCGTGGCGGTTGTACGGCGAAGTGGGCTGGGCATTTCACCACGACGGCGGGGCCGGGCCGTGGGACTCGCAGTTCGGCACCGAGGTATCTCGGCCGGGGCCGACGGGCGATTCGTTCACGCCGTTCTTCGCGGTCAACTGCCGAGTTCGCGACGATATCGATGTCGTGGGGGACGTGAATTTCCAGGTGGGTTGGCTCCGCCGCGGCATTCTTGGCCAAACGCTGCGTTGGGGCCTGAGCTACTACAACGGCAAGTCGAGCCAGGCGCAGTTTTTCCGCAACTACGAGGAACAGGTCGGCATCGGGTTGTGGTACGATTTCTAAAGGCAAATTCTCACCACAGAGACACAGAGGGCACGGAGAAATAAGGCATAGTATCCGCAGATGAACGCGGATGGACGCAGATTGAAGAAGCAAGGCAATTGCTTGTTGTGCTCATCCGAATTCTTGCGAATTCAGCTACTGAGAATTAGATTGATCTATTCCTCCTCACAGATCAAACCGCAGCGG
>CAZJWY010000172.1:8894-11040 GCA_964549545.1 uncultured Planctomycetaceae bacterium | reverse complement strand
CAGTTGCCCATTGTCTGTTGCATTAACTAGCAACGGACCACGGACTACGAACAACGGACTATCAAAGTATACGCGATGCTACCTGTCGATTTCCAACCCCGACAATCGCTGCTTTCCGTTGAGCAAGGTCCTCCAATGCGCTGCAAGCAGCCGCCAACGCCGTCGATCCATTGCACCGCGACGCCAAATCGCGACATCGCGACGCAACCTCCGGCGAATCGACGAGTCGCGACAATTCCTCGGCCACACGCTGGCCACTAAACTGCTTCACCGATACCTCGGCGCCCACGCCCAGCCGCACCACGCGTCGCGAATTGTCGAACTGATCGTACGACATCGGCCGCACGATCTGCGGCACGCCGGCCGCGAACGCCTGCGCGCAACTGCCAATCCCGCCATGATGCACGACCGCCGCCGTGCGCGGCAGCAACTGACTCATCGGCACGAAACCGACGTGATAGACCGAATCCGGCATGCTTTTCGGCAACTGGTGATCGTATTTCGTGAGCAGGATGCCACGCCGCCCCAATCGCTGGCACGCATCAACGGCTGCCTCGAAAAAGTGATGCGCCTCTTTGTTGGCCGAACCTGGCGAAAACGCAATCGGCGGCGAACCCGCATCGAGAAACCGGCGCACACCATCCGGCAGCGCTTTATCGCCCGGCGTATCCCACAAGGGAAAACCGACCGTCTTGAGATGGGCCGGCCAATCCGGCTGCGGCGAGCCGAACCAATCTGGAAACAAACCCAGCAGCAGATCGCCTCCAAACAACCACTCGCCGAAGATCCTCGTTACCGCGCCAAGCCCCAACTCACGGCGCAAACGATTGATCTCCGGACCGAGCAACTGGCTTGTGACGAACCAATCCGCCACCGTGAACTGAAGTTGCTTCAGCCATTTCGGTATCTGCGGCCCGAGCAGTGCTCCCTTGAGCCGCGAAGTATCATACTTGCTCCACAGCACGCTCGGCGCAAACACGACGCTCGCGCACGGCGCCGCCAAATGCTCGCCCGCCGTCCGGCTCGCCATATCCAGCGTGTGGGCACAAAACACCGTCTCACCCGCCAGGTAGTTGGCCATCAGCAAATCATACAATGGACGCAACTGCTGGACCGACACATACTACAGCACCATCCGCGGTCCGCGCTTTGGATGCCAAAGGTCGGGATGCTCGCTCAATCGAACATAGTCCTCGCGCTCGCCGAACGGCACGAGTTCCAGTCCGGCGCTAGTAACCACGTCCTCGAAGTAAGGATTCGTGATGATTTTCACTCGATGCCCGCGAGCCACCAGCGCGGCCCCCAGCCCGACCATCGGATGAACATCGCCATAGCTACCCAACGCAGTAATCAAAAATTGTGTCATCAGCCGCCTCGTGCCCCGTTCAGTTTCGCTTGTCACTATACGCGCACCAATCCACAATGTAAGAGGCCAAAGCATAACCGCGAGCGGTGGGGTTTACCCCCCGCTGGGACAAACCCGGCAGCTCGATAATTCCTGGTTGTGCGACAGCTTCGAAGTACAACTTACCTGCCCTATCCTCATGATACCGATGGATGATCACCCCCCAAATCAGCCGAACCCGGATCCGGCGCAAGCGGCGGATGATGAGGAATACGAACTCGAGCCACTCGATCCGGCAATCGTGGCGGCCGAACAGCGGCATGCCCAAGAGGTGGCTGAAAAGGTCCGAGCCTCGATCGACATCGACGAGGTCTATCGAGACATCGAGCACAATCGCAGCTCGGAGATACTGGAGAACTGGCTTAGCGGCCTCAAGTTCCGTTTCCACATCAGCCAGCTATTGATCGGTACCGCACTGCTTGCCATCGTCGTCGCGATCGCCAGCCTCGGCTACTTGGTGCCGGCGATTACCATCTTTGTAATTGGTTCGCTGCTGAGCCTGTACTTCTACTTGGGCTGGGAAGATCAAAAACAGCAGCGTCTTGCACACGAGAAGCGCGAAGAACTATACGCCAAACGCCGCGAGCAAGCACTAACACCTGCAGCTTCAGCTTCAACGACTCCAAAACCAACACCGCCTGTAGCTCCCCCACCGGCAACGCCAAACGCCGAGGTCGAGGCAGAACAAGAACCAACGTCGCCTCCGTCATTCCGCATTCAATTTTCGCTGCGCTCCATGCT
>CAZJWY010000172.1:0-8884 GCA_964549545.1 uncultured Planctomycetaceae bacterium | reverse complement strand
TGACCATCGCGGCCGTGACGTTCGGCCTGATCCGTGCTCTTGGCGGCCCTGGTCAAATTGCAACGCTACTTGGCCTGATCGCCGTCGGCGGACTGGTCGTTTACGCCATTGGCATCGAGCCGCCACAGCCGATCATTCTTGGGTGGTGGTTCATTTTGGCGTTATATGTCGTATTAACGATCGCCGGTGCGATGTGGAGTGCCGGATAACCTCTGGCCATTTTTCGGGAGGACGCAGAGGCGAAGAATGCTATAATCGGATTAATCCTTAACATCAGAACGGCCGCAACCACACACCTGGCGAAAGACGGCAGCCAAGCGGCTCGCTCCTAGTAATCTGCCAACTTAGACCTAAACTCTGGAAGTAGCGATAGGGGTTGAAAGTCAGCACCACAAATCACACCGTACAGGACCTAACACATGCCCACCGAATCTCTCTTGCCAGGCACCCTTTTACCAGGCGCCGCCATTCGACACGAACTTGAAGCAGTCCACAAACATTGGTGGGCCTTCCTACTGCTCGGCATCACCATGGTCGTGCTCGGCACGCTGGCCATCGCCGATCCGTGGATCACTGCTTTCGCTGGGGTCGCTGCCGTCCTAATCTTGGGCTTCACGCTGATTGCCGCCGGCATCACGCAAGTGATTAGCTCGTTCTGGGCCGGCAACTGGAGCGGCATGCTGCTGCACATGCTGATCGGCGTTCTCTACATCGTCGTCGGCTACATGATCATCGACCAGCCAGACGTCAGCATGGTTGTACTGACCAAGTTCATCGCGATCTTCCTGATCGTGAGTGGTGTTTTCCGTATCGTTGCGTCGCTTATGACCCGATTCGCGGGTTGGGGCTGGGTTCTTTTGAACGGTGTGATCGCCCTGCTCTTGGGAGTGATCATCAATCGGCAGATGCCTGAAGCCGCCCTGTGGGTCATCGGCCTATTCATCGGCATCGAGTTGTTGTTCAACGGCTGGGGCTGGGTCATGCTGTCGCTCGGCCTGCGTCGCATTGGCAAGACTGCTTAACGAGCCGGTCGATCGACGAATGTAAACAAACAGGCGAGTCTGCGCTTTACGGTGCAGACTCGCTTGGTTTTTGTATAGCAATCACAGCAAAGGGGGTTTCCCCATCAGACGTCGGAGCATCGCGATTTGACCAGCATGGACCATTTCGTGCAGTGGATGCAACTCGACCGCTTCCAGCTTCGTCTTGAACCGTGGATGGGGCGGGTCCAACGAGCCGGTTAATTCTGCTTCGTTGAACTGAGAAACTTCCTCCAGCGCTTGCGCGTGGACCGCCGCGAAGACACGTTGGATTTCGTCGAGAGGCGGATTCCGCGTCGGATCCGCAATTGGCGTAGAGCCTGGTTTGAAGGATTCGATGAACGTCTCAGAAATCAACGATTCGTCGGCTGGTTTTCGTCCGCGAATGCGGCGCATACAGAGGCCATATTCGGCAACCGCGATATGGCCAACCTGCCAGGCCAGGTGCGTGGTGTATTGCGGCGGAGACCAGAACCACTCCGTATCGGTCAGGCCCTCGAGAAACGTTTCGGTAAACGACCGCACGCCGCGCATGCGGCCGACAAGCTGATCCATGCGAGAGGTAGATGACATACGTCCGCTTTCCCTTATGAACTAATATTGTTGGGCCCAGGGAAGATAGCATGGCCCAAATTGTTTGATAGCGAAACTCCCCCCAACCGGTTTACTTTTCACGCTCGATCGGTCAGACTGCTCGGGGTAGAAAAGCAGTCTGTTTTGGCGATCGTGAAGGAGAAAAAGCATGACACCGCAACCTGAAACAACACAACGGGATTGGCTGAAGCGGATTACGATATTGGCCCTGCTGACACTGGCATGCGCGAATATGGAGCTGGCGACTGCCCACGCGGCGGAGCTGGCTGAACAGGCGCATTCGCTCAAGAAGGTGCCGGCTGACGCTTCGTTTTACTCGGCCAGCCTGCGGCTGCGCGAGCAGTGGCATATTTTCCGCGACAGCAAGGCCTACGGCCGGCTGATGGAGATTCCGCTCGTTCAGATCGCCAAGATGCAGGTCATGTTCCAATGGGAGCAGTCGGAACAACCAACGATCGCCAAGGTGCGCGAGTATGTGCAGTCACAGGCTGGGCAAGACGCGGTGGCGGTGCTCAAGGAGATGTTCTCCGACGAGGCATTTGTCTATGGCGGCAACGACATTGCCGAGCTGTTTTCCGTACTTATGGAAGTCAACTCGATCCGTCGCACGGCCCCACCCAAGGCCGAGGCGGAAGATGAGGACGAAAAAGAGGAAGCGATCACGAACCGCATGTTCGAAATCCTGGAGAAACACTCGGACAAGCTGAAGGCGCCCACGATGGTGTTTGGCTTCCGGATCAAGGACCAGGAGCGAGCCAAGCGGGAACTCGACGAGGTGCATTCGCTGCTTCGCAACTTGCTCGATCAGGCCCAACCCGAGTTGGCGGCCCATTTGCAGCGCGATCAGATTGGTGGGCACGAGTTTCTCTTGCTACGGCTCGATGGCAGCATGCTCCCCTGGGAGAAAATCCGAGAGGGAGCCGACGATCTGAGCAATGAGCAGTTCGAAAAAGTGAAATCCTTCGCCAGTAAACAAAAGCTGGCCGTGGCTTTAGGGGTGACAGATGAGTTCGTAATTCTCTCCATCGGCGAATCGACCGACCAACTGGAGAAGATGGGGCAAGGCGACGTGCTGGCCGGCACGCCTCCGATTAAGCGTCTGGAAAAGCACGCGGGCGAGCGGCTCGTGGGCATTCAATATGTTAGCAAGACATTCGCCACGGCGATGGGCTCGTCCAACCGGACGATGGAAGACATCGCGGATGCGGCCGAGCAGGCGCTCCGTAAGGTGGAAGTCAACGAAGAGCAGCGGAAGCAGGTTCTGGAAGACATTCGCAGCTTCGATCTGGCCCGGTTCATGCCGGAGCCAGGGAATACATCTGGCGTGATGTTTTTGACCGATCGCGGCTACGAAGGCTACCAGTACAGCGATCAGAAGCGGCCGATGATGGATAGCTCGAAGCCATTGTCGATTTTGAACCACGTGGGCGGCAGCCCGCTGCTGTTGTTCGCTTCGCGGTCGAAGCAGAACATTCAGGACTACGAAGAGCTCGTCGCCTGGTTGAAGAAGACCGCCGTGCATGTGGAAAAGATTGCCGAGGAGAAAGCGGATGAAGAAGATTGGGCCAAGTACCAGGAAATCCGCGAGCAAGTGATCGCGCTGCTGGAGCGGCTCGACAAAGCCAATCGCGAGCATTTGTACGGGGCGCTCGCGGACGGGCAAGGCGCGTTCATCGTGGCGGCCGAGGCGAAGAGCAAGCGATGGTTCAAACAGATGCCCGAGTCGCCAAAACCATTGCCGATGCTCGAAGTGGGCTTTACGGCAGCCGTAAGCAATGCGGAACAGTTGCGCCAGGCGGTGTCGACTTACATCGACGTCGCGATCCAGGCCTACAACTTGATCAAGGAACACAACCCCAAGGAAATGCCGGAGCTAAAAATACCGACGGCTCAGGTGTCGGAGCTTTCGGGCGGCGGCAAATTGTACACCTGGCCTTTGCCGAAGAAGTGGGGCGTTGATCCACAAGTGGCCGTGACAGCGGGACTGACGGATAAGCAGGCGGCGGTGAGCACGATGCCGAAGACGACCGAGCGACTACTGAGTGAAACGAAGCCGGAGTTGGATACGACGCTCAAGCTCGATCGCCCGGCGGCTGTGGTGACGCATATCGAGTTCGCCAAGTCGCTCGCGGCAGTTCGGCCGTGGATCGATTATGGAGTCGATGTGGCAACTGGAAAGCTGAAAGTTCGCAAGGATGACGAGGAAGAAGACGAGGACGATGAGAAAGGCCCCACGCCGCCGAACCCCGCGATGATGCAATTGGGTTTCGTGATGCCGCAGGTTCACCTGCTATTGGATGTGGTATCTACTTTGAAAAGTGCGACGGCCATTGTGTATGAAGAGGATGGAGCCTGGGTTACGCACTCGGAGACGCACTTTCAGGATTTGAAGTAAGGCCCATGCAATGCCTTAACCTTCTCCGGCTCAAGAGCGTACCGTGTTGTCAGACGCTGTTAGAAAGATCTCACGCAGAGGCGCAGAGGGCGCGGAGAGGGCATGGGTAGGTTTGAAATACTGGAGCGTCTTTCAGTTTACTGGAGCGATTGAGCCGGCTGGTATTGGTCGGCGTGGCCGCCGACGCTAAGAGCATTTGTTTGCTAACCTTCGTGGCAACGGCTTTATCAACGCTTTCATAGGTAACACGGACTTTAGTCCATGGTAAGGTGTTTGGTGTTATCGTGTACGTGAAACCTAGCACCTCACGAGAGAGCAGTGCTTACGGGGTCTTCCTATCGTTTTTTGTTCTCTTGCGTTGGCCTTTTTCCTGAAGGGGCCTCACTTGATGCGAGCGGGGGGCTTTGGGACTCGGAAGGCAAGCCGCTTGCTTTTCAGCCAGTGCAAGCGGACCAGCGGTATCGGGTAGTTTTGGAAAATCGGTCTTGGCAGAATCGAAGCGGAAGGCTGAGGTTAGATCGCCAAACGTTCGCCGGCGCCACGCGCTGATGTTTGTTTCGCGAACGCCAGTCAGCACTTCGAGGAATTGCAGGATCGAGGTATGGTCGAAGGGCTCGCTGCATACCCAGCCGCCGGCTGTCCAGGGCGAGACAATAATGCACGGCACGCGAAAGCCGCCGCCAATTGGTTCGCCGTTTACAAATTCCTGGGGCGTTCCTGGGGGCGGCGTGGGCGGGGCAACGTGGTCGAAGATCCCATCGTTCTCATCGTAATTGAGAATGAACGCGGTCTTCGCCCAGACTTTGGGATTCGCAGCGATTGCATCGATCGTTTGGGCGACAAAGGCGGCGCCGGCAGCGGGCATGTGATCCGGATGCTCGGATGCCAATCGCGGCGGCATGAGCCAGCTCACTGTCGGCAAGCGGTCGTTGGCCACATCGGCGGCAAATTCATGCCCATTTCCCAACGTCATTGCCTTGATGCGCAGCGGGGAGTCAGGAGGGGCCTCCACAAATTGGCGAAAGTGGCCGAGCAGATTGAATGGATAATGTTTTGAGGGCGTGTCAGTCAACGACGGATCATAGGGGTGGTCGTCTTTGGCGTTGTATACTTTCCAACTTACTCCGGCTGCTTCGAGACGCTCGGCGTAGGTGGTCCAGCGGAAATTGTTGTCTTTGTTCCGGATAACCGGTCCGCCATGTTTGCCATCGGGATCGATGGTGCCGGTCATCCAATACAACCGGTTCGGCCAGGTTGGCCCCAACACCGAACAGTGATAGGCATCACAGATCGTAAAAGCTTCGGCCAAGGCGAACTGAAATGGGATATCGTCGCGTTTGTAATAGCCCATGCAGAAAGGGCCCTTTGCGCCATCGGCGTGGCGATGTGCTTTGAGCCAATTGTCCATCTTGCCGTGGTTCCAAGATGCATGCTGAGTGGACCAGGCATGGCTGGTGCTCGGGACTTTCTGTGAATTGGTCTTTTTCGTATCGAGATGAAACGGCAACAGATATCCGTCGGAGCTGTGCGTATCTGGTTGGTAGAAGACGGATTTCCCATGGTGGAGTTTCATGGCACTCGGATCGTTAAAGCCGCGCACCCCGGCAAGCGTACCGAAATAGTGATCGAAGGACCGGTTCTCCTGCATGAGCAGCACAACGTGTTTGATCTCACGTAACGAACCGGGAGAGGGCGACGTTTCCGCTAATGCTCTCCTTAGATTGGGAGGCAAGAAGATTGACGCGGCAGCAGCCGTGGCCATGCCGGCAGCAGAACCAAATAAACGACGGCGCGTAAATTTAGGCGAATCGGAGTTGCTGTTCGTGGAAGGCATCGAGCTCCCTTTTCTTGGCGGCTAGTGAAGGGGGAGTGAGGCGGGACGATGGCTGCAGAAGCGCTAAGGATTTGCGTCAGCAGCACCGCAAAACGGCGAGACCTTCACTTTAGCCAGACCAGACAAATGGCTCAAGCTAAGCATTCAGTCCCAATCAGAAACTTGTCCAGCAATTCGTTACGATTAGAACACTCGGAATTTGATCTACAAAACGGTTTTTCAGGAGTTCTAGAGCAATTTTCCAATTCATGTAACCACAGAGGACACAGAGCTCACGGTGAGTCTACAGACCCTCTGTTATGAATGGAGCCGTGTTGGTGGGAGATTGGGCTTGGCGGCCGACGCTAAACTGCGTTTGTTCTTTGGTTTATTGCGGAACGCAATTTGGTAAGTTGTTCTAAGTTCGACTTTTGCACTTTTTAGGGAACCACGAAAAGTACGAAATCACGCGAAATAAGGCGATTTCATCGATCTTCCTGCAGCATGATGGGCTTTAGCGTAGGTACGATCGACTTGGTCAGGCGGAAAAACGGGCTCACTCCCAGGTTTTCGGGCCTTTCGTCGATTTCGTGGTTCTGATATGTGCAAAACTCGAACTAAGTCGCCACAAAAAACATCAACTGCATAGTGGCTAGCGGCGTTTGTCCATCGGGACAAAGTCGCGCTTGGTGGGGCCGACGTAGATTTGGCGGGGACGGCAGATTTTGGTGGCGGGGTTCTGGTGCATTTCCAGCCAGTGAGAAATCCAGCCGGGGAGGCGGCCCATTGCGAAGAGCACCGTAAACATCTGCACGGGAATGCCAATCGCCCGATAGATGACGCCGGAGTAGAAGTCGACGTTCGGGTAGAGCTTGCGCTCGATGAAGTATTCGTCGCGAAGGGCGACTTCTTCGAGTTGCTTGGCGACGTCGAAGATCGGGTCGTTGATGTGCCGCTTGGCCAGCAGCTTGTCGCAGGCTGCCTTGATGATCGTGGCCCGGGGGTCGTGGCTCTTGTAGACACGGTGGCCGAAGCCCATCAATAGGAAGTCGTTGTCCTTGTCCTTGGCCATGGCAACGTATTTCTTGACGTCGCCGCCGTCGTTGACGATTTGCTGGAGCATGGCGACGCAGGCTTCGTTGGCGCCGCCGTGGAGCGGACCCCAGAGGGCGCAGATGCCGGCCGAAATCGAGGCAAACAGGTTCGCATTGGACGAACCGACCATCCGCACAGTCGAGGTGCTGCAGTTCTGCTCGTGATCAGCGTGGACGATGAGCAGCAGATTGAGCGCATCGACGAAATCGGGATCGGCCTCGAAGGGCTCGGTCGGCACGGCAAACATCATCCGCAAGAAATTCTCACAGTACGTAAGATCATTGCGCGGATAAACAAACGGCTGGCCAATCGATTTCTTGTAGGCGTAAGCGGCAATCGTGGGCAGCTTAGCGAGCAGGCGGAGGACGCTGTGGCTGACTTGCTCAGGGTCGGTAACGCTGAGCGAGTCTTGGTAAAATGTGGAAAGGGCGCCGATGACCGAACTGCAAATGGCCATCGGATGGGCATCGCGGGGGAAACCGTCGTAGAAAAGCCGCATGTCCTCGTGCAGCATTGTGTGGCGACGCAGCTTTTTGCGGAAATCCTCGAGCTGAGCGACGGTCGGCAATTCGCCGTAGAGGAGCAGGTAGGAGACTTCGATGAAGTCGCAGTTGGCGGCCAGTTGCTCGACCGGGTAGCCTCGATAACGCAAAATGCCGGCTTCACCGTCGAGAAAGGTGATGGCGCTGGTGGTCGCGCCGGTGTTCATGAAGCCTTCGTCCCAAGTGATATAGCCGGTCTTGGCACGTAGCTTGGAAACATCGACGGCGTGTTCGTTTTCGGTGCCGACGATGACAGGGAGCTCAACGTCGCCGGATTCGAGCGTGAGTTTTCCTACCCCCTTGGTGGTCGCCTTGTTCTGAAACGTCTTTTTCATCCGGTCCTCTAACGGCTGGTTCGTCCTCAGCCACTTTGACGCTGCGGCAAGCGAACTCCCAGTTTAACGGTGGTGGACTAGGCACACAACTGGCTGAAATCGTTTGAAATGGCCTGAAATGAGCTGGATTTGCGCGTTGACGTCTTACTAACGGTAGTCCTCGGCTGAGAGCGCTTTTCATGGCTATTCAATCTGCTCGTAAACGTGTGACTGTTCTTCTCTTCGATAAGCTCTCGCAGAGGCGCTGAGGGCGCGGAGGAAAAATAAATTGGAACAATAAACTGCCCTAATGAAAGTTGGATTCTTGTCGATTCGTGTTTCAACTCTTTCTCTGCGCCTCCGCGCCTACGCGTGAGATCATTCTAGTTCCGATCCATGATCGAGACTGTACCCGCTATGAACTCCTAGAGTCGAGGAACGCTTAACAGTGCGCATGGCGGTTGATTTTTGGTCAGAGCGGTGGCGAAGTGGCCAGTGGTGCGGTGTTGATAATTGATGAAGGGTTGTTGAAGCGTGAGCGGCGGGATGGCTTTTTTGAGGGATTACGCAGGGTGGAGTCCGCAGCCGCGCTATCGTGGTCGCTAAACTCTTGGGATGTTTAGGGCGTTGGCTATAAGAATGGAATGCGTTTTGCAACCACGTTGATCGCAATCGATCGCGACGGAAGCCGGCCGCACGAAGATCAGATGCGTCAGGTTGACCGTGGTTTGCCGTAACCCAGTGAAGGCCGTTTTTTCAGCATCTTCAACGGTCCAAGGGGACGTTTGGGCAAAGACCTGAATCGGTGACACGGTTAGAGCGGCTGCTTCCGTCGCTGTTAAAAACAACAAGCGCTCCGCGTGTCGTCCCACTGAATCTTCTGCGCAGGGACGATTGCTCGGAGCGCTTTTTTTTGCGCGGAACTCTGTGATGAACGCGCGGCGTGAACGCCGCCGCTAAATGGGCGGCGCTACAATAACCAATTATCGTCGATAATGGACGATGTTAGGTGAGAATTTGGCTTACGACTTTGCCGGCCACGTCGGTGAGGCGGAAGTCGCGGCCCTGGTAGCGGTAGGTTAGGCGTTCAT
>CAZJWY010000171.1:6612-11069 GCA_964549545.1 uncultured Planctomycetaceae bacterium | reverse complement strand
TCGGCCACGCGGCTCGACCTGCAATCGGCTCTCCGACCCCGCGGCCGACCACGAACGAAAAAAGAGACCTGACCCCTTTTTCCTGACCCGACTGCGCGGAACATTGGCGGCCCACTCGCCTACGTATGCCCAACCAAAGTTCTGCATGCGCAAAAAGGTACCGGACCGCAATTGGTTATTGCCATCCGACACCGAACGTTCGCGATTGCTGCTGCACCAGTGCAAGAAAGTAATCAAACGGACGCAACGCGCTCGAACTCCGGCCCAATCGTGTGAATCACTCGATGCGAAAGTGATTCGTCCCGAGTAATACGAAGATGCGGAATCAAATCAGCATGAAGTAATTATTGACAAACGCTCTTGGCCAAGTTGAGAAGCACTGGCATCGTTCACGGCACTCGTCGTCGACCGATCGTGCTCACGGCAAATCCGGCAATAGGAAAGACGGTCAGCACCAACGCGCCAGGCTCAGGCACAACGGAACTAACGCCAATTCCAATATTTGAATTGCCAAAATTCTTAATCCACCGATCGTAATCGTCGGCACCAACGCCGTTCGTATCGTCGTTGGGCAGCGCTACAGAATCGCCGAGATTTTTCCGCCAGATCACATAATCGGCCGCGTTCACGACGTTATCTTCGTTGTAATCACCGGGTAGTGGATGGGGTGTGATCACCAGCACGGCGATCGTTGCCGCCCGCAGCGTCAGCGCGTAGTCGGACAGGTCGACGCCGTCGAGCGGCGTCGTTTGCCATTCGACTTCGTTGGTCGGCCCTCCCGGCATATAAACCGGTAGATTCGCGGAGAACAGCGTCGTGGGTCCGTCCTTCGCTTTGAGCGTCATGAGACTCGCCGAATAGCCGTCCTTCGACAGGTTATCGAGCGTCAGACTCAGTGTCGCGTCGGCGCTGTTGGAAAAATTAAGCCCCCAGACGGCGATTTCGCCGCTTTCGCTGTCGCGGGTCGTGTAGAGCCGATGATTGCCGTTGGAGTAGACCGATGTGATGACGTCGCCCATGTGATCGCGCAGTCCTTCATAGGCCTTGTAAACGGGAAGCCGGGTCCCATCCCAGGGGTCGGCAGGCCATAACCAATAGTGGGCGTCGCTCAATCCTAGCCGTGCGAAGCTGAAGACTTCTTCGACGGTGCCCAGAGCATGTCCCATTTGTGCTTCGTAGATCGTTCCGTTCGAGGTGTGGTTGCTGACATTCGCTTCGCTAGCGATCAGCTCGATCGAATCCGGGTCGCGGCCTGAAGCGGCAATCATCGACCGAATCGTTGAAACTCGCGAGTTGTGCGTCGAATACACACTGCGCAAGCGGCTTTCAATATCGGTCGCAATCGTCGTGCTATAAAGCGTCTGGTACGGGTGATAGCCGATGAAGTCGATCGGCAGGTACTTGCCGTTCGACTGCGGATAGAGAATCGTGTCGAGAACGGCCCGCTCCGAGGGTTGACTGAGCCACTGTAGGGCCGGCCCCACCTTAATCGTGGGATCGACCGCGCGCATCGCCGAGGTGAGCGACGCGTAGCGCTCGTGGAAATCGTACTTATGCGTATTATCCACCGGCAGGTAACCGGGCGCGAGAAATGTGAAGCTGTTGGTAAAGTTATAGGCGTTGGTCAAGGGAACGCGCGGCTCGTTGCCAATCTCCCAGTACTCCACCTTCGGCAAGGGAGCTTCGCCGACCGCCGGAAGAAGGTCATTCGCATCGGTCGGTCCTGTCGTCCATACAAGCGAGTCGAGTATTGCCCGGTCTGCTGGATCGGCGATGACGTCGCCTTGTCGATACGTCTGCGCGATGACGTTCGTATATCGCACCCAGTCGGCTGCCATCTTGGTGAGCGTGGGAATCGACGTATCGTAAAACCGGCGGCCGTTGGGATTTCCAGGCGATGGATCGGGCTCAGCCAGACCGCGGATGTTGGCGGTAATCACCAGCCGCGCGTCGTAGTCTCGAGCAAATCGCAAATAGTCGAGCGTCGTCGTCCGCTGATCGTTATTCCGCGTGCGCCAATCGTAGAAATCCGCTTCCAGACCGCCGGCCACGCCGCGAATGCTCGAACCGCGGGCGACGTTCAAGCTCATCTCGGTCACGACGATGGCAGGCGTAGATTTGCTGATCGAGGGAACCGCCTGCCCGCGGACACCGCGGCTAAACGGAGTTCCGGAAACTTTGAGATCGATCGGAGGAACCAGTACGGGAGCTTGGGCGTCAGCCAACGAGCAAGTGACCGCAGCAACTAAAGCAGAAATAATGGCGCAGAACCGACGGTGCATATGGAACTAATTATACATCGACGAGTTAAAAACGGTGTTAGAGGAGAGACAGGAAAGTAATGACGAGGCAGGGCGCTTCGTAGAAAAGCTCATTGATAGGAATTTTAATCGCACGCGAGGCTGATTTTAGCCTTTGTTCGGCCCTGTTGTCCATCAAATTCTCACATTTTCGATTGGTGCGGCGGGCCGATTTCCGTGTCCGGGGTATTCGCGGCGAACGTGACCGGCCGTTTTTGCCGGTTCTTGCCTTAGGGAGGAGTCGGCGGGCAAATAAATACCGATCGAGGCGCGCAGCGTCCTTACATCGCGTAGCGACCGGCAGAAAGCCTACAGATATTCTGGGTCAAGAACCAACTGCAGCTCGGGTCGCTGGGCCGACTGACCGACCAGCCGGGCTTCGAGTCGCTCGGACTCGAGAAACTCGGCGTCGGGCACGAGCTCCAGGTCACCCGATGCGGCGGGCCGCGTGTTACCCGGCGGGCAGTAAAAGGGGGGGGCAGGTCTCTTTTTTCGTTCCGTTCTTTCCTCGCCCAGGTGGCGCGTGAATTTTTTAGTCGATGAATAGCTCCGGCCGAACCTTAAACCGCAACGCCAGTTTTCGCAGGTGTTCTACCGTCAACGAGCGCTCTCCTTTAAGAATCTTGGAACCCATACTTGCATGAACGCCGAGCAGCCGCGCTAAGTCGGAGGCGTTCATTTTGTTCTCGGCCAACAAATGACGCAGCGAATCGAGCCCGCTCAAATCCGCAACATCAATCGCATGATGCTCGGCTTCGTAGGCTCCGACGAGTTGCACAAGCGTTTCTAAATAGACCGACTGTCCTTGTGGGAGCTTGCGAAGCGATATCAATCGATCGATCATGTCGAGCGTTTTTTGGTGCTGGGAATAAAAAGGGGACATTCTACTTTAATTGACGACCGTGCCGGTATTCGCTAGATTGGCGTGATGCCCAGGACTGCACGAGCTTCGGTCGGTGGAATGTGTTACCACGTGCTCAATCGTGGCAACGGCCGGGACGAGGTGTTTCACAAAGACGGCGACTTCGCCGCGTTTTTGGACCTGATGGCCGCGGGCAACGAACGCTTGCCGCTGAGGATTTTGGGCTATGCGCTCATGCCCAATCATTTTCATCTCGTGCTTTGGCCACGCGGCGACGGAGATTTGAGCCGCTGGATGCAATGGCTGATGACGTCGCATGTGCGGCGCTATCATCGCCACTACAAGGGAAGCGGCCATGTGTGGCAAGGGCGGTTCAAGGCTTTTCCCATCGAGCAGGACGAGCATTTGCTCACCGTGCTGCGGTACGTCGAGCGCAATCCGCTACGTGCCGGGCTTGTTCGCCGGGCGGAGAAGTGGCTTTGGTCGAGTCTATCGTGGCGAACGAGCGGAAAGCGTCCGGCGCTGCTCAGCGACTGGCCGGTTCCTTGTCCGCGAAATTGGCTCGCGCACGTAAACGCCGTTCAGACCGAGGCCGAATTGGCGGCCGTGCGACGGAGCATTGCCCGCGGCGCTCCGTTTGGCGACGAGCGTTGGCGCAACCGCGTGGCCAAACGCCTCGGTCTTGAACCGTCGCTTCGACCTCGCGGTCGTCCGAGGAAGCAGGAAAAGTAGAATGTCCCCTTTTTTCAACACAAAATAGCGCCGGTCCACGCCTAGATCGCCTCCTACTCCTTTTCCGTTTCGGCACAAGCATTTGGCGCGAATTTTGCAGGCATACGTGCCAATCGGCTCAATCCTCCCTCTGAGCCTACCGCCAGGACAAGCAACTAGATGCTGCCAAGAACCGTAATCTGCGAAGAATGTGGCCAAACCGCCTCGGTTCGCGGCTACGGACGTATCAAATACGATTGGCCGAAAACCATTACATCTGGTCTTGAATCGACCACCCCTACGATTCTCTGTGCCCGCCTGACCATCGATTGTCTCGGTTGCGGAGTGAGACTGCAGAATTTCTTTCCGGTTGGCGCTCCCCGGCAAAAGGCAATGCCGGGTTCTCTCGCTCCTCCCACCACTCGCCGCACCGAGACGTGTGGATAGCCGGTCGACCATCATCATCCACAGTCGCTCCGCTAGAGCGAATCGCCTCACATTGTTCTCTGGCCGATAGCTGACAGCCGATAGCCAACAGCTTTTCGCCGGGTTCAACTACCGCGCAGTTTTCAGTAGCGTCGGAG
>CAZJWY010000171.1:0-6602 GCA_964549545.1 uncultured Planctomycetaceae bacterium | reverse complement strand
GTGATAGATTCACGCCTCTCGCCCAGGGTTGGGCTCAACCCGCGGTGATCCCAAGAACATGCTTTACAATTCTCCTCCCTTGTAGAGAGGGGAGGGCAGAGGGGGGCGGTAAGTCGAGACGTTTCCGGTAGCCACTCAATCGTTCCCCGAGAACTCCCCACGTGCGTCCCAATATTCATCGCATTTTGATCCGCGGCACCGGAGGCCAACCCGTGATTTCCCAGCAAAACCTTCAACCAGCCGCTCCAATATTCAATGTTTTTGGAATTAAAAATCGAGTCTCGCACCAGTTCCAATATTCGCGTCACCTCGCAAGCGGTTCCCCGCGCGGCCCCCGTCTCATAAAATAGTTTCTTTATCACTTCCGATCCCCATTCCTCCGCTTAGAATCCCGCTTCCCATGGGTTTTTTCGACCGCCTCAAGCAAGGTCTCAAGAAGACCGGCCAGCTCCTGAAGACCGACGTCCGTGACCTTTTCAAGAATGAGGGGCGGTTGATCGACCAGCCCTTCCTCGACGAAATGCGGGCAATCCTCTTCAAGACCGACATGGGCTACGACTCGGTCGAGCAGATCGTCGAAGAAGTCGCCACCAATTTCCGTGGCCGCGTCGTCACGCTCGAGCAAATGCTTGACACTTGGAAGCAAAAGCTCAAAGCCTTGATGGCTCAGGACGACGCCCCCATCCGATTTGCCGAGTCGGGCCCCACCGTGATTATGGTCTGTGGCGTCAACGGCAGCGGCAAAACGACGACCATCGCCAAGCTTGCCCAATTGCTTCACTCACAAGGAAAGAAAGTCGTTCTGGGAGCGGGCGACACATTCCGCGCGGCGGCGGTTCAGCAACTTTCGATTTGGGGCGACCGGATCGGCGTGCCCGTGGTAAAGGGAGAGCCGAACAGCCACCCAGCCAGCGTCGCTTATCGCGCCGTGGAAGAAGGCATCAAAACCGGCGCCGATGTCGTGATTGTCGACACTGCTGGCCGCCTGCAAACGCAAAAAAACCTCATGGCCGAATTGACCAAAATCCAAGAGGCCATTCGCAAGCAGATTCCCGCTGCGCCTCACGAAGTCATTCTCGTGCTGGATGCCACCACCGGGCAGAACGGAATTAGCCAGGCCTCAAAGTTTACCGAGGCCGTAGACTGCACGGGAATCGTTTTAGCCAAGCTAGACGGCACAGCCAAGGGGGGCGTCGTCGTCGCCATCCGCCAGCAGGTGGGACTGCCGGTAAAATATATCGGCGTTGGTGAAAAGTCCGAAGACTTATCCCCCTTCATACCCGATCAATTCGTAGATGCGTTGTTCGACGAAGTTTCGGGCGAAACAACGCCTTCAGCATGAAGGTATTAGCTGGGCCGGCCAGCTTTGGCGGAACCTTCTTCGAGGCCGGCACAACCCTAACTATTGCAGGCTGCCGATTGGTTTGCGGCCGCTTTGAATTCACGCTAGCTAGCAAACACTTCCGATAGCAATTCTGGATTCGGCATGCCGTCGCGGTGCGGTTGCCGTTTGTGCTTCCGCATTCTACCGCAACTCACCTACCAACCGACCCCACCTCTACCAGATCGAATTGGGCAGGCCGCCACCACGGCTTGCAAAAGGCGCGACAAATCGATCCGCATTTGTCCCGTAAAGGAGTACCCAGAGATGAAACGTCTCGTGAACCTGTGCGCCGCAATCGGCGCCGGCTTTATGATGACCAGCGTCGCGCTGGCCCTCGAGCCGCAACCCGCCTCGCCAGAGGCCGAGCAGGCCGACAGTCAACCGGCCTACCTGCGAGGTAGGCTGGCGGCTTACTTCGCCGATGATAACAGCGAAACTCCAGAAGAGAAGCCTGCTGAAGAGAAAACCGAAGCTCCTGCCTGTGGCAGTGAGTCAAATTCCTGCGGCTGTGAAGCCCCCGCTTGTGGCGATGAGGCTGGCGGTTGCGGTAGCACCTGCGGTGGTGGCACCTGCTTCTGCGAAAACTGGGGCACCCTGTGCTGCATCGACAACTGCTGGCCATTCAGTTGCTGCTGCGATTTGGGAGACCCTTGCACGCTGCAGAAGAAGCTGACCCCTTGCTGCAACGACGTGACCTACGGCGGTTGGGTGGGGTTCGGTTTCTATACGAACAACGACCCATTTTCAGTTAGCGACAGCGACGGCCTTTCATTCTGGGATCGCCCGAACGAGTTGAACCTCGACCAGACTTGGTTGTACGTCGAGAAGCTCGCCAAGAGCGATGGGTGCAACTGGGCATGCGGTTACCGATTTGACTTGGTCTACGGTGTCGACGCGCAGAAAACCCAGGCCTTCGGCAACTCCGGTTCGCCGAATCCTCAAGGTTACGACAACAGTTGGGACAACGGCGCGTACGGCTGGGCTTTGCCACAAGCGTATGCTCAGTTCGCGAAAGGTGACTGGGACATCAAAGTCGGTCACTTCTTCACGCCGCTTGGCTACGAAGTTATTCCAAAGACTGGGAATTTCTTCTATAGCCACGCGTTCACGATGTTCAATAGCGAGCCGTTTACCCACACCGGCGTGTTGAGCAGCTATAAGGCTAGCGACACGGTTACGTATTACATCGGCTGGTCTTTGGGCTGGGATAGCGGTTACGACCAGTTCGGCAACGGTAGCTGCTTCCTCGGTGGTGTTGGCCTCCAATTGAACGATTCGGTGACGTACACCTACCTGTGTACGGCCGGTGACCTCGGCTGGCGCGGTGATAGTGGTTACTCACACAGCAACGTATTGGACTTCACTCTCAGCAAGAAGTGGGAGTATGTTTTGCAGAGCGACCTGCTGACTGCTGATCCCAACGCTAACAACTCGACCGGCGATGCTTTGAGCTATGGCGTGAACAACTACTTGTTCTACACCATCAATGATTGCTGGAAGTGGGGCACGCGTGCGGAATGGTGGAAGAGCAATACCACGCAAGTAACCGAGATGGCTTCGTTCTATGAAGTAGCGACCGGTTTGAACTACAAGGTGAATGCCAACCTGATCGTTCGCCCGGAAGTGAAGTGGAACTGGACCGGCTCGCAAGAGGCTTTCAACAACGCGACAGGCAGCAACTTCAACGACACGCTGTTCGGTATGGACGCGATCTACACGTTCTAACTGCCTAGCTCCTAGCTCGGATTGTCACCTTATCTCCATTTAACACTCCCGTTTCACCGGGGGCTGCGTCGACGCAGCCCCCGGTTTTTTGTTGGTGGATCTGTTTTTCAGGCGAGGAAACGAGCCGTTCTCTAAACCTGCGCAGCCAATTGCTCACATGCCCAATTAAGTGGATACGCATGCCCAGCGTTCAGGCATGGCACCTATGCAGAACATCACCTGAAGGGCGGGCAAGCCTTGGCGGCAAAAATATTTTATTTCGATAAGTTCTTTGTACAAAATGAGTTGTAAGTCAAAGCGAACGGTAGGTTGCCCTATTTGGTGTGCGATGGCATAGACCTTGCTCTCAACTCATATGCAATGAGCGACGAGCAAAAAGAAGTCGCAGAGCGATCCAACCGAATGCCCACAACGGCTTGGGTGGGTTTTCCGCCTGGCCCACCCAAGCCTGGGCATTTTTAAGATCGTCAGGCCCTTATCAAGAGTTAGGGCGATTAACGAATCACTTGCTTCCAACCGAATGCCCAAATGGTTCGGCGACCTTTTCCGCCTGGGGTCGCCGAGCCGGGGCATTCTTGGACGGCTAGAATCGGCGGCAGAAGTACAAATCAAAAAACGATCATAGAGAGTCCAACCGAATGCCCAAATGACCCGAGCGGCCTTTTCCGCCTGGGGTCGCCGGGTCAGGGCATTCTCGGACAGAAAAAGCCTGTCGGCAAGCGCAGGCGCAAAAAAGTTCAAAATAGCGTCGTAACGTCCAACCGAATGCCCAAATGGCTCGAGCGACCTTTTCCGCCTGGGGTCGCCGAGCCAGGGCATTTTTCTTTTCCCTGCGTGAATCACGCTAGCCGAGGCCGATGCGGATCGACCGTCGTTGAAGGTCGTTGGAGCCAGAAGGATGCCCCAATGGTCTGGGTGGATTCTCCGCCTTTAATCTGCCCAGGCCGGGGCGTCCATCGAGGGTTGAGGGTTCAGTGCTTAGGGTTTAGAGTTGAATGCACTTCAGCCGACTGCGAGCCGGCAATGGCCGCTAACTTCGGACTCTAAATCCTACAACCATCGACCCTCAACTTTTCGCATGAAACTGATCATCGCCATCATTCAGCCAAGCAAACTCGAGGATGTCAAAAAAGCCCTCTCGGAAGTCGAAGTCGTGCGACTCACGATCATGGATTGCCAGGGCTTCGGCAGGCAAAAAGGGCAAACCGAGGTGCTCTACAAGCGGAATGAGTTCACGGTGAACTTATTGCGGAAAGTGCAGCTCATGATCGCGGTGAACGATAGCTTCGTGGAGCCGACGATTAGCGCGATTATCAAAGGCGGCCGCACGGGGGCCACGGGTGAAATCGGCGATGGCAAGATCTTCGTGCTTCCGCTAGAGGACTGCATTCGCATCCGTACCGGCGAGCGCGGCGGCGAAGCGATCTAATCGATCGCTCGTTCGATCAGTTAACTTTCAATTAGCGCATAGCTGTAAAGCAACAGACAGCGCAGCAGATTCTCTATATTGCGGTGGCGACTAGGGTAAAATGAGGCGGCGCTGGTACACTGAAGGAAGCTTTGCCCAAAAATTCTCGCTAAGCCGTAGGCGATTGGACAACGGTTCTCTGCTAACAGGCCTATCTTGTGGCTTGACGTAGATTTCTGGGTAATGCCCTGAAAGGATTAAAATGCGGCACGTAGAGAACCGCAGGCATGCAGGGAGAAGAGGTAATGGGACATCGGGAGTTGGGCATCTGTAAGGCTATTTCCGCGACCACCGTTCGGCTGGCTTGCGTTTCGTTTACGCGCCATGTTTTATTGCTTTTATTGCTGCTGACGGCGCTGGCATGTACTCCCGCACTCGCCGCTGATGTAACGTTTAACATCATCGGTCCCAGCCTGACGGCTACGCCTGCAACCGATCCGCGAATCTCCGATCCACTTGCCGGCAGCCTTCCTGGATTTGGTTGCCCAGGTTGCGTCTATGGCGACGTATGGGCGGAAAACGGATTTGCCTACCTCGGCACCGACGTCGACGGCGGCGGCATGCATATTTTCAGTCTGTCGAATTCGGGCATTCCAACTTACTTGACCACGTACGCTGGCGACCAGTTCGAAGACGTCGAAGTGTACGACGGAATTGGGTACTTCGGCAGCGACACGACGACCAGCAGCGGAACGGGCGTTGATATTGTCAATCTCGCGATTCCGTTCGACCCGGAGGCTTTCGATTTCAACCCGAGTCCGTTAGTAACCGACACGCATTTCAATGGGAATAACTGCACGGCCGCAGGCTGCGGACACAATAAAGTTCACACGCTATCGGTTGTCGGCGATTATCTCTACACGAGCGATAATGCCACGGATGTTATCAAGATCGTCAAAGTCAATAAGGCGGTTGATGTTAATGGCTTCGTTACAGTAGACCCGCAGGTCGTTAAGACCTTAGATCTCGGACTTAGCTCCAACATTGCTTCTCACGAAGTCATTGTGAGAAACAACCGGATGTACATCGCCAGCAAGAATAATGGTTCCAACACCAGTGATGGGTGGGTGCATATTTACGACGTTACGAATCCGGCCGACCCGAAGCTGATGAAAAAATTCACGACTTTTACGCAGGGTTTGGCGACGAGGACGATGGCACGAACACACACGGCATTGCCGAGCGAAGACGGCAAGCTATTGATAGTCGCCGAGGAGCGGCCGAACGGAAACGTCTACATCTTCGACATCTCGAACATCAATCAGGAAAACGACCCGGACGCGCCGGTGTGGAAGGCGACGCTCAACGCCGCATCTGTCGGCATCCAGGCGACCAGTCCTCATCACCCGCATTTGCATGGGAATTTGCTTTTCATTCCTTGGTACGAGGCGGGTTTGCAGGTCTTCAACATCACGGACCCCTCACACCCCGTGCATGTGGGGGCCTTCGACACATACATGGGTACTTCGGGGGTTTACAACGGCAACTGGGGCGTAGACTTGTCGATGGGGCTCAACAAGGTGCTACTCAGCGATCGCTCGCGCGGCCTCATGCTCGTCGACGCCTCCGGGGTCGTTCAACAAGGAGACTTCGACCAAAACATGGTGGTCAACGGAGACGACTATGCTTTGTGGCGTAGCACTTATGGCAACGGCAGCAGCGGCTTGCACGTTGGGGCCCTTGCCGACGGGAATTACAACGGCGTGGTCGATGCCGCCGATTATGTGCTGTATCGCAAAAACGTTGGAAAGACGGGACCAACGCATCCTGGGACTGGTTCAGCGACGGATATGTCGACGGTGCCAGAGCCGACAGCCGTGTTCTTGCTTGTGGCTGGGCTTGGAATGTTGAGCTTGCGGCGTTGGCGAGTGCGGGGTTGTTAAAGTGTGTTGGTCGAGATTCGGCCTGGCGGCCGACGCTAAACCTTTTGGGTGCTTTGGATGATTACACGACACGCAATTTGATAGTTTGTAACAGTTTAGCCGTTTGTATCAGTATAGGTTGGTAGTGGAGGGAATTGTCCGG
>CAZJWY010000170.1:0-11073 GCA_964549545.1 uncultured Planctomycetaceae bacterium | reverse complement strand
TCTGATCCAAGTATATCAAACAAACACCGAAGTTATTTTTCCCGCGTTCCTAAGCTCGATGTTATCGATCCAATAATCGCGCCGACTGGGAAGATCCGAGCCGAGAATGATGGAGTTGATTGCCGACGAAATGCCAACGTTTACCAGTTCGGCTGGCTGACCATCGACGGAAAACAGCGTGCTTGTTGCTTCGATCTGTGCGGACATCCGGTGCCATCCGCTCGAGCGAGGAACCGATGAGCTGAATTGGTCAAGGGAATAGTAGGTTTGTGCCGTATGCCCAGGCGCTACAATGCGACCTTGAAAGTAAATGTCGTCATGAAAGTCCGCATCGCCCCCGGTTGCTCGTGAAACTCCCATCGCGACCAGTCCTGTCAATGCGCCACTGCCGAATTCACCGCCACTGTAGGCGCGAATGTCGATCAATTGCCAATCATTCAGCCACGACGATGCTGCCCCTGCCGGGTCCAAGTAGAAGTCGAAGCTGAACTCCAGTGGCTGTGCGTCTGTCGGCGTAATGGATGTGGAAAGATTGCGATACCAACGATTCGTGACACCTCCCCCGTCAGTTTGAGAGCGTAGCCGCAATGACTTCGCGGACGCCTGGCCGAATGCAGTGTCCAGTGTATGAGGTGGAGAGCCATTCTGGCTCCAAACGGCGGCAAATGCCGCATGATTGTCGTAGGATTCGAAGTTTTCACTGAACACCACCTGGCCATGCGAAAACCTCGTGGAAACTATCAGAAGCAAGACGGCTCCGCATACGGCAAGAGCCCGGTGGAATAGATTGCAATGCATGTTGAGTAACCTTGGTGTTATCAATACGAACAATCAAAGTATGTTTTCCGCATGGAAGCTATCGCTGGCCCGCGCGCCGCACTGGTACGCATGCAACTGCGGCGGTGAGGCAAAATAGCATGGCGGTCGAGGCGGGCTCGGGAACAGTGGCGGAAACCGTCGACCCGGCACCGGAGCCCGAGGCGGCTGAATTTCCAAATCTCGCCCGCCAGATTTCGTAGTCGGCTTGGGTGACGGCGCCGTCGCGATTCGCGTCTGCCGGGAGGCCCGCGCCGGTTTGCCCCGAGCTTTTGCGCCAGACCGTGTAGTCGGCCGCATCGACGACACCATCGAGATTGTAGTCTCCCGCCAGGCCGTACAGCGGCGTGCCCCAGATCGTCACATTGTCCAGGCGGCTGGTGCCTCCCGAACCGATGGTGCCGCCGCCCGCCGAGACAGTCGAAGCGACAGCAAGCCGCAAGTACAGCGTCGCCTGATCATTGATTGACGTGATCGAACTCAGGTCGAAACTGAACGAGTCCGAGCCACTCGGGGTGGAAGCGTTCCACGCGGGGTCCACGTTCGTTCGCACGGCGTACACATTCCCGAAGTTGGTGAAAAGAGATCCGTTCGTGCTGTACTGAAGCTGAAAGTCTCGCGGCCCCGACGAACTACTAATTTGTTGGAACGCCAACTGGATATCTTGCAAGTTGTCGGTACTGACTTGGAACTGGTAGTAATCGCCGACGACCCAGTTGTTGGAGCTCATCGATTCCGCGGAGCCGTTGCCGGCGGGGTTGTCCCAGACGGTCGCCGCGCTGGCGTGGAAACCTGAAGCGACGCCGTTACCGGTGGCGGGGCTGACGCCGCTGAGCGTCGTGCCGCTGGCCGACACGGGGTTGCCTGGTTTTCCTGGCTCGAATGTCCAGTTCGCGATGGTTGTCGGTGTCGGGGTTACACTCAAGACGCCGTTCGTATTGAGCTTTCTAGTGTCCCAACTTCTGCCGCTCGGTAGCGATGGCAAGTTCAAACTAGAGCTATAGAAAGCCCCGGTCCGGCTGCCCCAATCGAGAACCTTGAACGAATCGCCGACGACGGGTGTGAAACCGCCCGCAAGCGCGACTCGCAATCTGCCGCCATCAAGCGCGGCCTGTCCGGTTATGAACAGTTGATCGTATTGAGTAGCAGGTTGGGGACCAGCCAAGTCGATCTCCAGGTCACCCGCGATTTTTTGGAGGTAATTGCCTTCAATAGTCAGCCGGCCGGTAGCGGCGCCGCCGTTGCCAGGCGCAACGGTAGCGCGAGCTGCGGGTGGCTGAAAAACCAATTCCTGACCTACAACATGAACGTTGCCCTTGATAATGCCATAGCCCCGAAGTGCGGTATTGCCTCCGAGCTTCACCGTTCCCGCTGGAGTAGCGCCAATGACATTGCCAACGTTGATCACCCCCTGGTTCGAGACATCGACGACGCTAGACTCCCACACGCGCAGATCAGTTCCCACTTCAACGAGTCCACCTGATTTCACTTCGAGCAGGCCTTGGCCGGCCTGCGCCAACTCGGTACCGCCCACGGTAAGATCCTGTGTGATCTTCCAAGTCGAGCCGGTACCAGTCACTTCAACGGTGCCAACGCCCGTGCTAGATCTGCCGAGTTGGCCTCGCGCAGATTCCACTCTGCCGCCGTTCTCAACATGAAGTTCTCCGGTGCCCTCCCAACCAACCACAAGCAGGCCATCGTTGATCCAACGCGAACCGGCACCGGTGACACGCACTAGTCCATAGGACGATACATATGTTCCAACGAATCCACTTGTTCCCGTCGTCGACAATCCAATCGACGTTGACAGAATTCCTCCGTTTTCGATGAGCAACTCGCCGGAGGTGTTACTGCTTATACCTATACTCGCCTGATTTTCGGCACTGACGCTCCCACCGTTAATCGTCGCTTTGCCCAGTCCTGTTGCAGTGACCGACCGATTTGAGAAACCACCGACGCCGAAACCGCCGGCGATGTTGACCATCGCCCCCGTCCGCACGGTGAGCTCGCCATAGGCGTCGGACTCGGCAAGTCCGTACCCAACGCCGATGCTAAGCCAGTCGCCGAAAGACGCTTGACCGCCATCTTCAATAACGAGTGCTCCACTCCCGTTGTAGTAGCCCACGCGGGTCACACCCGTGGCAACTAGCGACGCCCCAGGCCCCGAGACAACCATCGTCGCATTGCCGTTGGTTCCAACGAACACACTACCCGTCACATCAAGGGAACCACCGGAATTGATAGCGACTGTTCCTGCGGAGGTGGTAGCAGACGCAACGGTCAAATCACCTCCGACGTCAACGCTGCCGTTGATTTCAAGCGTTCCATGACCATTGCCGCCGACTGTCGCGCTGCCGCCGACCGTAACACTTCCACTGGCGATTCTCAACGCGCCGCTTTCGCCCGCGTCGTCAGCGACACGAAGCATTGGACCCTGCGTGCCCACGACATTAAAGATATTTGCTCCCAAGTCGAGAGTGACGTCGTCGTTTCTAACCGTCAACGAATAGGTATTGATATTGGCAGAGGAAGTGACTGTATAGCCATTGCTATCGAGATTGAAGACCGTGAAGTCGAAGCCAGTTGGCACAAAACCGCCAGGCCAGTTCGCTGGATCCTGAAAGCTTCCTCCCGCTGGGTTCTTCCAGTGAGACAAAGCTAAATCGTTCCAGGGGTATTCAACGATGTAGCCTCCGTTTAAGTTCGTGCGCGTGACATCGTTCCACTCGGCATTGGCTGCGTAGACTAAGGTGTCTTCTGTCCCAAACGAATTGTTCGGCTCGAACGGTCCCCAGTTCGTATAGTCCCACGTCTCTCCCGTGACCCACTGCCAACCGCCGCCTGGTTCGGGGCTCCCCGCAGGCTGGAAGCCACCGAGCCAGGCGGGGCCAAGTAGCGCATTATTGAATACGAATTGGTTCTCCTGGGCAGTTGTCAACGTCACCAGATGACCGGGCACGCCCCGAAACGACTTGGCACTCGCGGCCGCCTCGGCGGCAAACCAATCGAGCCCGCCGGGAACGCTGACATACTCGTAGTAGTGCTGGTTCGCCGCGTTATAGGCTTGCCCCTGGAGCGAGCCCTGGACCGCCAGACTTGCGAAGAGGAAGACAGAGAGAACGCTCAAGAAATGCCTGGACTGTTTGATCATGGGTGCTACTTCGCTTGCGTTGAGATCTTGGGATATTCCGCCGACCAGCCGTTCGATGTTGGCTGGAAAGTGCGTCGGAACTGACCGTGATTCGCGCCGCCGAGAGTGTTCCATCGTGGGACAGAACCTCTGACATAAGGAAGAACGCGAAAAGCGATAGAGACCGAATGAACGTTTTTAGCAGTTTTATCTCCTTAGCTGTCGAGCCACGCTCGCCGGAGCCCGGACCGCGTGGCGGTCCGGCTATGGATTGGTGATTACGCAAAAGAGTAATTCATCGAAGTACAGATCCTCCACATGGATAGACGCGTACGAACAGCCACACCGAACGCGATTTTGCGAAATTTTTTTGGGGTGTGACGGGCGGCGAACTATTGGCTGCCGCGTAAGTACCATAAGCACAACAGGTTAGTTGTGGGGAAGGCTATCGGCTATCGGCAAGAAAACAATTGGTTCGATTGCGGTGCGGTCTTCGATAGAAGAAACTTTATTTTGGCCTTAGAATGGACCGCTAAGGGACGACTCAAAAATAACTTCGGCAGATGGGATTTACCACGGAGGCACGGAGGGCACAGAGAGAAGAGGGGAAATTGAAAAATGCAAAATGCAAATTGAAAAATGTAAGTTGATGAAATGACAATTTGCAATTCTCATTTTGCGATTTGCAATCGCTTTTCTTCTCCGTGCCCTCCGTGTCTCCGTGGTTATTCTGTTCCGTGGTGATTCCGTTTCGAAGGAAGTTATTTGTGAGCCGTTCCTATTGATACTTTCATTGATAATGAACGGTTGGGCGGGGGCGAGGACGCCCCGGCTCGCGGGCAATTGTTCAATACCAATGCAAGCCTCAATAAGAGGCTAGTTCAGGGGGGGATTGCGATGGAGAGTTCCATGCGTCGGAAGAGGCAGTTGCCTTCGTCTGGCGTCTTATCAAACGTCTTTCGAGCGGCGGTACAGCAGCAGCCCGGCGCCGTCGAGCAACTCTTTGCTCTCTATCGTCCTCTGTTGCTCTACCTTGCTGGCCGTCGATTGCGTGGACGCCTGCGGCCAAAGGTTGGGGCTTCCGATCTGGTGCAACTCACCGAGTGGAAGGCCCGCAAAAACTTCGTTGAGCAAGAGTTCACCAATCGCCGAGGGTTTCATGCCTGGCTGCTTACGATTCTCGACAATCAGGTGGCGGATGTCGGCCGCAGATATGTTGGTACACAAAAACGGGACATTTCGCGAGAGTGCCCGATCAACAGCGCGGAAGCGAAGGACTGGCTACGACAGCTCTCGCAGCGGCTGTCCACGCGAGTCGCGGGCCTCGACGCGCTTGCGTCTGTGGAGGAAGTGACGTTGGCTTTGGAAAAACTGCCACCTCACTACCGGTTTGTCCTCAAGCTGCGTTATTTCGAGGGAAGAAGTTTTCAAGCAATTGGCGACTTCATGGAGCGGCCCGCGGATGCGGCGAGGATGCTTCACAATCGAGCGCTCGCACGGTTACGGTCACAATTGAAAGCGCCTCATGGCGACCAGGCGCCACTGCCCCCCACCAGCAACTAGCTCTTTCAGAGGACGAACGCATGGAACATTTTTCAGGCACGGCAGATGATCTGTCTTTATCATCGCAACCGATGTGGTGGGGCAGTGATGCCGACGCTCTTGCCATGGCACAGGCAAGCGTTGACCGTCACGACGGCCAGCCCTTGGCGCATGGCGACGAAATCGTTGATGCGGACGAGATTGCCAAGCTGGCTGCCACGCTGGCCTTGCTCGGCGGACGGAAACAATTGGCCCGGCTCGGCGAGCCTGGTCAGCACTTTCAACTGGGGCGGTATGAGGTTTTGGAGGAGCGCGGCAGAGGTGGTTTCGGAATCGTATTGCGCGCTTTCGATCCTGATCTGCAGCGGGAAGTGGCATTAAAACTGCCGCTGCCGGAACGATTGCTCGATGGCGACTCGCCGGACGAGATCGTGCGCGAGGCCCGTGTCGCGGCTCAGTTGGAGCACCCGGGAATCGTGCCCGTGTTCGAAACCGGGCGATGGGGGCCTGTGTGGTTTATCGCCACGGCTTATTGCCCCGGGCCAAGCTTGGGAGAATGGTTGCAGGCCCAAACGACGCCGCTGTCGGCAAGGCAATGCGCGTGGCTTGTTTCGCAAGCTGCCGAAGCGGTTCACCATGCCCATACGCGCGGCGTCCTCCATTTGGATCTCAAGCCGGACAATATCCTGCTCAAGGAACAGCACTCTCCTTATTTGAACTGGACACCCTTGATAACAGACTTCGGTTTGTCTGGGTGGAGCCGCAATGCCTCGGACGACAGAACAAGGAGAATGGGCGGCACGCCTCGATACATGGCGCCCGAGCAGGCACAGGGAGACGGAAAACAAGTCGCTGTCACAACCGATGTATATACCCTGGGCGCGATTCTCGTTGATCTTCTTACGGACGCCGCGTCTCCTGCCACCGAACCACAAACCATCCGCTATTCCAACCCCGTCGGGTTGCCCAAGAGCACACCGCCCGATCTTCGAGCCGTTGTTCAAAAATGCCTCGCGCCCACTCCGGCCGATCGTTACGCTTCCGCAAAAGAATTGGCCGACGACCTGCGACGATTCCTTAGCGGCGAGACGCTCCGCGCTCGCCAGGTCGCCTGGCCTACCGTATGCGTTCGCTGGGCTCGTCGGAAACCCGCGCTCGCCGCTTCGTTGTTCCTTCTTGTAGCGGCGGTAAGCGCCGGTCTTATCACCTCGGGACTCCTCTGGCGCCGCGCGGAACAAAACCTAGCGTCTTTTCAGCAGGAAGCCCGCGAACACTGGCTGGCCGAAAAGCGGATCGAGAAAAGCGTCTTGAATCTCGCCTGGGTAACGCATAAATCGAAGCTCAGTGAAGCAGATGTACTGATCGACAACACCCCAGACCTTCGCGTGTTGCAGGCATTTCTGGCAGACATGCAGACGTGGCGCCGCGGTGCATCTGACCGGCACAACAACCGCGTAGGCATCGAAGCAGCCATCCACAGCTTGGCGCTTTTCGATGACGCCTCAAAGACAGATGAATCTCACTTCCTGCAATCTTATCGACAAGGACTTCTCTGTTGGCAAGAGGTTCTAAAAATGGAACCCGATCAAGACCATTGGCGTCACGCCCTGGCCGCCCATCTTTTGACCTATCACTTACGTTCGACGCGGCATGACTGGCTGGCCTGGCGATCGGGCGAATGCGCAATAGACCCCAGCGTCAAGGAATTGATCGAGTTGCCTTATGCAGAGCTGCTTATCGACCTGTCCGATTTTCATTTGCGTAATCGCAGTCGAAGCGAGTTGTGCTATTCCATGCTCGTTGCCGCGATCGCAATCCTCGAAGATGAAGAGAACAAAAAGAGTTTGCCTCCTCAACGACTACGCTTTTTGCTGAAGGCGCATAATCTGGCGATTCAAGCCGCGACCATGACCTCCAACACAGACCGACGCCAATTGCACCGCGCGGCAGCCGACCAGATCGTCGCTGAAATTAGCACGCCGCAAAATTGTCAACCCGGAATGATGGCGGAAGTTGCCAAGGTAATCGCGAGGCAAGCCAAGGAAGCCGAAACTGTCGGCGATCAAGACAAAACACTTCTGCTCTTAAGAAAAGCGACAGAGTACCTCCGGCACGCGATTGCAAGCGGAGCCTGTGAAAATAGCGACTATATCGATCTTGCAAGGCACTATAGTCGAATCGGCCAATTCTGCCACGATCGCGGACGCCAGAACGATGCCAATCAGGCTTTCAAACAAAGCATCGAGGTTCTCGATCAAGTGATCGCTCGCTCAGGAACACCTCAGCGTACGCTGGTATTGAACCGGGCAGCAACCCTCTGCCGCTTCGCAGAAATTCTACTCGTGGCAGGAAACACTTCCGAAGCAATTGCAACCTACGAGGCTGCCGCACGCGATTTCTCCGGCATTGGATTGCAGCGAAAAGACTCGAGAGGAATCTGGCTGGCATCCATCCGCACACTGCACGCCCTTGCCAGGCACTACGCTACCGTCGGCCGCTACGCGGATAGCCGCAGATTATACGAGATCTCACTCTCTCAACTGACGACGATGAACTCCTTCACGCGACACCCGAGCGTCGCAACCTTCACGTCGGTCACCAAAAAAGCGATCAAGGAACTTGACGAATCCCAAGGCAGCTAAGACGTGAGACACGATCGCCCTGCATCAAATCCAGTCTCAAGATTCCATCGTCAGTCTTTGTACTCGTGATTGTCGAATTCGGCCATCAGTTCTGTCCGTTTGGCGGTGTAATCGTCAATTGCTTGTTGCAGGATTCGGAGAGCTGCGTCGGCTCCTAGCGGTTGCTCGACCAAGACCTGTTTGTCTTCCAGAATCTTGTAGTCCAAGAAGAAGCGTGGTAACTGCCGCATCCGATGTAGCGGTAGCTCAGAAATGTCGCGGAGGTGTGAGTACTCGGCGTCGTCGACGTGGACCGCGATAATCTTGTCGTCCTGGCCTTTGTCGTCGCGCATGCGCATGACGCCGATCGCCCGGGCACGCATGAGCACTTGGGGCACTACGGGCTCATCGCCCAGCACGAGCACGTCGAGCGGGTCGCCGTCGTCGCACCAGGTGCGCGGCACGAAGCCGTAATTGGCCGGGTAATACACAGCGCTGTACAACACTCGGTCGACCTTCAGGAGACCGGTTTGCTTGTCCAGTTCGTATTTAAGGTTCGAGCCTTTGGGGATTTCGATGTAGACGGGAAACCACTCGCTGCAATCGCTGGAGAGGGGCACATCGTGCCAAGGGTGGATGTTCATTTTCGTACTTTACTTAACGGCACGCTCCACAAAAGCGCAATTTTGTGTCCGCCGCTTGCTCGCGCGTGTGAAAGGTTGATTCTGTTTGTGGGGTTGTTGGCTGGGGGCGGCGTAAACGCCGCCGCTAAATCCGTGAGATTCCTTATGCAACCGTAATCTGCGAGTCTAAATACACATCTTGAATCGCGTGGAGCAGTTGCACGCCTTCCGCCATGGGTCGCTGAAATGCCTTGCGGCCGCTGATCAGCCCCATGCCGCCCGCCCGTTTGTTGATGACGGCCGTGCGAACCGCCTCGGCCAGGTCCCCTGCCCCGCTCGATGCTCCGCCGGAGTTGATCAAGCCGCAACGCCCCATGTAGCAATTGGCTACTTGGTAACGGCATAGATCGATCGGGTGGTCGGTCGTCAGCTTCTCATACACAAGCGGCGAAGTCTTGCCGAACTTCAGCGCTTTGTAGCCGCCGTTGTTCTCAGGCAGCTTCTGTTTGATGATGTCGGCCTGGATAGTGACGCCCAAGTGGTTAGCCTGCCCGGTGAGGTCAGCCGAGACATGGTAATCCTTGTCGGCCTTAAACGCTTCGTTGCGCAGGTAGCACCACAAAATCGTTGCCATTCCCAGTTCGTGCGCCCGGGCAAACGCGGAGGCAACCTCCACAATCTGCCGAGTCGCTTCCGCCGAGCCGAAGTAGATCGTCGCCCCGACCGCAGCCGCCCCCATCTCGTACGCCTGCTGCACGTTGCCGAACATCACTTGGTCGAACTTGTTCGGATACGTCAGCAACTCGTTGTGATTGATCTTCACGATAAACGGAATCTTGTGGGCGTACTTGCGCGCGACGATCCCGAGCACGCCGAACGTCGAAGCCACGGCGTTGCAGCCCCCCTCGATCGCCAGCTTCACGATGTTTTCCGGATCAAAGTACTGCGGGTTGGGCGCGAACGACGCACCGGCCGAATGCTCGATGCCTTGATCGACCGGCAGAATCGACAGGTAGCCGGTGCCGCTAAGCCGGCCGCCGCCGATCATTCGTTGGAGATTTACGAGTACCCGAGGATTGCGGTCACTCAGTTGGTAAATCCGATCGACAACATCGGCCCCCGGCAGGTGGAGCGTTTCCTTGGGAATGCCCTGGCAGCGATAGTTAAGAAGCGAATCGGCGTCTTTGCCCAGCAGTTCCGAGATATTGGCCATGGGGTTTCTCTCCTCGAATTGGCGATGTGGCGAGGGATCGCAAGCGCGATGCGCCGCAGCCTGGATTGTCGCGGGCGGGGCTCGGTTCGTCAAACATGGGCAGCGGTGGGTGAGAATTGAACCACAACGGCACAAAGGGCACGACGTTAAGGAATTAGTATCATTTTACTTCTTCACTTCTTTCGTCGTGTTCTTTGTGCCGTTGTGGTAAAAATTCAGTCGCATCCCGAAGAGAACCGGACGCTAGCGCGTGCCGGCTAGTATATCAGCCGCAGGGCGCTAGCCCCCGGTTTTGAAACCTTTTCACTGATCACGGAAGTGGTTACCGTGGTGCTGCTGGCCGTGTATTTACATAACAGGAACACCTGGAAATGGAACTCAAGCTCAAACCGCCCGTCATCCAAATCGCCTTGGACTTTCCCACGATCGAAGAGGCACTCGCGGTGGCCAAGATCGGCGTCGAGGCTGGTGTCGATTGGCTGGAAATCGGCACGCCGTTGATCGTATCGCAAGGCCTGCGGCCGATCAGTGAAATGGTCAAGGCGTTTCCCAATTATCCCGTGCTGGCCGACTACAAAACAATGGACTCCGGCGGCAAGAATGTGCATCGGACCAAGGCGCACGGCGGACACATCATGACCGTCTGTGCAAACTCGCCCGACGACACCGTCAAAGCGGCCGTCGCCGCCGGCAAGGAAACCGGCATCTGGGTCGTCGCCGACACCATCGGCGTCAAAAACCAGGCCGCCCGCGCTCGGCAGTGCGAGGAGTGGGGCGTCGACATGGTCTACCTCCACTACGGCGCCGACGAACGCGCCGCCAATTCGGCAAAAGACTCCACGCAATGGATCGACGAAGTAATGGCCGTCGTCTCCATCCCCGTCGGCGTCGGCTGCTTCGACATCGAAGACGCCATCCGCGCCGCGGCAAAAGGCGCCGACAACATCACCATCGGCCACCCAGTCGTCAGCGGGCCGGATGCGTTGGAAAAATTAACCGAGGTCGTCAAAGGCGTGCGGGCGAATTACAAGCCAAGAAACAAATAGATCCCGCGAGCCGAGCGGGATCTATTGATACTTTCATTGATAGTGAACGGTTGGACGGGGGCGGGGACGCCCCGGCTCGCGG
>CAZJWY010000169.1:0-11181 GCA_964549545.1 uncultured Planctomycetaceae bacterium | reverse complement strand
TGCTCGGGGTGACTGCTAGCAGCCTGCCGCTGTCGACACCAGTTCGCTAGCTGCAGCAACGCCTTCGCCGACACCTTAATCTCAAGCGGCGAGTCGATACAAGAGTGCGCTTGGCGTGCATTCCGGCTGGTAGACTTCGATCGCCCAACGATGCCGGTAAATATCGGCCACGGAATAGGTGTGGGGACATTCTACATTACGACGAAGTGCAAAACGTCCCCTTTTTCTATTCTTTACATTAACTTCGTCGCCGCCAACCGCCCCAACCCACTAGAGCGAACAACGAGCACAAAACAAGGGTGTTTGGCTCGGGCACGGTGGCGCCGTCGATGGTAGCGCCGCTGCCGGGAGACTGCTGGCCAAAGTGGGTGCGCCAGTCGGTATAGCCTTGCTCGCCGCCGACATTCGTTTTCCGCCAAACCACATAGTCGGCGGCATCTACCTTGCCGTCGCCGTTATGATCGCCAAGCAGGACGGAGGAAGAAATCGTCAACGCTCCCAGAGGAGCGAGCGAATCGGTGTACGATTCGTTGCCGCGATAACGATTAAATGTTTCTATTTCGACGTTGGGCGGCGACCAGACTCGGATGCGTTCGGAAGAGCGATTGGTCACATAGAGATTGCCGACGGCATCGAAAGCGACATCGGTATTTCTGCTGCTTTCAAAAAAGTTAAATGCATCAACTATCTCTAGTGACTCCGTATCGAACAAATAGACGCGCCCGTTAGGCTGTTCGGTGACAATGGCAAGGAGCTTCGTGACTGGGTCGAAATCGAGCCCCAAGGCGGCACGAAGCGGATCGTTTGCCGTTTGACCGCCGCCCAATGCCGTGGTCGAATCCCAGACCACGGTACCCGTGGCATCGACTTTCGTCAGGCTCGGAAAAGTGTCTTCTGGCGCCGGGCTGACAAGGCGGTATTGGGTTATCCAGAAATTGCCATCCGTATCTTGGACCAAACCATTTTGATTATTGCCAATATAGTTTCCCTGCGCCGGTCCCGCGCCGACCCCATCGATGAATGCATAGCCGCTGGGTGGGCCCGTGAACGTTGTCTGCGTTCCGATATCGTAACGAAGAATGCTCATGGTGCTGCCGCCAGGAGGCACGAAATCCTCGTCGATCGTATAGATTTTGCGATTGGCGCCCGTGCCGGCGATAAACGCATCGGAAATGCTTCCATGCGTTTGATTCAAGCCGCCGGGGCTGCTGCGGCCAGTGCTGTCGAGTACTTCAGTCCAAGTGCCGCTTAAATTGGCCGGGGCCTGCCACACGCCGGAATGATCGCCAGACCAATCAGCAAGATAAACGCTGCCATCCGGCCCCAGGGTGACTTTATAGGGACTAATATTGTTATTCTCGAGCCAGGGAATGTTGCCGGTGTGTGCGCCGGTCACGATGCCCGTGTCGCCCAGGTCGGCATTCAGCATGTAGATGCCGTCTTGCATCACCCGGCCTGCCCCCGTAACCGGTGATGGAGCGCCTCCGCCGCCCTCGGAGACATAAACACGTCCGTAGTAAGGGCTGCTTGAGTCGGTGTTCACCGCCACGCCGCGCGGGAGCCAGAAGTTGTTGAGCTCGTTGTCGGTTGTGGTGATGAGTGTCCAGGCGCTTTTCGCGGCGCCCGCGGTATTGACGCGGAACGAGTAATTGCCATCGGCCAACAGGTTCGAGGAGTTGTCACGGCCATCCCAAACAACGGTTTGATGGCCTTTCGTCAAACCTCCGTCGAGCGTACGCACCACGTTGTTCGAGGCATCAAAGATATTAATGGATACCGTAGTCGCGTCTTCATTGAGGATGTAGCTAAGTGTAACGCTTTCCGAGGTGCTTGGATTAAAAGTGTTGACACTTTGCCCAAGAGCGGTCGGATAGACATTGGCTTTGACGTGTGAAAAATTAAAAACGCTAACCGCGGCAATGGTGGCGCCCAACACGCACAATGTGCGGCATTGGGCAAATAAACGATCAAAACGCATCTGAGCTACTCCTACGGAATTTCTAGAGTTCGCCTTGATTAAAAGATGTAAAACAAAGCAGCAAAAACCAAATGCAGGCATGTGCTCCGCAAAGTTATCTTGAGCTTTACTTCGACAAGCCGTGTGTAACACGGAATCAGCACACAATCAGAAGCAGAGCAGTGACTGCTATGCTACTGAATCATACGGTGCCACTAGCCCAAAATAGACACCGAGAAACCGATCAAACTCCCATGCATCTCGTACGCCTGCCGAGACCACTCAACCAAGAAATGTAAGCAATAAACCACCGGAACTTAAATGTCCAACCTTGTCCACCACTCTTGGTAATTGCTTCAGGTCGCAACCATGCTACGACTGACAATTCGCATTGTAGCAACAACGCGTACAACTTGTAAAAAATCTTTTAATGGGTGATTTTAGAAGTGCGATAGCCCACCACTTTCGGATGGCGACGGGGTTAACTTATGCCGCTTGGACCCGGGGCGTATTCGGTTTTCAAACATGTCGGGAGACTTATAGCCAAGGGGGGCGCTCCACGTCTGTTCGACCCTCTTTCTACTACCTCGCCTGAATAAGCCCCCCCCATGAGTACGGTGGCGTTCACCTTTACACTACCTCACGCAACGGATTCTGCACGAACCATATGTCCTACGAGAATTCGCCTTTTCCGCTATACTTGCACTCATGTCGACTTTTCATTCCAGCAGCTACGGCCCCGTACTCGGCCCACTGCTCGAAGTCGACCGTCGCCGCACGCTCAATGCGGGCTGGACGGATTCGGACGCACGTTCGGCGCTCAAAAAGCTATCTGTTGAATCCGCATTCGCGCACACCCACGTCGTCGATCACGACATGGCCGCTTGCTGCATCTCCGGTATCTGGCTGCTTCACGACTACCTCGACGAGTCGCACACAATCAGTCAGGGCATCGATACCACGTCCGGCAGTTTCTGGCACGCGATCATGCACCGCCGTGAGGGCGACTTTTGGAACTCGAAGTATTGGTTCCGCCGCGTTGGCGAACACCCGGCGTTCGCGATGATCATGAGCCGGGCGAAGCAAGCGGCCGACTTTCCGCCACGTGCGTGGGATCCGTTTGCGTTCGTCGATCGCTGCAAAGCGGCGCTCGCCGGAAAACCGAGCGACCGCGACGCTTGCCTCGAATTGCAACAGATCGAGTGGGAATCGCTCTTCGACTATTGCTACTATGCGGCAATTAACGACACGTAGTCCAAGACAACGCGGCTTTCTTAGAGTCCAAAAGATAGCCACGAAAAGTACAAAAAGTCACCAAAAACTTTTCGTGCATTTTCGTGTTTTTCGTGGTTACTCAATCCTGTAGCACACGTCCACGAATTCATGGCTACTCCAATAGAGGCGCGGAGGTCGCAAAGAGCGCAGGTAACACTAATCTCCGCTAATGATCACGAATCTAATCTTTTCACTAGCGAAGATTAGTGCAGATTAGCGTCCCATAAATTTTCCTCCTCTGCGCCTCCGCGCCTCTGCGTGAGACCCTTCTGCTAACTAACCACCGAGCGATGTTCTTTTCAAAATACTTCAGGCAAAAAGGGGCAGGCGTAGCGTGTCTCTCGGCAGGCGTTCGACCTGGCCCCTTGCGTACATGCGGCAAAAGCGGATACTGAGCGATACTTAAACGCTTTGCGGCGGGGCACGGGCCCGGTCGTTTTCATTCGCCGCCAGTTAGACGAAAGGGTTGTTCTATGTCCCGCGCCAATGCCATCACGTTCAAAGGTACCCCGCTCACCCTGGCGGGCAACGAAGTCAAAGAGGGGCAAGCCGCTCCGGATTTCAAGTTGAACTACTTCGAAGGCGGCATGAAGGAGATCACGCTCTCCGACGTGAAAGGCAAGCCGACGATTATCAGCGTCGTCCCGTCGCTCGACACGGCCGTTTGCGCGATGCAAACCAAGAAGTTCAACGATCAGCTCGCCGTGCTCGGCGACAAGATCAACGCCCTTACCGTGAGCCTCGACCTGCCGTTCGCGATGAACCGCTTCTGCGGCGCCGAGAGCATCAAGAACATGCGCGTCGGCAGCGACTACCAGGACCGCAACTTCGGCAACAACTGGGGCACGCTCATCGAAGAGCTGAAGATCGAGTGCCGGGCCGTATTCGTCCTCGATGCCAACGGCAAAGTGAAGCACGCCGAGTACGTGGGCGAAGTGACGAACGAGCCCGACTACCACGCGGCAATGGAAGCGCTCCAGTCGGCCCTTTAGCAAAATCGAATAGTTTGCTGAATACATAGCCCGGCCGTTCCGGCCGGCTTGTCGCCGCGATCGAATTCTGCGCAATGAGTCGATGGCTGGCAACCGACCCAAAATGGGTCGGCTATATACCAAGATGGGTCGGTTATCTACTAAGGACCTCAGCGTGGTTTGCGGATCTCTTCGACCCGAGTGTTGATCACGCGGGCGTCGATGATCTTGTCGTTGCCCGGTAGAGCCGAGCGGCCCGTATCGTGCCAGTAGTCGGTCGACGTGGTCGTTGTTCGAATCTCCACATTGCGCTGAAGCCACGCCGCAACCGCGAGTTTGACGAGCCTTCGGCTGGGCGGAAAGAGCAGGGCGATGCCCACGATGTCGCTCAGTACGCCTGGCAATACGAAGAGCACGCCCGCCATCAGCACGAGAAAGCCGTCCATCAGCGAGTCGGCCGGCATCTGATTCGCTTGAACATCTGCCCGAATCCGCTCGAGAACTTTCCACCCTTCGCGCCGCGCGAGCGCTGTGCCGACGATGCCGGTGACCACGACAATCGCGATCGGCACCCAGACATTCGTGAGCAGGCCGATCTTCACGAGAATCGCGAGCTCGACGAGCGGCAAAACGATCAACAGCAGAAAGAGATAGAGTAACATCGCATCGAATCGTAGGGGTCGGGAGCAACGCCGTCAAATCGTGCCGATCGGTAGCCGACTCATGATGCTCGCAACCGCTGGCAAAATTGCTCGGCCTCGTCGGGCAAGAGAATCGATTGCAACTCGTCACGATGGCTGCGAAACCACGCCGCGACGATCTGGCGAGCCGGTCGATCGGTGGGGGCGTCGACACTCGGGTCAGATTGAAACGCTTGCCGCAGCCGTCGCAAGCAGCGGTCGGCTTCCCTATCGCTTCGCGGCACTCGGGTGGCACCCACCACGCGGCCAGCGGCCAACAGGTACCAAATGCTTTGCTTCCGTAGCGTGACGGGATAAATGAACCGACTCGGCAAAGCGGGCTCGCGCAGTTGCTCCAGCCGCTCGTAAAGATACTGCAATCGTTCCAGCCGATCGCGCAGGCTGGCCGCTCGCTCGAACTGGCAAAGCCGCGCGGCCTCTTGCAAGTCGTTCTCCATCTGCACGAGGGGCGCCAGGTTGCGGCCATCGAGAAACGCTCGGGCGGCGCGTAGTTGGGCAGTGTACTCTGCTCGCGTACATTCGCCAGCACATGGACCAAGGCAGGTTCCCATCTCATGGCGCAAGCACTCCGGCCGCAGGTCGAGCGAGAACAAGCTCTGCTGATCGGCAAAATGCATGGGCACCGAGGCGGGGCAATCGCTCAGCTTGAAATACCGATTGGCGACTTCGAGCGCGTCCTTGATTCGCCAATTGATGGCCAGCGGCCCCCAGACGTGGCGCACACCCTTCGGCACACGCCGCGCGGCGCGCACGCGCGGCGCGTCCTCGCGCGAAATGTAGAGGTATCCTAGCGGCCGATCCGGCTCTAAACCCTTGACGTTGAACAATGGTTGATGGCGGCGAATCAGCTCCAGCTCGCGAAGCTGTGAAGCCAACTCGTGGCCGACAACTTCCCAGACCAGCCGATCGGTGTTGCTGGCAATACGACATTCCTTGCGAATCGCCGCGCCGCCCTGGAAATACGTCACCAGTCGTTTGCGGAGCGCGATCGACATGCCGACGTAGATCAACCGGCCAGCGGGGTCGATCATTCCATAAACGCCCGAGCGAACCGGGCAGGAATCGCGCAGCGATCGACGGACCTTGACAAGGTCGGCACCCACGGGCAGCGACCGGAGCCGGCCGCGGAACGGCCAGAAGTCGGATCGGCCAAATCCGCGAAACTCCTCGACTTCGACACTCCATTGTTTGCTGCGGGGCACCGCGTACCTCATGTATGTCGTTTCCAACCGTCCCCAGCCGAAACGGCTGGGCTATATAGCCGAGCCGTTCCGGCTCGCTGCATACGATCGCATGTCGTCCTTGTTGTGGTGCGATGCAGTTCAGTGTACGGAAGACTCGAGCCAGGTCGAGATTGCTAGCACTCGCGGCCTTGAACTGGCAAACCTGGATCGACTCTGCTACGTAGTTCCAACGGCACTCGGGCAACCGCGACAAAGTGCCCTGCGCTTGCGGAGCGGATTTCATCACATCAGGTCGGCTTACCGGAATGGACTGCGTATTCAAGCCTCGTCGCATGCTTCTCGCGCTGTCGGCCGTATGGGCGATGACCGCGTCTGGATGGGCGGGTCCTGCGCTGTCGACGTTCAGTGGGATTACGCCGGAGATAATCGTGCGGCTGATTGTTCCGCTGATTGCCGAAGCGGTGCCGCGCGAGTTCGCAGGGGAGAAGGATTGGGGCAAGACGAAAAAAATCACCACGGGGCTCCGTAGCGAGGGCAATTTCTTCCGCTTCGACATCCATAGCAAGCGGAGCGAAGTGAACGATGGCGTGTGGAAAAAGTATCGCGTCACGCTCGTCGAGCCGGACAAGAACCTGGAGATCCGCATCGACGATCTGCATCGCCTGGAGTCGGGCAAATATGCGCTCAAGCTATTTGTCGCCGCGAAGGCGCACGGCTGGGCGCGGGCCGTGGTGTACGAGCACGGCGTCCACATCATCTCGATCGAGGCTGAGGGAGACACCGCGATTCGACTCTGGATCGACGCCGAAGTCGACGTGGCGACGGTGGAATCATCGACGCTGATTCCTGGCATCGAGCTGCGACCTGTTGTGACCGAGGCGCGGCTGAAGTTCGACGACTTCAAGCTGAAGCGGATCAGCGACGTGCGTGGAGCGGTCGCTAAAGAGCTGGGCGAGCTCTTGCGTAAGGAATTGGAAAAGGAACTATCTGGGAAGAAGCTGGTGGATCGGTTGAATCGGGCGTTCCAGAAGCACCCAGAGCGGCTGAGGTTGTCGCCCGATAGATTGCTGGGGAAGTCGTCGGCGAAGGCGAAGACGTCGCCGTAGATTTGTGGCCACAGCGCCGCTGAGCGCGCAGTTTCATCGGGTTGTGTGGTGGTGGACATCGGCTATTTTGGTGCAGGTGGCGAAGTCGATTTTTAATTCCAAAACTCGCTGCTCTGCCTGTGGCTTGATTTTTGCAAGTTAGGTTGTCGGAAGTGTTTGCGCGTTTCGACAGCCGGCGGAGCGGCCTGAATATTGATAATTTCATGAGCGCCGGCAGCAGGGTGCTATGGGATGACTCAAAAATAACTGCTTTGTTTCCAGAATAACCACAGAGGCACAGAGGGCACGGAGAAGATGTTTGTCCGCAGATAAACGCAGATACTAATTCAAGAAGAGATTATCTTGCTTTTATCCGCGTTTATCTGTGTTCATATGCGGTTCCTTTGATTTCTTCTCTGTGATCTCTCTGTGTCTCCGTGGTGAATTCCATCTGCCGAAGTTATTTTTGAGCCGTTCCCATAGGGTACGGAGTTCGGCCAGGTTGGCGAGAGCCCGCCACCGAATTGAACATTTGTATACATTCAACACACGTTAGCAAAACAGCAATCAAATTGCTATCCGTGACTTTTGGCCACTTGAGATTTTGTCGCATGAAGAAATACACGAAGCGTGATCTGCCGGTCGAACGAGTGCGGCAGTATTTGGAGCCAGGACCGGTGGTGCTGGTGAGCTCGGCCTACAAGGGCGAGCGCGACATCATGACGATGGGTTGGCACATGGTGATGATGGACGAGCCGTCGCTCGTCGGCTGCTTTATCTGGGACCAGAACTATAGCCACGAGCTGGTGCGGCGGAGCAAAGAGTGCGTCATTAACGTGCCCGAGGTTGCGCTGGCGGAGACGGTCGTTGGGATCGGCAATTATCACGGACCGAAGCCGGACAAGTTCGACGAGTTCGGGCTGACGGCGGAGCAGGGGACGAGAGTTAGCGCGCCGCTGATTGCCGAGTGCCATGCGAACTTCGAGTGCCGGCTGGTGGATGCGAAGCTGATTAAGAAGTACAGCTTGTTTGTGTTCGAGGTGGTAAAGGCCCACGTGGCGACACGGCCGCGGTGGCCGAAGACGATGCATTACCGCGGGGATGGTTTGTTTATGATTGCGGGGGAGACGACGAGCCGGTGGCGAAAGGGGTTTCGGGAGGAGATGCTGTAACAGTGAATTGCGTTAATCATTCCTCGCCCAGTTCGTCGTCGTATTGTGAATAATCGAGGTCGGGCTCTTTGTCCCAGTCCGGATCATCAATTCCGCAATCGATATTGGCTGGTTTTGGGTCGACGTACCAGATCCCAACTCTTTCCTGGAGCGCGTACAGCAATTGCGAAACGATTGGCCAATTGGAACCAAAATTTCCCTTTGCCTCGGCATCCGCGATTTTTAGTCTCTCCTGGTCGTAGACCTCGGTTGGCGGAGCATCGAAATAGACCTTGCCGAAGTCCAAGAGATATGGTGGTTTGACGATGGACATTTCGATGACTTGTAACTTGTCGTTCCAGCCGAACAACCGCGGAACATTGAAGCCACATAGCCTGTGGATATCCGCGGCTTTCAATCGCTGGTAGCTTTCGAGCTCATCGCGGTAGTTTCTTGCGTTCAAGACGACCTTGATAGCAGATGGTCTGGTGGACCGCCACACTTCGCCATCGGTACCACCACCGAGCCGCGCTTTACGTATAATCCGACGGCGGTTATTCTTAGCGTAGGATTCTGCCCTGAAAATGAGTTCGGATTCGTCCGCCATGTCTACCATCACTCCCTATTCCGCTGAAGTTGATCTATCACTCTTGGTAGGCGGTGTGACTTTGGGACTATCTCATGTTGGACCGAATGAAATCATCGTAAGTGACGCATGCGAGCCGATTCCATCCGGCGAGGCGAAGCTTTACATCCGCGTTGATAATTCTCGAAAGGTGCGGAAAGTATTCTTGCCACATGGCATCCCTGGGCCGCATGTGCCGGTAATGTTTCTCTAGCGCCGTCTAGCATGCTGAAAGTGGCTGACCGAACCTAGCAAAATGCGGTGGGTATTTCCACAAGCATTTATGGCCACCTGTCAGTTTGCGTAAGTGGTCGTGAAAGCGTACGAATTTGCGAAACAATTAGTTCTCCTCGTCTTCCTCATCGTAGTAGTGTCCCTCCCTACCGACGATGCGGGTTTCGCCTTCGACCAAATGCAAACGGATTGCGCTCACTGAGGAGTACCGTTCCACTAGCTCAGCCAGTATTTCGGAGTGCGTTACGATCCACATTTGCGACGTTTTCGACGCCCCGACGATCAGCCTGGCCAATGAGTCGATCACGTCGGGATGCAGGCTCATTTCTGGCTCATTGAGTGCAATGAGTTCCGGTGGTCGGGGGCTGAGGAGAGCGGCGACGAGGTAGAGGTAGCGTAGCGTGCCATCGGATAGCTCGCGCGCTTGAAGCGGTCGCTTGATTCCCGGAATTTGTAGCTCGACGACCATTCGGCAATGGCTGTCGGTATCAATCTCTAGCGCCGCATTCTTGACCACACTGCAGACGGCGTTGCCAAGTGCTTCACGATCACCAATCTCCAAGATTGTCTGGATTGCCGCAGCCAGATCGCTTCCGTCGTGCGCAAGAACTGTCGTTTGTACGCCCGGTTGTGGATTGCGAGCCGGTACATCGGGACCCGTGGGAAAGTGGTGATAAAAACGCCAATGATTCATCTCCTCGCGCAAAGCGCTAAGCTCTGGATAGAGATGTGGTTCGCGAACTCGTGAGAGGGCAGTCTCCGATGTGGACATCATGAGCGGGTACTGGACCCGACGTCCCTCCAAATCTCTTACCCAGGCGGACGGCCCTTTGCGATCAAGAAGGTAGACCCGCTTGCCATCGTTCTGAGTGGTCCAAATCTTTTCTTCTTTAATTTCCGGATCCAAATGGAATACAGAACTGGATGGAACCGGCAGACCACAGCTTAGCTCGTAAGACAGGCCGTCGATCGCCACGCCGAGTGTCATGCGTACCGGTCCTCGCTTTCGTTCGCCAGCCCACAACACAGAGGGCATTCCTCCCTCATTGGCCAATGCTTGGGCGAGCCGACCGTTAGCTGCTTGTGCCAGTAAAAACATTGACTGGTAGAGGTTGCTTTTGCCGCAGCCGTTTGGACCGACGATTAGATTCAAACGACCAAGTGGCACGCTGAGCCCTTGAATAGAGCGATAGCCGGATACGGTGAGTTGGCGAATGGACATCGCTTTGCCGCCAACGGTGAAACGGGAAATTCTTTATTGCGCGGTTTGGAGATGATTATACCGAGCCAGCGCGATGCGTGTTGTCGGTCGCTCTGCGGTCTACTAACCGCTCGCTCGTCTTGTTGGCCACGAGAAACACAAAAAGTCACCAAAAGTTTCGTGCCTTTTTGTGTTTCTCGTGGCTATTGCATCCCAAAAGGGTTAACGGCGTAGAGTGACACTTAAGACGGTTGCGAATCCGAATTCGTGGGGATTCAGCTACTCGGTGGCCCGCGACATTGTTTGTTCGAGATCGGCGATGAGGTCTTCGGTTTCTTCCAACCCGATGTTGAATCGCACTAATTGCCGCCCATAGTTGCGGTGTTGGCGGGTGAGGCCGTTGTAGGCCATCACCAGGCTCGTGACGCCGCCCCAACTGTAGCCGATTTTGAAGAGTTTCAAGCTGTCGACGAAGCGCATGATGCGCTCGGGCGTCCAGTCGTTTTTGAAGACGATCGAGAAGACGCTGGCGGAGCCGGTGAAGTCGCGTTTCCAGATGTCGTGGCCGGGGCAGTCGGGGAGGGCGGGGTGGAGGACGAGGTTGATTTCTGGGCGCTGCTTGAGCCAGTTCGCGATCGTGAGGGTCGATTGTTCGAGTTGGGCGAGGCGGACGCCGAGGGTTTGGAGGCCGCGGAGGGCGAGGCTGCAGTCGTCGGGGGAGACGGCTAAACCTAGCAGCCGGTAGATTTTGCCGACTTGCCGCATCGCGGCTTCGTCGCGCACCGTCTCGGTGCGCG
>CAZJWY010000168.1:0-11199 GCA_964549545.1 uncultured Planctomycetaceae bacterium | reverse complement strand
TTTTACAAGGTTTCCAAGAAATGGGCGACGAGTGGCGCGCAATCAGCGAAGTGAAAAGCGTCCGAGACTTCAAGGAAGCAAGCTTCATTCGCCTGCTGGACGATTTGCCCTTCGAGCAAGTTCCCGCCGGCGGGCAGCTCAAGCACGGCCAGGTGTCCGACGACAAACTCACGGGCCAAGCTGCAACGTACGGTGTCATGTTGGGCCTCGATCGCCAAAATATTATTAATGACGATCTAAGCGCGCTGACCGACGTTCCGCGCCGCTTGGGGCGCAGTGCCGGGCAAAAACTGCGGCGCTTGTTCTGGTCTGCCTTCATGGCGAACGATTCGTTCTATTCCGAACCGACCGGCAACCTGATTGACGGCGTGCTGACGGACGCCGGCGACGACCTCGCAGCCGCGCTCATTGCGTTCCGATCGATGCGGTCCCCAGCAGCCGACGGAAGCCGATTGCTTGGCGGCGCGCCGGCTGTGATGCTCGTCCACCCGAACGACGAAATCGTCGCGCGACGCCTAATCAATTCAAGCGGCATCGTGGCAGGCGGCGCATCCACGACAACCACCGTCGGCAACGCCAACCCGTTCGCGAACTTGGCGAAGTTGGTGGTTGTCGATTGGCTTGCTGACGAATCACTTGGCGGCGACGCCGACGGGCACGCCTGGTATCTGTTCCGTTCCCCAAGTTTGTTGCCTGCAATGTTGGTGCTTGCCTTGAACGGAAGAGTTGAACCAACGATCGAAACGGCGGAAGCCGACTTCAGCACGCTCGGCATCCAGATGCGCGGCTACAGCGATATTGGCGTCGCGCGTGGTGAACCGCTGGCCGGACTCATGGTAAGCGGCGAGCCGGCGGAAAGTTAATCATCGTCGCGGCGGCATGACTACCCGCCGTGCTCCGCCCGCTGCCGTCGGGCATTTTGCTCCGCCCGGCGGCGGCGGTTTTAATTCCAAATTTGTAATTGCAAATTATGGAAACCGGAACAGTTTGCAGTTTGCGACTCGACAAGGGTTTCGGTTTCATCCGCGCCAACGGGCGCGATGTATTTTTTCACTCAGGAACGGCGCGTGCAGTTCACAAGCGAGCAAGCGCCCAAGGGAGAGCGGGCCACGATTGCATGCCCCGCAGACTGAGGCCGATTCCCAAGGTATCAAACCTCGACCCAACCCGTCGGAACGATTCTGGGGGCATCTGTGCGTTCGTTCATCATCTATGCGTTCGTTCACCAAAAGAACACTCAGGCTTCTCTCAGGAACGTTCAGTGTAAATCAAAATCGGTAGTCTACCGGTTTGGTCGCGCCCGACTTTTTAAAACTACCGCAATTCCCCGAGAAATAATGCAATTCTGTGCAATGGTTTGCATTGATCGATGGAAGCGGTAGAATGATAGAAATTCCCGAAGAATCCTTGGGTTTTCGGCGTCCCCTGGCTCAAACTGTTAACCGCTAAGTCCTAGGTTCGAGTCCTAGCGGGGGAGCTTCGCTATCGCTGGTTTCCCGAGGATCTGCAAATTCCTCGGGAAACATTGTCTCGTCGCTCTCGACCTGTCCGAGCGTTCCCGAACTGACTGCAGCGCAGCGCTGCATTTTCTTTCCCGCGCAGCTGCAGTGGCAGCGTCGAAGTGGGCATCAATCGACACGAGAGACTGCCGTTCGGCAATACACTGCGGACTGTACTACCGCCAAGGTGCTGGAGCAAATCTTCATCTGGGGAAGCCGCTTTTGGTGCTCGGCGATCAGATATCTTATTCATTTACTTGCGCCAGCATGTCCCCGTGTATTCGTCGATAGGCTGTGTTCAACTGGTTTGAGTTTTCTCTGCAATTGAGCAAGTAATTCTCGATAATTAGTAATCAGCGCCAAAAAATCTCGCTCATCCTCATCGTGGTCTACGGCAGGTTGCAATACCTCGATAGCTCGCTCGTGAAAAGCGATCGCTCTTGGGATGTCATTCGCTTCCGTAGCCCGTTCGGCTAGGCGATGAAGGCAGTCCGCCCAAATCTTTCGTCGTTCGTTGCTTGTCGAAAGCAATGTGTCGACTCGCTCAAAAGCGTTGCATGCTTGCTCGAAACAACAAGCTGCTTCGGACCATCGCTCCTCTCGTTGTAGCTCTGTGCCCAGTTGATGAAGGACAATTGGCAATTTGTTAGTCATTCGCTCCAGCGCGCAGCCTGTAGCTAGAGATTTTTGGGTGGACTCGCAGAACTGCTCCCAATTACGGCGAGCGTCAGAGGCCATCGCCTTTGACTCATACAGTTCGGCCAAGTTGCTTTGAATGGATGCCAATATATTCCACGCGCGGGGCGTCTCGGCGATTTCGCCGGGCAACTTAAGCAGAAAATACTTCGAAGTTTCGAACGCCGTCAAGGCGTCATCGACTCGTTGATCGTCGCGCACGCACGCAGCCAGGAGCCTCCACCCTTCGACTCGCAGCATTAAATCTTCGGTCGCGGGGTTTTCCGTTCCTATCGAGCGTTCCAGCACGTGACTGGTCAGGTGGAATAAACCTATAGCTTCCTCTCGGTTCCCCAACCGCCTACTGCTGCATCCCAGATAGAAGGCCGTGCGAGCATACAGTCGTGCGAGTTCGACGTTTTCGGGAAATGTCTGCACGTTTTTCTGAGCCAGGGTTTGTGCAAACTGAAAACAGTGATGGCCCTCACGCTCTCGGCCCAGGCGCATTAGGGTCTTACCTCGGTCGATCAAAAAACGAACATAATCTCGCACAACCGTTCCTTCCGCACGATCAAATCCAATTAAGTAAGAAAATAAATGCCGCTCCTTTTTTTCCGTCAATGGATGGTCTGTGTGTCCGTATCGCCGTAAATGTGTGCCATAAGAAAACAGATTGAGTACGAGTGCCTGTCGATATGATTCGTTTTTCGAATCGCGCTGCGCTAGTTCGGTCCACAGATTGATAGTCTTTCTGAATCGCAAGTCGGCTTCGCTTTCCAGGTTTTCCAATTCTGCGACTCGCGCTCGAAACGATTCCATTGTCGCTTGGTAAGAAGGGGACGGACGAAGTGGCGCAGGGCGGTCAAGCATCTGGCGATAGTGCTTCAACAAAGGTTCGCGGTCACCTTCCTGAAACGGATCAGCACTTTCGGCCCAAAGGTTCACTTCTTGAAATACCCATGCCATGTTTACAAGTCCTTGCTCGGATTCTATAAGGCTTTGCTCGACAGCTTGCGCATACCGGTTAGCACTTTTCCATTGATGAGCAATTCCGCCGAGACCAGCTAATAGAGAGAGTAGAATCAAGCAGCAGAGAGTAGTTACCAGCCTATGGCGCTGGCAACGACGCAACCACTTCGTTCCCCAACCCAAAGGACGCGCCACAACCTCCTCGCCCGCCAGGTATCGCTGCAAGTCGTCGGCCAGTTCGCCAGCGGATCGGTATCGCTCATGCGGCCGCTTTTCGAGGCACTTGAGGCAAATCGTTTCTAGGTCCCTGGAAACGTCCCCTCGAAGAGAGCGAACTCCAGGCGGCTCCCCTTCCTGAATGCTCCTCGCTAGTTCGAGTTGATCCTCGCTGTCGAAAGGCACGCGGCCAGTCAGTAATTCATACAGCACAACCCCCAGCGCATAGACATCCGTGAATATTCCTATGTCCTTTGCATCGCGTGCGCCGATTTGCTCCGGCGCCATATAACGGGGTGTCCCAACCTGAATGTTGGTTGCCGTGTGCCGTGGTGCGTTGTTCAAATGCTTCGCCAAACCGAAATCGGTCAAACGCGGAATGAATCCCAGGTGATCCGCGATTTCTGGATTCGGTTCCAGTAAAACATTGGAAGGCTTGATATCGCGATGCAAAATGCCGCGCTCGTGGGCATGATGGGCCGCGCGTGCCACGCTCATCGCGAGCCAAGCGGCCACCCGGGAAGAACATAATCCTTTAGCATCGGCAAGCCAACGCGCCAATGTGGGGCCTTGGCATAGCATGCTGACAATGTAGCCAATGCCATCCACGGCCCCCGCTTCATGCACTGGCAAAATGTTAGGATGACTGAGCGCCGCGGCGGCTTGGCCTTCTCTCAAGAAGCGATCGCGCAGTTCGCCAGACGACCACGTTTCGAATCGCGGCAGCTTCAAGGCGACCTCGCGCCCTAGCGCGGGGTCGAACGCTCGAAAAACAATCCCGAAGCCCCCTTCGCCAAGCACTTCATGAAGAATAAAGCGGCCAAAACCAGAAGGCTTGGCTTCAGCGCCAGAAGAGTGCGTCGGTGGATCATTGCGGACATGTTCTCCAACGTGCGGCCAAGCCGCGTCCAAGTCGTCGATAAACTGTTGAAGCGACGCAAGTTCCGGGTGCTCGGAAAGGACCTGAGGATGCGCCCCCCGCGACTGCGGCCAGTTCCGCTCCTCTGCATCACCACCACGGGCGCCACGGATTGAATGGTTACGATTCGTCATGGGCGGCCGTTTTCATATTCGGATTTCAGTGCCTTGACCGCCCGACCATACAACATCCGCGCCGCATCGGCTGCTTTCCCCAACCTTTCGCCAATTTCAATGAACGACAGTCTCTCTGAGTGTCGCAAGCCAATGATTTCTTGATAGTGGGTGGGAAGCTTGGCCAACGCACTCTGATAATTTTCCCATGCTAAAGTCGCCCCTTCCGTCGCTGGCTGCTTAACGTCTGCCAGTTTCTTCAGCCCCGAATCATACGCGAGCTCTCTCGATACATCCCGTTTAGCCGTATGGCGGTATCTCTTGCGCGCATCGGCCAGGTTGTTTTGCAGTAGCGTCGTCAACCACGCTTGCAGACGAGAGTGAGTAGACGAAGTGAATCCGTGAAAGTCGCGGTGGGCCTCGATGAGAGTGATCTGTGCAAGGTCAGACGGGTCTATTTTGCGGCGCAGGTCTCGATCCAGCCCCTGACGAGCTGCTTGGCGGAGGTAGACGCGATAAAACTCCAAGAGCCGCTCTAAAGCCTCCTGCGAACCTGCTCGCGCGGCGTCTACATAACGTGGAACGTTCGTAAGCACCACATCCGAGGGTAGGTCGTTTCTCTCGAATCTGTCCACTGTTGTAACTTGCCTCCAATGACAAACTGCTCCAGCGCGGACGCCTTCGGGACAATTCTACAGCGTGTTGCGTTTCCGTGCGCAACCACCGGCAGCTCATCGCAGGAGAATTGCAAAGTCGGGGTCTGGTCCTTAGCTGCCTTGAAACCCTCTCCCGCCGGGAGAGGGCAGGGTGAGGGTGCCTTAATTTCCTGCTATTCTCCCTCACCCCAACCCTCTCCCAAAGGGAGAGGGAGAATTCTAAAACACCTCCTGAGGTCATCGCGGCCGCCCCTGTCGCCAGTTCCCCGCGGGCTCTGTTCGAAAAAGCCGAGGAACTTTTCCGCTGAGTGTTCGGTTTATCCGTCGATTGTCGCTACCCCAGTAGGCGCTGCCCACAGTCTACGGGCGGAATGCAGAGTTCTTGCCTGTAGTCGCCGAGCGTTTGTACTTCGCCTGGCTTAGCCTGCTCGATTCATGACCAAACGCCCTGCTAGGCACGTCGATTCACCAATAAGCGAGCTTCCGCCGCTCCCGTTGGCTGCCGAGCATTGGCGGGCAATGGTCAAGGAAATGAAACTTTCGTCGCGGCAGGCCGAGATTTTGGAGTTGATCGTGCGCGGAGCTTCGTTGAGAGCGGTTTCATCCCGGTTGGAAATTTCGATCTCGACGATCCGCACCCAGCAGGCGCGCATCTTCGAGAAGACCGGAACGACGGGGCGTGGCGAACTATTGCTCTACGTCCTCGCATTATCACATCGCGTCGGCTGGTGTACCTGTCGGCAAAAACGCTGACAGCTTAAATGACGACGGCACGAGCGCCGACTGCCTGCGACTTAATATTGCAATTAAGATACTGAGTCATTACCGATCGTCGATGACGCCAATAGGAGGCGGTTCTTGCTAATGAAGTCTTAATTGAACTTAAACCCGGTACCTGCCCGCGCAGCTCGCAGTCTTGCGAGGGCGCGAGCCGGTCTTTCGATACTTTGACTTCATCACAAAGAAAGCGCCTTCCATGAGCTATCAGACTATTCTGCTAACGCACCGCCCGAACGACGGCGGCATTGACCTTCGACGGTCCGACGCCATTCCTTTGCATTCTTTCGCGAGAGGTGCATACGCGGCATCGCTCCGCAACGCTGTAGTAACCTTTGTTGGCGTCGCTTCGCTTTTTCTTCTCTCGTCGCCTGCCTCGGCTGCCGACAGTTATTGGGTCGGCTATCAAAGCGCGTTCGGCAGCGGAAACCCGTTCAACTGGGGTTCATTCTTCCACGGCGACAACTGGTCGAACTTTCATGTGCCTACCGGCGCCGACGCTGCGGACTTCAACGTAGCGAATCGTGCGCGCTTCAACGGCCCGCCAACGACAATTTACTTCGGCGACGTGAACGTGCCGCCTTACACGGCATCCAATAATACGACGTTCATTCCGGGCGGTGCGGCAAATATCGACAGGCTCGCCGTCACCGGAGGAGAATTCACGTTTGTGTTCGATGCCAACGCGCCTTTTTATGTTCCGCCGCCAACGGGACTGTTCCAGAGTGGCACTTTAACGACCAGGGAGACGGTCGTCAGTAAAGATGGGGTAAACTCGGCCACACTTCGATTAGATGGGCGACACTACTACTGGTCGTATTACAACGACTTTACCACCGGTTCGCTGACGATCGGTGAAGACGGCCACATCCTATTCGAAGAGGGTGTGCACGCAAGCGTGGGCTCTGAATTGCGTATATTGTCGTCTGGAACCGTTGGCATCGACTCGCTTAGCGGCGTTTCTGTCGGGGCCGTCGCAGACGTTCCAGAACGTGGACTGTCGATCGGTTCGGGTGGCGCGCTCTTCATCGCGGCGGGGGGACAATTCAGCAATACCTCGGGTTCCCTCGGCAATGCCGCCTCCGGCTCGACGGGCACGGCCACGGCCACGGTGACCGGCGCGGGCTCCAAATGGACCAACAGCGGCGATCTCCGTGTCGGCAACTCTGGCAACGGCGCGCTCACGATCGAGGCAGGAGGGGAGGTCAGCAATACCACGGGCTACCTCGGCATTGCCTCCGGTACTGGCACGGTCACGGTGACCGGCGCGGGCTCCAAATGGACTAATAGCGGACCCCTTGATGTCGGCTTCGCTGGCAACGGCACGCTGACCATCAAAGATGGCGGGCTTGTCAGCGATTCCGGGGGCACCATCGGCTATCACTCTGGCTCGACGGGCGTGGTCACGGTGAGCGGCGTGGGATCCAAGTGGACCAGCAGCGGTAGGCCGGCCAGTTTCACTATCGGCGAACTTGGGAACGGCACACTCATCATCGAGGCGGGAGGGGAGGTCAGCATTGACGTTAATAGCGGCATATTCCTCGGCCGGTCCGCCGGCTCGACGGGCACGGTCAAGGTGACCGGCGCGGGTTCCAAATGGACCGCCAACGGTCTCACCGACATCGGCTCCTATGGCGCCGGCACGCTCCTCATCGAGGCGGGGGGGCAGGTCAGCACTACCTCGGGTTCCCTCGGCTATGCCGCCGGCTCGACGGGCGTAGCCACAGTGACAGGCGTCGGCTCCAAATGGTCCCACGGCAGCGCTCTCTACGTCGGCAACTTTGGCAATGGCTCACTCACCGTGGCTGACGGAGGAGAAGTCGTGACTAGTAGTCTTTACGCCTCGCTGAGCGATCTCCATGGCAATGGAACGATCACGGCAGGCGGAGCTGTTCTGGACGCCAATTTCACGTTCGACGCCGCGCATGGAGCTTCGCAAAGCTTTGCCTTTGGTTCCGGCGGGATGTTGAACGTGACGGGCAGCAGCGGAGGCCATTTAGGCGCTGGCTACAAGCAGTCTGGCAGCTTAACCATCTCCGAGGGAGTGAACGTTTCTTCGGGGCTTGGCTACCTTGGCTTTCAGTCCGGCTCGACGGGCACGGCCACCGTCACCGGCCCCGGTTCCAAATGGAGCGCCAGCAGCGCTTTCACTGTCGGCGGCTTGGGCAACGGCTCGCTCACCATCGAGGCGGGAGGGCAGGTCGTCGGCGGTTTTTATGGCTCCATCGGCTCTGGCCCTGGCTCAAGCGGTGCGGCCAAGGTGACCGGCGCGGGCTCCGAATGGACACTCGGAGAACGTCTCTATGTCGGCGACTATGGCAACGGCACGCTCACCATCGAAGCGGGCGGGCAGGTCAGCAATAACATCTACGCCCATCTTGGCTACGACTCCGGCACAACGGGCGCGGTCACGGTGACCGGCGCGGGCTCTAAATGGACCAACAGCGGTGGCCTTAATGTCGGCAGCGCGGGCAACGGCACGCTCACCATCGAAGCCGCGGGAGAGGTCAGCAGTGACCAGGGCGACATCAGCTTCGTGTCTAGCGCGACGGGCACAGCCACGGTAACCGGCGCTGGATCGAAATGGGCGGTCGTTCGTAATCTATACGTCGGCGGCAGCGATACTGCTGCGGGCGGAATCGGGAAGCTAAGCGTAAAGGATCACGGAATCACCAGCGTGGGCTCTGAATTACGCGTATGGTCACTTGGAACCGTTGAAATCGACTCGCTTAGCGCCGTTTCCGTCGGAGCAGTTGCAGGCACTCCAATTCCTGGAGCGCTGTCGATCGGCTCTGGTGGCACGCTCTCCGGTACAGGCTTAATCGACGCGAATGTTGTGGTTCTGCCCAGCGGCACGATTTCTCCTGGCGCTTCGCCCGGCAAGCTGACGATCGACGGCGACTTGTTGATCAGCCAGCTCGGCACTTTGAAACTCGAATTCGCTGGCACCACCGCCGGTATGTTCGATCAACTTCAAGTCGCCGGCGACTTGAGCATCCTCGGGACGATCCAGGTCTCGCTCCTCAACGGTTTCCAGCCGCTTGCCGGCGACAGTTTCAAGTTCTTCAACGTCGGCGGGGCGCTCGATCTGTCTCGCGCCTCGTTCGTCTTCCCCGCTGGTTTGCAACTGCAAAACACCGGCAACGGTGAATTCCGCATAACCGCCGTCCCCGAGCCGGCGACGATTGCGCTTACAAGCATTCCATTTTTGTTTGTCATTTCGATGGTGCGTCGACGCCGATCTCTGCGAAGCGTCAACGCTTCGACTTGCGCCCCGCTGATCGCTGCTTCAATGCTGTTTGCCATATTGGCAACGAGCGACCGCGCCGGCTGCCAGTAAGTGGATACTCTAACTACGATGCTGAGTTGATTTCGTCAAAGAGTTTTCCTCACCACCACCCCTAAATAACGGTTCTTGCTAGTGAAGTTTTAGTGACACCAGATTCAACCGACCAAGTTGGGCGGCCGCTTTCGCTGCGGCCACCAATGCGCGTTGTCAACTATTCGACTTCACTAACCAGGAAGAACCGTCTATGAATTGTCCCTCGCATGTCTTGAACCATTCTTATTCTTATGCCCAGAATACAAACGCCAGGTGTATCGCACGGCATCTACTTTGCGCGCCGCGCCTTGTGCTTCGCAGTATTGGTCGCGCCATCGGATTGATGCTTATCGCAGCGGCAGCGGTTACGCCGTGCGACTGTGCTGCCCTTAATTGGGCGCAACCGGCCTTCGGCCAGTACCGCTCTGCTGCAAGCTGGGATCCTTCGGTTGTGCCCGATCTATTCACGGATGTTTACTTTGGCAGAACGATTGGAACAACTGTTGCCGATGTAACCGTCTTATTCATTACCGGCAACGAAAGTCCGCTCAATTCCTATGGCGAGGAAACGGCCCGCAATGCCTATGTAGTTAGCGGCAACTACACATTCCAGTTCGCAAACACTCAGATATTCGGTGATGATGATCCTCCTTATTTGAGGTATCTCACATCATCCTTGACAGTAGGGTCCGCAGTCCATGAAGTAACGCTCGCAGATTCCGCCACGCTCACGGTCAATATCGACCCGTTGGGGCATCCTGGCAGAATCCTGACAAAGGATTTAAATATTGGACCGGCAATTGGCGCTGATGAAACAGCTCGGCCCGGCACGATGATTCTGGACGGCCCTGGGGTTGCGCTCGAATTGCCCGCAGCCACCTTGGATGATGATCTCTATGATCGCTGGCGCACCACGATTATCGGAGGGCGCGGCAATAGCGGCCGACTCGAAGTTCGCAACGGTGCAAGTTTCATCGCTCCGCCGGAATTAGGCGTCTACAACGACGATGGCACGTACGGGATTTATCCCTCCTATATCGGGCTGGGAGGGCAGTCGTACATTGCTGGCTCTCCAGAACTGACGGGCCACGGAGAGATGCTTGTCACAGGCGTCGGTTCGCTGGTGGATGCCAAGGGAGGGCTCTGGCTTGGTTATGGTGATAAGGGAACCGCGACCGTCGAAGTTAGGGACGGCGGCACGATTCGCACGTCATCGATTTCTTCTCACAACAGCACGCTCACCATCGCGGCGGGAGGGGAGGTTAGCAGTAGTGACTATAGCCGCCTCAGCGACGGTGGAACGGCCACGGTGACGGGCGCCGGTTCCAAATGGACCAACAGCGGCGAGCTCGTTTTCGGCTACTCCTCTGGCAACGGCGCGCTAACCATCGCGGCGGGGGGCGATGTTTCCTCGGTTACGGGCTACCTCAGCTACGGCTCCGGCTCGACGGGGACGGCCACGGTGACCGGCGTGGGTTCCAAGTGGACGAACAGCGGCCCGCTTTATGTCGGCGATATATTTGGCGGCAGTGGCGCGCTTACCGTGTCCGATGGGGGAGCGGTCACGGCTAGAACGCTTTACGCCTCGCTGAGCGATCTCCACGGCGATGGAACGATCACGGCGACGGGCGGCGCCGTCCTGGACGCCGATCTCGTATTCGACGCCGCCCATGGAGCTTCACAGAGTCTGGCCTTCGGTTCGGGCGGAACGTTGAACGTGACGGTCAGCGGAGGCGACTTAGGCGCTGGCTACAAGGGGTTGGGCAGCTTGCTCATCTCCGAGGGGGTAAACGTTTCCTCGATTTATGGCGATCTCGGCTACGGTTCCGGCTCGACGGGGACGGCCACGGTGACCGGGGTGGGTTCCAAGTGGACCACCAACAGCAATTGGCTCACTGTTGGCAGCCATGGCAACGGCACGCTCACCATCGAGGCGGGAGGGCAGGTCAGCAATTCCGTGGGCTACCTCGGCTTTTTCTCCGGCTCGACGGGCACAGCCACGGTGACTGGCACCGGTTCCACTTGGGCGATGGAAGAAGACCTTGTGGTTGGC
>CAZJWY010000167.1:0-11226 GCA_964549545.1 uncultured Planctomycetaceae bacterium | reverse complement strand
TCACCTTGCCGATCGGCGAGCCGATCGAGGCGACGTTCATGCCGTACTCGTCTTCGATATGGCGCAGCTTGGTGATCTCGCTCTTGGTGAGCTTCATCACGTTCTTGATCCCTTCGCCGACATCGACGAAGCGGAGGCTGTAATACTGCAACCCCGCGGCCGCGAGCGCGGCGAACTGCTCGGCGGCGGTTTTGTGGTTCGCGGCTTCGTCGCCGAAGGCGGAGAGAACGATTTGAGGGCGAGTGGTCATGGTTTGTTGAACCGAATTTGGTATGTCTTGAGGAAGATTAACCACGGAGACACAGAGAGCACGGAGAAGAACAAGGCAAAGAAGAATACTAATCGCCGCTAATCAAATCATGGAAAGATCAAATTGCCTTCGCATTATTATTGAGGGAGATTAGTGAAGATTAGTGTTCTCCTGTATTTCTTCTCCGTGCCCTCTGTGTCTCCGTGGTAAATCCTTAATTCAAAGTGCCGAGGTGTATTTGACGGTGACGGTTTCGGTGATGCCGCCGCGGGCGCTGAAGGCGGCTTCGATTTTCAGGAACCGGGGTTGGATGGCGGCAACAAAGTCGTCGGTGATCGTGTTCGTGACGTTTTCGTAGAAGATTCCCTGGTTGCGGAAGCTTTGCAGGTAGAATTTCAGGCTCTTGAGCTCGACGCACTTTTTGTCGGGCGTATAAATGATCGTGACGGTGCCGAAATCGGGCTGGCCGGTTTTCGGGCAGACCGAGGTGAACTCGGGGGCCACGATTTTGATTTCATAATCGCGGGCTGGAAACTGGTTTTCGAAGGTTTCCAGCAGTTTGCGAGACTCGGACATGGTGCCGCTCCTGTTGACGGGCCCTGCATTGTGGCATGATAGAATTAGCCATGGAAGGGGCGGAGGGGGCCACGAAAAGCACAAAAAGGCACGAAGAGGAGATGGGTTGCTCGATGGGAATATAGCCCGACCATTTTGGTCGGGAAGACAGCTGGGCTACCTTGCATTGCCTGATGTAACCATGAGTAACCGACCCAGAATGGGTCGGCTATGTATATGAGTAGTTCTGATCAAATAGTGAAACGGTTGGCAGTTGTTCTTTTGTCTGGCGGGCTCGACTCGGCGACGACGGCGGCGATTGCGCGGCACGATGGGTATCGGTTGTTTGCGCTGTCGGTCGACTATGGGCAGCGGCATCGGTTTGAGCTTGATGCGGCGAAACGCGTGGCGAAGTCGTTGGGTGTCGAGCGGCATGTGGTGGCCTCCGTGGGGCTCGATCAATTTGGCGGGAGCGCTCTGACGGACGATATTGGAGTGCCGCTCGATCGAGATGAAGGGGCGATCTCGCATGGCATACCGGTTACATACGTGCCGGCACGGAACACCGTGTTTCTGTCTTTGGCGCTCGGTTATGCTGAAGTGGTCGGCGCGGCCGATCTGTTCATCGGCGTGAATGCGGTCGACTACTCGGGCTACCCGGATTGCCGGCCGGAGTTTATCGCGGAGTTCGAAAAGCTCGCGAACCTGGCGACGAAAGCGGGCGTCGAAGGGACGATTCAGTTTCGAATCCACACGCCGCTGATTCGGATGACCAAGGCCGAGATCATTCGTCGCGGGACCGAGCTAGGCCTTGACTATGGATTGACGCACACGTGCTATGCGCCGAACGAGGAAGGAGTTTCTTGCGGTCGCTGTGATGCGTGCCAGTTGCGGCTGAAAGGCTTTGCGGAAGCGGGGGTGGTGGATCCGATTGTTTATCAGGATTTATAGGAATAAGAATTAACCACGGAGACACGGAGGACACGGAGAAGACAAGAGAGATATTGAAAAATGCAAATTGCAAAATGAAAAGTGCAAATTGCAGAGTCGGCAATTTACAATTTGCAATTCTCATTTTGCAATTTGCAATTGCTTTTCTCTTCTCCGTGTCTCCGTGGTTAATCTTCAGAATTAAAATGCGTATCGCCGAGATTTACAGGTCGGTGCAGGGCGAGGGCTTGCTGACGGGCAAGCCGAGTGTGTTTGTGCGCGCGAGTGGGTGCAACTTGCGGTGCTGGTTTTGCGATACACCGTATGCGTCGTGGCGGCCGGAAGGTCACGATATGTCGACCGACGAGATCGTGGCTCAGGTCGAGGAATGGGACACGCGACATGTGGTGCTGACGGGCGGCGAGCCGATGTTGTTTGCCGAGTTGATTCCGCTTTGCGAACGTCTGCGCGGGGCAGGGCGGCATGTGACGATCGAGACGGCCGGCACGCTCTATTTGCCGGTGGCGTGTGATTTGATGTCGATCAGTCCAAAGTTTGCTTCATCATCGCCAGCAGCGAAGGCGCATCCGCATTGGCATCGGCGGCATGAGCGGGAGCGGCATCGGCCGGAGGTGATTCGGCGATTGGTGGGCGAATATGCGTACCAGATCAAGTTTGTGATCGATTCGCCGAGCGACTTGATTGAAGTCGAAGCGTACTTGGCCGAGTTTCCGGAGATCGCGCGCGAGCGTGTGCTCTTGATGCCACAGGGCGTGGAGCAGGCGGAGCTGGATGCTCGGGCTGCCTGGCTGCGGCCGTATTGCGAGGCGGAAGGGGTGGTGTTCTGTCCGCGCAAGCAGATCGAGTGGTATGGGCCGGTGCGGGGGACGTGAGGGAATTAGGTGTCAGGTTTCGGGTGTCAGGTGTCAGGGAAAGAGCGGAACCAGTGTCTGACGTCATGTGCGGGCTATGACGAGCTTTAGCTTTATTGTCGCCAGTTTGCGTCATTATCGACGGATTCATTTGGCGGTGGCGCTCGGGGTGGCGGTGGCCACGGCAGTGCTGACGGGGGCGCTCTTGGTCGGCGACTCGATGCGGGGCAGCTTGCGCGATCTCACGCTCCAGCGGCTAGGGCGAATCGATTCAGCAATTGTGGCTGGGCAGATGTTTCGCGCGGAACTGGCGAACGAAGTGGCGGTCGATGCTGGATTCAAGAAGTATTTTTCCAGTGCGCAGCCGGCGATTCTTTTGAATGGCACGTTGCAGGCGGGCAATCGGGCCGATGCGCGGCGAGCGACGGCGGTCGCCGTGATTGGTTGTGAGCCGCAGTTCTGGTCGCTGGGTGAAGGTGGGCCGACGACGGCGCTTGCGGATGATGAAGTCGCGATCACAGAGCCGCTGGCCAATGAGTTAGGCGTAGCGGTTGGCGACAGCGTTCTGTTGCAGATTCCGATCGCGGGAGCGATTCCGGCCGACAGCCCGTTGGGGGCGAAGCAGCTTGAGAAAACTTCGCGTAGCCGACGTTTCAAAGTCGGGGCGATTCTGCCGCCGGTTGGGCTGGCGCGGTTTGGGATCGCGCCGAGTCAGCAGTTGCCGCGGAATTTGTTTGTGTCGCTTGGTGCGCTGCAGAAGTTGATCGAGAAGCCGGGGAAGGCGAATGTAGTTCTTGTCGCGACGGATGCACGAACGGTTGCGAGTGATGCTGCCGGCCAAGCAGCGCTCAAGCACGCGCTACAACCTCAATTGGAAGACTACGGGCTGCGCGTCGAAAAATTGAAAAATGTGCGTGGCTTTCAAGTCGCGGCCGATCAACTGGTTTTGCCCGACGCGGTTGTGGGCGTGGTGGAAAAACTGTGGCAGGGCGACGGCCTGCAGCCGGTGGCCACTTATCTGGCCAATACGATATCTGTAAGCGAGGGAGACAAGCAGAAGACCATTCCCTATTCGATTGTTGTAGGCGTCGACTCGAAGAAGGATGTAGGGCCGTTGGTCGGCGCGGAGGGCCAATCGATCCAGTTGGCCGACGATGAAATCGCCCTCAACGAGTGGACAGCCGACGACTTGCAGGCGAAAGTGGGCGACCGCATCACGCTGAAGTATTACGAGCCGGAAAGTACGCACGGCAAATTGCGGGAGCGAGAATCGCCGCCGCTGAAGTTGAGGGCCATCGTTCCACTCAAAACGGCCGAGGGCAAACCGACACTGGCAGCCGATCCGAAATTGACGCCGGAGCTTCCTGGTGTGACCGATCAGAAGACGATTGCCGATTGGGATTTGCCTTTTGAGTTGGTGGAGAATATTCGCTCGCAGGACGAAGACTACTGGGAAAAATATCGCACGACGCCGAAGGCATTCGTAACTTTGGCAACCGCCAAACGAATGTGGCCCAGCCGGTGGGGCACGATTAGCTTGCTGCGAGCGGTCGGTGGAAAGAGCGATGGCGAGACTATCGACGCGTTGCGACGAGCCATCGAGCCGGCATCAGTTGGGATGGCGATCGTTCCTCTAAAGGCGATGGGGCTCATGGCAGCGGCAGGAACGACGCCGTTCGGCGGCCTATTTCTAGGCTTCAGCTTCTTTCTGATCGCGGCGGCGGTGATGCTCGTCGCGCTGTTGTTTCAACTTGGCGTCGAGCAACGCGCCAAGGAGCTGGGGACGCTGGCGGCCGTTGGCGTGGAGCGAAAACAGGTCGCGCGGCTCTTGTCACGAGAGGGTGTGGTGGTGGCTGTTGTGGGGGCGACGATTGGCGTGGTGCTGGGCGTGTTGTATGCGTGGCTGGTGATTCTCGCGCTGACGACGTGGTGGGTGGCAGCGATCTCGACGCCGTTTTTGCGGCTGCATGTTGGGTGGCTAAGTTTGGCTATCGGGTGGCTGGTTGGAGTGATCGTGTCTTGGTTGGCGATTCGCTGGTCCGTGCGCAAGCTGGTGCGGCTGCCGGCGGCGCGGCTGTTGAGTGGGGCAACCGTAGAAAGTGGTGAAGTGTGGAGGTTAGCGGAGGGAGATTCGGCCTGGCGGCCGACGCCAATGAATTGGGTGCGGGGTGGAATGTTGCGCTGGCCGGTGGTTCGCGTTGCGCTGGTGGTGTTCGCGGCGTTGTTGTGTGTGGCCGGGTTTTTTCTGCATGGCGAGGCGCAGGCAGGGACGTTTTTCTCGAGCGGAGCGGTCGTGCTGGCGTTGTTGTTGGGGGAGGTGCGTTCGCGGTTGAGGCAGGGCACCCTCACCCCGGCCCTCTCCCGGAGGGAGAGGGAGGAAGAGAGGGGGAGAGGGGGAAGAAAGGAGTTTTCACTTTGGCAGTTATCGCTACTAAATACGACGCGGAACCCGGGGCGGAGCACGCTCACGATCGGGCTCGTGGCGACGGCCAGTTTTTTGATCATCGCGGTGAGCGCGTTTCGGTTGAACACAGGGGAAGGCGGGACCGGCGGCTTCGAGTTTGTGGCGACCAGTGATCAGCCGCTGCACTACGATCTGAACACCGTCGATGGCCGGCGCGAACTGGGCTTCTCTGATTCGGTCAATCGGCAACTCGATGATTGGCGCGTGTATTCGCTACGCATGGCGGCGGGGGAGGATGCAAGTTGCTTGAATTTGTATCAGACGCGGCAGCCACGCGTGCTCGGTGTGCCCGAGGCGCTCATTGAGCGTGGCGGGTTTGCTTGGACGGCCAAGCAGAGTGGCTTTGCGGATCGGCCGTGGACGGCGCTCGATGCAGACTTGGGGAAAGACGCAGCCGGTGTTGCGATTGTTCCTGCGGTGCTGGATATGAGCACAGCGGTTTACAGTTTGCATCTAAGTGGTGTTGGTTCGCAGCTTACGATCAACGACGCGGCAGGGCGGCCGGTGACGTTGCAGGTCGTCGGGTTGCTAGAGAACAGCGTGCTACAGGGCAACCTGTTGGTGAGTGAGCGGAATTTTCTGAGGATGTTTCCGGATACGGGGGGGTACAAGTTTTTCTTGATTGAGCAAACAGTAGGTCCGCCGAGCCGAGGCGGACCTCAAAATGGCACAAGCACACAAGAGGTGCCGCTCGGCTCGCGGCCCCTACCAGGCGACGGCACACGGAGTGTGCCTGCTACTTTGGAGGCGACTCTTGGTGAAGAGGGGTTTGATGTGCGGGATGCGCAGGAATTGTTGGCCCAGTTTTTGGCGGTGCAGAATACGTACTTGTCGACGTTTCAAAGCTTGGGGGCGCTCGGGCTGCTGCTCGGAACGATCGGGTTAGCCGTGGTGCAGTTGCGGAGCGTGCTGGAGCGGCGCGGCGAGTTGGCGCTGATGCGGGCGGGTGGCTTTGGGCGGCGACGGCTGATGTGGATGGTGATCGGGGAAAACGCCGTGCTGCTCTTGGGCGGCCTCGTTGTAGGGGCAATTGCGGCGGCGGTGGCGCTCATTCCGCAATGGGCGCCGCACGGGGCGAGCGTCCCTTGGGCGACTTTGGCGGTGCTGCTGGGCACGATTGCGATCGTGGGGATCGTAGCGGGGTGGTTGGCGACGCGATCGGCCTTGCAGGCTCCGATCGTCCCGGCGCTACGTGGTGACTAGCTGGACGATTGGTGGCGGGTTAGAGTAGGGAGCGCTGCGGCTGAGTGCTGGTTAGTGGTGGTCGGCGTTGCCGCCGACGCTAAACCCTTACTACAGGTATTTTCTACTGAAATCTTTTATGCGTAATACCGTTCTGCTTTGCGCGTCGATCGCTCTCACGATTCTGTGTTGGGGACTCTATGGCCAGGTGCTGCTCAAGGGGCAGATTCAGATGGCCGAGTCGGCGGCCGCTCGTCTGGAAAAGTCCGAGGCTGCGGCGGGGGCAAGCACGACGACAACGACAACTTCGGTCGATGGGAGCACCACTACAACCGTAACTTCGCATGTGCATCCCGCGTTTTTACGGCCATTTGTGTGCGTTGGTTTGGCCTACTTTCTGATCGGCGTGATCGTGCCGGCGGTGTGGCTGCATCTCTATGGAGAGAAGGGCGATTGGACGGTCACCGGGCTCGTCTGGAGCCTGGCCGGTGGCGCGCTCGGAGCGTTGGGGGCGTTTGGAATTATCTTGGCGTTCAAGTTTGGCGGGCGGCCGATTTATGTGATGCCGCTGGTGTTCGGCGGCGCGCCGGTCGTGAACGCGTTTCTGACGATCTACCTGGCGGGACGCACGAAGGAGATCGGCCCCATGTTTCTGGCCGGGCTCGTGATGGTCGCGCTTGGAGCGGTGACGGTGTTGCTCTCGGCGCCGACTCCGCCGGCTAGCGCGGGCGCCGAGGCGTGGACCAGTTGGGTAGCTCGCATCCTGGCGATTGCACTCGCGATCGTGAGTTGGGGCGCGTACGGCCCGGTGCTGCATAAGGGGCAGGCCGCGATGCATCACAGCCGACTGCGGCCGCTGTTGTGTGTGGGCATTGCATACTTCTTGGTCGCGGTGATTACGCCGCAGTTCTTTCTGGCCGAGTTGGGCGAAACCAGCACGTTCGCGAGCATGGGCACGTTGTGGGCCGTAGCGGGCGGTATCTGCGGAGCGGTCGGCGCGATTGGGTTGATCATGGCGTTCAACTCGGGCGGCAAACCAGTGTATGTGATGCCGCTCGTGTTTGGCGGGGCGCCCGTGGTGAACACGTTGGCCAAGAAGGGGTTGGAGGATATCGGCCCGCTGTTTTTTGCCGGGTTGATCCTGGTGATCGCCGGTGCGGTGATGGTGCTGGTGTTCGCACCGCGTGGAGAAGCGGCGCCTGCTGCGACGGCGACGTAAAGATTGTCGGGTGGCACGTCCTGACGCTCTGGGAAGGGCGTGGCAGTTCAACACTGTGCGCTGCATAAACAACGGCCTTCGGAGACTCAGGGCGCGCCACCTACAGAGGATGAGCGCGTGCCACGTGTTGGTACACTGCTGAGGTCCCGCTCGGCTCGCGGGACCTACGTGTTATGGTTGTAGGTGAGCGCTTTGTCGCTGATGTCTTTGCGGCACCAGCCGCCGCTGAAGCGAATATTTTTCACGCCGGTGTAGGCTTGTAGCTTGGCGGCGGAGATGCTGGAGCCGAGCGCTGTCACGCCTAAAACGCGGCCGCCGTTGGTGATGACCTGGCCGTCGCGCATTGTAGTGCCGGCGTGGAAGACCTTTACATCAGGCACTTTGGCCGCTTCTTCGAGGCCGCGGATCGGCTGGCCTTTCTCGTATTTTCCAGGGTAGCCCTCGGCGGCCATCACGACGCAAACAGCCGGACGCGGGTCCCATTCCGGCGGCGCGATCTCGTCGAGGCGGCCATCGACGGTCGCCTCGAGTAAGTCGAGCAAATCACTTTTGAGTCGCATCAGCACTGGTTGGCATTCTGGATCGCCGAATCGCACGTTGTATTCGAGTACCTTGATGCCCTGGTTCGTGATCATCAGACCGGCGTAGAGGACGCCGCGAAATGGGCGGCGCGAGCGCTTCATTTGATGGATCGTGGGAACGAGGACTTTTTCCTCGATTCGTTCGAGCATCGCGGGCGTGATCAGCGGCGTGGGGCAGTAGGCGCCCATGCCGCCCGTGTTGGGGCCATTGTCGCGATCATACGCGCGCTTGTGATCCTGGCAGGCCGGCAGTGTCAGCACGGTGTGCCCATCGGTGAGGGCCAGCACGCTGGCCTCGTCGCCGTGGATGCGTTCTTCGATGACGATTTGCTTGCCGGCATCGCCAAATTCTTTTTGCAGGCCGATGCGGTCGACCGCGTCGAGCGCCTGATCACGGGTATCGCACACGAACACGCCCTTGCCGGCGGCGATGCCGTCGGCTTTGACGACGACCGGCGTGTCTTCGCGATCGGTGAGGTAGGTCGTCGCGGAGCGGGCATCGCGGAAGACGCGATAATCGGCCGTGGCGACATCGGCATGGCGCAGTAAGTTCTTGCAGAAGACTTTGCTGGACTCGAGCTCGGCCGCAGCTTTCGAGGGACCGAAGACGCGCAGCCCGGCGTCTTGAAAGGCATCGGTCAGGCCGGCGGCAAGCGTGGCTTCCGGGCCGACGACGGTGAAGTCGATTTGGTTGTCGCGGGCGAACTTCAGGAGTTTCGGGACATCCTCGGCGCCGATGTCGACGTTCTCGGCATCGATCGCCGTGCCGGCGTTGCCGGGCGCGACGAAAACGCGCTCGACGCGCGAGCTTTGCTTCACTTTCCAAGCGAGCGCGTGTTCGCGACCACCATTGCCGATGACTAGAACTTTCATGAGTGACTGCTTATGTGCTTATTGCTGCGAACAGATGCTGATTGATCTCACGCAAAGGTGTGAATCATATTAAGACAGGCAGAAGAACACTAATCTGCGCTGATCTCCACTAATCGAATCGGAAGAGCCGTGTCTTCATTAGCGGCGATTAGTGTTCCTAAAACTCTGCTTCTGTCTTCGCGCTTTGCGCAAGACCATCCATCTATGTGGCCATGGCAGCGGTTAAATCGGAAGGATCGCGAACTACTCAGTTTCAGCGCGAGAGGGAGGATCGTCAATTGTGAGCGCGCTTGTCGAACCGCTCGGTTCGTATTCGATTGGCGGCGATTTGCTGAGCGTGAAAACAAATTCGGTTCGTAGGATGATTTTGACCTTTACCGACATGCGGTCGCGCCGCAGAATCTAGGTTCATGTAGGGCGTAACGTAGGGCGGTTAGTTAAAAAGAGCGGTTGACAACGAGGCCCGCAAGGAATAAACAAGGGATAGGGAGATTGTGAAAAAAATCACAATCCCCTGCCGTGGCGGCCTGTTTTCTCTTTAAACTGTTGCAGCGTAATGGATTGCCAGAGGGCGACGGGCCAGTTCGCGAGGTCGCGACTCGTGATTGCACCGGCGCTAACGATGGTGTGCGCTTCTCCCGCCGAGCGTTCCTGCAACTGGGAAAGTGGGTCGGCGTAAGGGTGTGTTGATGGCTGATGAGAAGAAGAAATCGGTCGCCGATATTTTAGCTGCCGCGCGCAAAGCGGATTCCAAGGGCGACAGTGCTGAAGCATCTCCTGCCGATGCTGCGCCGGGAGAGGCCGCTGCAGAAAAGCCAGCGGCGCCTGCCGCCAAGAAGCCTGCTGCAGGCGGCGCGCGTCTGAGCGTGGCCGAGATGATGGCGATGGCTCGGGGCGAGAAGGCAGCTCCTGCCGCTACGAAAGAGAAGCCTGCGGCCAAGCCGGCTGCTGCCAAGGCGGCGCCTGCCAAGAAAGAAGCGGCTCCCGTGAAGTCGGAGCCTGCGGATACACAAAGCATTCTCGCGGCCGCGCGGAAGGACGTGAAGCCGGGCCCAATGACGAAGGCCGAAGCGCAGGCCAAGGCTTCGCCGCTCGCGGCCGCTGCGAAGAAGGCCAAGGCGAAGGAAGCGATTGTCGTTCCGCCGATGCCGGTGAAGCCGGCCTACGCGAAGCCGGGCGCTGCGAAGGCCGCCAAGGAACAAGCGGCCGAGCGACGCGCGTTCTTGTTCGGCATGTCGGCGCTGGCCGTGGGTTTTGCGGCGCTCTCGGTGACGGCCACGGCCTGGACGCTAGGCGTGGTGCGATTCATGTTCCCGAATATTTTGCGAGAGCCGCCGACCCGGTTCTCGGTCGGTACGCCCGATAAATTTCCACCAGGGCAAGTGGAAGAGCGCTTCAAGGCACAGTTCGGCGTGTGGATCGTGAACGCGGAATATAACGGTCAGCAGGAGATTTTCGCGCTCAAGTCGGTCTGCACTCACCTGGGCTGCACGCCAAACTGGCTCGAGGCGGAGCAAAAGTTCAAATGTCCTTGTCACGGCAGCGGTTTTTACAAGGACGGCATCAACTTCGAAGGTCCGGCGCCACGTCCGCTCGAGCGGTACGCGATCAGTTTCGCCAGTGATGGATCGATCGAAGTGGATAAGAGCCGCACGTTCCAGCAGGAAATGGGCGCGTGGGATGACCCGGCGAGCTTCCTGGTGGTGTAGTGTGGGCGGCCCGGCGAAGAGCAGGGCAAATCAGTCATCGCAATTAAAAGAAGTTTGACGAATTAGTAGGGCGACATGGCCGGCATAGGCGAATTCATTACTGAATCTCAAATCTGGAAGAGTATCTTTCGGCACCCGATGCCGGTTGATCGCCGCAACCGCATTGTGGTGATGCTGACGAACTTCTTTCTGCACCTCCACCCGGTGTCGATCAAGAAGCAAGGCATCGCGCTCTCTTATACGTGGTGCATGGGCGGCGTGACGTTCTTCCTGTTTCTGGTGGAAACCGTGACGGGCGTGCTGCTGATGTTCTATTACCGCCCGACGCTGGAGTGGGCGTACAACGATATCTTGGCGCTGCGCGACGTGTATTCGCTGGGCATCATGCGCGAGATTCATCGTTGGGGTGCGCATGCGATGGTAATCACGGTTTGGCTGCACATGTATCGTGTGTTTTTGACTGGTAGTTATAAGCCGCCGCGCGAGTTCAACTGGGTCGTCGGCGTTATTTTGCTGTTGCTCACGCTGCTCTTGTCGTTCACGGGCTACTTGTTGCCGTGGGATCAGTTGGCGGTGTGGGCGATTACGGTC
>CAZJWY010000166.1:0-11271 GCA_964549545.1 uncultured Planctomycetaceae bacterium | reverse complement strand
GCGAGCCGCCTTCTTCGAACGCGCGGGCCGTGGCGAAGAGCTTCTTCGGAATGTCCATCGCTTTAATGTCGACGCCGCCGCTCATCGTGCGGCCAGTGTTGCCGACCCACTTGTTGAACGCCCGCGCGAGCCGCGTGATCGAGTCGAGCAGCATGAAAACGTCTTTGCCCATCTCGGCAAGGCGCTTGCAGCGCTCGACGGTGAGCTGGGCGAGGCGGACGTGGCTTTCGACATCGCGATCGAGCGAACTGGCAAAGACCTCGCCCTTAATGATCCGCTGCATGTCGGTTACTTCTTCCGGCCGCTCGTCGACCAGCAGTACGACCATCGTGATATCGGGATAATTGGTGGTGATCCCTTCCGAGATGTGCTGAATGAGGATGGTCTTTCCCGTGCGGGGCGGGGCGACGATGAGCGCCCGCTGGCCCTTACCGAGCGGGCAGAGCAGGTCGATGACGCGGGTCGAAATAGGCGTTTGGCCGGTTTCGAGCTTAAGCCACTCTTCCGGATTGATCGGCGTCAGGTCGTCGAAGGATTTGACTTTGGTGTAGTCTTCCGGCGCGATGCCGTCGACGTCGAGGATTTCCTTGAGGCGGGGTCCCTGGCCGCGGCGATGGCGCTGGACCATGCCGGTGATGAGTACGCCTTCGCGGAGTTGAAACTTCTCGATCATCGTGCCGGGAACGAATGGGTCGGTTCGCTCGCGGGTGAAGTTCGCGCCCGGATTGCGGAGGAAGCCGTAGCCGTTGGGGTGCATTTCGAGCACGCCGGAGCCCGGCACAAGTGGCAGCGAATCGCCGTTCTCGCTGGGCTCGAAGTCCTGGCGATCCTGGCGGTCGTTTTGCTGATTGTTGTAGTTGCGCCGCCGACCGCCACGATTGCGTCGGCCCTGCCCCTGTCCTTGCCCTTGGTTGCCGCCGCGGTTGTAACCACCGCCGCCACCACCCTGGCGGTTGTTGTTGTCGCGATAGCGTCCACCGCCACCGCCTCCACCGCCGCCCCCTCGTTTTCGTTTGGCCATGTAACTCAAAGCCTCAACCTTTATGACCCGCAACGGCGATAGAGATCGCGCGCGGGCGTAAAAAAGAAATCAGAATGCGTGAGATCGAAGTACGGCATGTGGCCGCAGGACGCTCATCCAGTTAAACAAACCAGGCTTAGAGGCGCTGGTTGAAATTGTTGCGTCGCATCGAGGGCCATAAGGCTTCTCTAGCGACCTGTCTCCATGCTTTGGTGCGCGCGTGACACTCTCACCTCACGCGCGAGCGAAAATTGCTGCTAGTTTCGCACGACCGCCGTCGCAATTGCACCACGAGCGGGCAATCATCACCGGGCGGTAAGTCTTCTGGCAGACGGTTAGCGTCTTGTCTGCCGTGAAATGTATTGGTCGGGTGTCGAACGTGGTTCGAGTTCCCGGGGCCAAGGCTCCGACGGATAGCCCCCGCGCCAAGATAAATCCTGCGGGCGGAGGAAGCGGCCTTTGGCTAGGGCAGATAGTAAAACTGCTAAGCTGCCGGCAAGCCAAAGCATGCCTCCCAACAGGCGGCCAATGCCACACTGTCAGGTCGGCCGGAAGAACCTGCCGGATAGCCGGCAAGACGATCAACTCATGCGTATTCTTACCTTTATGTCGGTAGCTGTCAAGCGCTGGATCTAGTGCTGGCTGAGAAAATCGCCAGAAAATCCGCACATTCCGCAGGCGTTGGTCTCAAAGAGCCGAAAAACGCTGGTACTGTACAGGGATTTAGGAGCGTGCCGCATTGCCTTTGGGGCCGTTCAGAGACTCGGCGGTGCATTGAGAACGGTCTGCCTGAGCGGCACGACCGGTAGAACCGTCAAGATTTACCAAAGTCGCACTACGTACGGGTCGATAACGGAGACGAGGGTGCGCAAGAGGCGGACAAATCCGCTTTGCTAGCCCAGGCTACTCCGACGCAAAGGACCGATCCATGCGACATCGTTGGTCGCCACTTACCCTGGCATTGAGTGCATTGCTGGCGGTGCCGGCGCTCGCGCAGCAAGAAGCCATGCACTGGCACAAAGACCTAGAGTCGGCCAAGGTCGTTGCGAAGGAAACCAACCGCTTGGTGCTCGTCCATTTTTGGACACCCACCTGCGGGCCTTGCATGGCGCTGAATCAGAACGTCTTCAACCAACCTGGCGTGGCGAACGCGGTGGAAACGCAGTTTGTACCCGTAAAGCTCAATGCCGATGAGAACTCGGCTACCGCGACTTGGTATGGAATCACACGCGTGCCGACCGATGTGATTATCACGCCCGACGGGCAGATGGTTGCCAAGCTGGTCAGCCCGCCGACGCCTGCGGCTTACGTGGCGGAGGTGACGGCATCTGCGGGAAAATACGCGTCAAAGTCTGGACAGGCGTTCGACAAGGCTGCGGCCGGCGCGCCCATGCCATCGTCGCTCAATGCGGCTTATGCGAATTTACAAGTACCGGCTGCGACGCAAGCTGTTGCACCGCAGCAACCGCTCACGCCACCTACGGCCGCCATTCCGGTGGCTTCGGTAACTCCGGTCGGTCAGCCGGTTAAGGCGAGCACTGCCGCTAACGTTGCGGCTGTTCCCGGCCAAGGACAAGCGGCGCTGGCAACGTCTGCCGCTCCGGTTCAACAGCCGGCTGTCGTTCCACAAACAGTGAATAACCCACTTGCCGGCGGTAATAGTCAGCCGACAGCGCCGGGAGTTGTCGCTACGGTTGCTCCTTCTGTTCCGACCGTGCCTGCACAGCAAGTCAATAATCCCTACACGGGGCTAACCGCGACGACACCCATCGCTCCGCAACAACCGATGAACTCAACTCCAGTGCCAGCCCAAACGGCCCCGCTTGGCTACGATCCATCGCAGTACCAGGCGGCTGGAATTGGCGCTGAAACAGCCGCGCCGCAGCCTGGTTTGCCTAATAGCGTTGCCGCACAGGGCCCGCCGCCCGTTGCCAATGCTGCGCCTGATCCGCGCATGTTGCCACCTGGCGCTCCGCCGCTTGGCTTCGAGGGGTATTGCCCTGTAAGCATGCGTAACTCGTGGCGCTGGGTTGCCGGCGATCCGCGTTATGGAGTGGTTCACCGCGGTCGAACCTATTGGTTTGCAACTGCCGAGGAACAGAGGCAGTTCTGGACCGATCCCGACCGTTATACGCCGGCTCTCTCGGGCATGGACTCTGTGATGGCGCTGGACCACAAGCAGCAGGTGCCTGGCAAGCGCGAGCATAGCCTCGATTACGATGGCTTGTTCTACATGTTTGCCAGCGAAGCAACGCTACAGCAGTTCACGGCGAACCCGCAGAAGTACGCGATCGGCGTACGGCAAGCGATGGGAATTCCACGGGGACGATTGGTGCGCTAAACCAGCAAGTTACTTACCCTGGTTGACACCAAAGAATGCAAGAGATTTAGCGTCGGCGGCAACGCCGAATCTCCTGCCAGCACGCGCCCAATGGTCGCGAAAAAGTAATCTGCTTCTAGTCTTTCTTCAGCGATCGCTGCAGCCGCACGACTTGGGCCCGGACCTCTTCCAGCCCCGGATTCAACCGGAGCGCGCGGCGGAAAGCCTCCAACGCGGCGACGGGGTTGTCTTGCAGCATGTAGCATTGTCCCATGCCCGCCGCCGCGGTGAAGTGGTACGGATTGATCTCGAGCGCCTGGTGGCAGTCGCGGATCGCTGCGTCGTATTGGCCCAAGTGATAGTGAGCGGTGCCGCGTTGGCACCACGCTTCAGCGATCCAGGGCGAGCTATGGATCAACTCGGTGGCCAATCGCGCGGCCTGCGTATGCAGCCGCTGATCGTTCAAATCGGAAACCTCGCGGAGCATTTCCTGCTGCTGGCGTGTGCCGATACGGCACCATAGCTCGCGGATGCCGCTTTCGGCGATCGTGCGGACGCCGCGATCGCGATCGACCAGCGCGCGGCCGAGCACGGCGTTCGACGAGTAATCGCCCATCAGGCTCAGCGAGAGTACGGCTGCGCGGCGGGTGATATGATCGCCGACGCTTACCAGCCGCTCGAGCGTAGGATTCGCGTAGCGACGCGCCACGCGTTTCATGAACATGGCGTAGTCGCTATTGGTTAAATAGCGATTGTAATAGATAACTAAAACAGGGGTGCGCAATCGACGAGGGTCCACGACTTTTGACTCCGTTACAACAGGCCCAAAGCAGTCAGCTCGAGGATAAACCAATAGCCACGAAAACGCCCGTTCTCGCAGTGTTGCAAGCTCTCTGTTCCCAGTCGATGCGGAGCCATACAGACGCTCCGCTCCATGAGACCCAAGCCAGCGGCTCGGTGCGAATCATTCGTGTAGAACTACAGGCGAAAAGTGCCGCCCCCATTTTGGAAGGCAGTCGAGTTTGGCCTGTCATCCCGCCAATCTCTAGTGTTGAGTTTAATCACAATTGAACGAAGCACAACGAAAAAAATGATTGTCGTAACGAGAATATGGAGATCGATTATTCTCGCATTATTCCAAAGAGGGGGGGCGATATAATGTTGCGCAAGAGGCACGCACAAAATGGCCGAAAAGCTGGCAATTACTTTTATGTTTGCCATTTGGAATTGTCCAAAGCAAAAATGTTTTCTTTTTTGTTAGTCACGTGCCGGCATGAGGCTAACGATGCGACAATCAAAACTCTTGACAGGGCTTGAACGCTTGATCTCACTACGCGGTAAGTTGCTGCTCACGATTATTGCCCTCGCGGCGGCGAGTGGCTTGGAAGGCAATGTGCAGGGCCAGAGTGGTGATGAGGGCCACAAAACACCCAGGTCTGCACGTTCGTCCGGCACCCCCAACGAGTCAAAAAAAAGACCTCGTCGTACGGCGACGATTCACTGGCAACGCGTTCCGTTGCGTGATGCGATGAAACGCTTGCGCGATTTGTTTGACGAGGCAATTTTTATCGATCGGCGGATCGATCCTGGCAAGCGAATAAGCCTTGATATCGATGGGGCAACAGTCGAAGAAATCGTTGCCGCGTTGGCCGCAGAAAATCGATGGAGCACGACGCGCATAGAGTCGCTGGTTTATCTTGGACCTGCAGGCGCGTCGGACGAGTTGCAGACGCTTATCATGGCTCGCTCGCAGGAGGTGGCTCGCCTTGCCGCCGAAATCCGTAAGCAATTTCTTGAGAAACAGACGACCGAGTGGCAAAGACTTGCTCAACCACAAAGCGTGATTGCCGCGGCGGTCGAGCAACGTGGTTGGCGGCTTGCACACGGCGAGGCAATTCCGCACGACCTCTGGCCGGCCGGAGAATTGCCAGCATTGACGCTGGCAGAGCAATTGACGGTGCTTCTGATCGGGTTCGATCTGACGTTCGAGTTGCGTCCTCAGAACCAGGCAATCGAAATCATTGCGATACCCGCTGCGATTCGGCATCGAGCTGCACAGGCTGCCGCTGGCCAGCCAGCTTCGGCACAAAAACCGCCAAAGTCGAACCAAGCCGCAAAGCAAGTCTATACGCTGCGCGTTCGGGAACAGCCGGTTGGCGCCGTTTTGAAGCAATTTTCCCAGCGGTTGCACTGGTCGATTCGAATCGATGAGGAGGCCATTCGCAAAGCCGGCAAATCGCTCGACAAGCGCGTTTCGTTTTCGGTCGAGGACGCCGATCGAGAGCAGCTACTCGAAGCGCTCCTCGCCCCGGCGGGCTTGGGGTATCAACTAGATGGAGACCAGGTGCGAATCGTGCCGGGCCGCTATTAGTAGTGCTTTCCTCGACGCCTACGCCACGATTCGTTCCAGGGATTCGCGAATTTCCGACTCGATCTTTCCCTTGAACATCATCGCGGCAAAGGGCAGATCGCCGGCCAGGTTTAATTCGTTGTCGGCCACGGTGATGCCGCCATCGAGTGCAATGCCGTACGATTTGAAGTGGAACTTAAGCGTGTCGCCTTCCCAGGACTGCTTCAAATCGCTGACCTTATCGGCATACTTCTGCTCGATCACTTCTACGAATCGTTCCAACCGAGAGCGAGCTTCATCTTTGGAGAGCGTATGCGGCACTCGAACGCCGAACTTGGGCATATTGAATCCTTACTGATTTACTACAGCCACAGAAATAACGATGGCCTATTCGATGGCCACAAAAAGCACAAAAAACACAACAAAAACGCCCATCGTTTGAGTCGAGCCGCTAACCAGGCATTCGAAACGATCGTCGGTTCTTCTGTGCCACAGGCGGCTAATTGAATTTAGCATCAGTAGCCCGAGCCGCCTACTCAATAGCGGCTGTTCGGCTCATCGTAGTCTGGCCGGTCTGATGAATGCCACAGTGGTAGCCCGGCTCGCACTCGGGCGGCCAGCACCTGAAGCTTTTCGTCGGTCCCGGGAATCGCCATTGTGGCCGGATAGAGCTTTGGGTCGATTTCTTTTGGTTCGAAATACCAATCCCCCTCTTGGATCGCTTCGAGCACGTTTTTATACATTGTTGATACCCCCAAGTCGTGAAGCCAATGCCTGCCGCCAAGGATTCGCGAATGACCCCGAGTATCTCGCTTTCATTCTGAAAGTCAAGAAAATTCTGGGTGCCTATCGCTACCCCCCGGCGAAGTATGACCAAAATTGCTCAGAGATAGTTGAGCCACAAGAACTTAGGTCGTTTTAAGCAACAGCCATATCACGAACAGCCAGCGCGATGCTATTCTTCAGTTCGCGCACTCGGGTCTCCGAAATGAGGCCTTGGCGTCCGCCGTCGCACGCGGCGGTGCGAACAGCGATCAAATCGGGCATCAATCGCGCCGCCACCACGATATTCTCGCTCGTTAACGAACCCGCTAGAACCGTGGCGAGCGCGTGCGAGCGAACCATGGCGAGAAATGTCCGCAATTCGTCGGCAGGCCAGTAATCGAACAATCCACCGCGTGATTTGTTCCACGTATCGATGAGCAGGGCAGGGCAACGACACTCAATGGCCAGGCTCAGCACTTCTTGCGGTGATGGAGCAGCGGCCGATTGCCAATCAGCGTAGACCACTGCAACCGGTTGTGTTGCCCCGGCTTGTTGTGATTCTGCCATCGAGGCGATCATGCGCCACCATTGTTCCTGCCAGTCTTCAATCTTGCTGCAACCTGCCAGCCCCACTTTAAACAGCGACACGCCTTCAACAATCGAAGCAGGCCTGCGGTTGTTGTAAGAGTCCAATAGTTCAGTCAACTCCCCCATCGCTGCCGAGACAATCGCGCGGCCGTCCACCACTCGAACAATGTCTGCAATCGTTTGTCCGTCGGCAGCGCCGAGCGAGCCGTAACGAGGCTCTTTGACATCAATAATGTCCGCGCCGCCAGCGAGTGCAGCGAGTACCTCGCTGGGATTACGCACGCTAACAAGCAGCCCAGGTTCTGGTCGTCGTAGTTCCGTTTTGCTCATGTGTTTTTAGCGTCGTTTGCCATGTCCTTCACTTCTTTGAGCCGTCGATTCAATGTACGAATCATTTCCGAGTTGAAGGGTTCGCACCATGTACCACGAATCGTTACATAGCCTTCGGACCATTTTCCAAGCGATGGCCGCACATTTTGGTTTGCCCACTCCGTGTGGCGTTGCGACAAACGGGCAATCAAATTTACCGTTTGTGGCTGTTGGGCCATCGTGGGAAGATGTGCCGGACCTTGACCAAAGAAAAACGATTCGACGATTGTCACCGGCACGGCGATCGGCGCTCCAGCACGCAAATAAAACAACACCTTCCCATCTTGAAAACCGATCCGCGGTTGCATGAGTTGGCTCAATAAGATGCCAATCAAGAGAACTCCCACGCCAGTCAGTAGAAACCCGGCCCACCGCCAGACGTTACCACCAGAACTGTGCAGCGCAAAGGCCAGCACCACGCCGATTGTAGCCAGAAGCAGCGGCGGGAGGCATCCGAACAGAATTGCCCGGCGGTTTGGTTTGACCCACGTCTCGCGCATGATGCAGATTTAGTTGATAACAGTTGTGCTGGAGAGGCCGAGTTGTGGACAGATCACCGAGTACTCGACCGGCCGCACTGGATGGCTCACGATGAACGCAGGCTGAAAGCTCTCTTGGGCTAGCCTGATCTCTGCCCGTCGAGGCGGAAACGACTGACCGTAAGATGCTTTTTGTCACGGCGTATTTCACCGGCATTGCCCGCAAACAAGAGCAATCCGCTCGCTGGGGATAACGGCCACCTAGCAAATTGTAGCAGGTCAGCCGCCGCTTGGCGGCGCTTTACGCAAGATCGAGTGGTTCCCTACCACCGCTTTGAGATTAACGATCAGGCTAGGTTCGCGGCTCGAGATTTTTTAGTATTCTTCCAGGGAGTGTGTCGGTGGCGTACTGCCTTATGTATATTAGAAGGCTACTCCCACGCGAGGTGTGCCGCGTGTGAAAGCCATTCCTTCTGACCAGGCAGATTTCTCGCCCGCCGTGTCGCACGAGACGATCACTTCTCCCGTCCAACTTGCCGATTTATGTGGCCGGCTTGCGCAAGCCGACCGCATCGGTATCGATACGGAATTTGTGTCGGAAGATACGTTTCGGCCCGAACTGTGTCTCGTGCAGGTTGCGACCGCAAACGATCTGGCGGTGATCGATCCCTACCGCTGCGGCGATCTTTCGAAGTTTTGGAACCTGCTGGCCGACGGTGACCATGTCACGATCGTGCATGCCGCTCGCGAAGAGCTCAATTTCGCCCTCAATGCCTGCCAGCGTCGACCGGCCAATTTGTTCGATTCACAATTGGCGGCTGGCTTCTGCAGCCCGGAGTATCCCTCGTCGTATGCCTCGGTGGTCACGCGGTTTCTCAATGCGCGGCCTGCCAAGGGGGAGCAGCGAACCGATTGGCGCCGGCGTCCTCTTACTGACGAGCAAGTCGACTACGCTTTGGAAGATGTTCGCTACCTGTTACCCCTCTACGACGCGCTGCAAAAGAAGCTGAAGAAGTTGAGCCGCCTAGACTGGCTCGCCGAGGAAATGAACCGCTGGCTGGTCGAAGTGCAAGACGCGCGAGAGCATCCTCGCTGGCGGCGCGTGTCGGGTGTCGGTAATTTGTCGCCTCGTAACCTGGCCATTGTGCGCGAGCTGTGGATGTGGCGGCGTGCCGAAGCCGAACGCAAAAATCTGCCGCCGCGACGCGTACTGCGCGACGACCTGATCGTAGAGTTAGCCAAGCGGAAGTCCGACGACATCGAGCGCATTCAAGCAGTTCGTGGCATGCATCGGGGGATGAAGCCGCAAATGCTCAAGGAGCTTGCGGCTTGTATTCACCGCGGCATGGAAGCGTCGCTCGACGATCTAGAGCGCGAGCCACGCGAGTCGATGCCCTCTCAACTCAATGTGCTCGGCCAGTTTTTGTCACCCGCTCTGGCCAGCATTTGCCGAAGTGCCAATGTAGCCACGAGCCTGGCTGGCACCGCGACCGATGTCCGCGATCTGATCGCATACCGCCTGGGCTTCAATGGTGTAAGTAATGAGCCGCCGCTGTTGGCGTCTGGCTGGCGTGCCGAATTGGTTGGCCACTTGATCGATGAATTGATCAGCGGCAAGAAGTCGATTCGCATCGAGGATCCTCTGAGCGAGCATCCGCTCGCATTCGACCTCGTCGGCGGCGATGACACGAAGCTTGAAAGCGACTAGCACTCATTCGGACGTAGCTCAATTCACCTGGAATGCAGCAGAATCTGACGCCCTCCGACTCCAACTAAGAGCGTGTTTTGAAATAGCGAAAGCTGCTTTGAAACCTTCTCCCTCCGGGAGAGGGCAGGGTGAGGGTGTCTTGATTTTCCGCTATTCTCCCTCACCCCAATCCTCTCACAAAAGGAGAGGGAGAATTTTAACACACCTTCTAACAGAGTCTGATAGCTAACCACTGCTTGCCAGTCCCCATTTCCTCGCGATAGATTGCGGGACGTTGCAGTCATCGAAATCGCGCGGCCTGGGAGCCGCGCATTACATTTTTGCAGGAGCAGAACGTTGGCCACCGATCCCTATGCCGTTGATATTGACGCTTGCCGTGCCCGCCAGCGCCGGTTCCTTCAAGTCATCGAGCCGCTCGAGGTCGACTTCGCGCTTTTGGGGCGACGCGAAACTATTCAATGGCTGACCGGGATGCATGTTCGCTACCCATTCGAGCCGATCGTCGTTTTGCGGCCCGATGGCCATTTGACGCTGATCGTGCCTGACCGCCAGATGCAGGATCGCTGTGCGGCAGATAAAGTCTTTGGCTATGAAGCCAAGTGGCATTCGACCACGCGCGACGAGCAACTGGCCGCCAGCTCGGCCGTGGTGATGGAGAAGATCACCGAAAGGCCGAATCGAGTCGCCTGCGAGTTTGAAGCCTTCGCACCGCAACTGCTCCTTGGCTGGAATGCAACGCTGCTTGAGGTGGATGCGATCGTCTTCGATTTGCGCCGCCGCAAGGATGCCGACGAGATTCGGCTATTAAATCGCGCCAACGAGGCCAATCGAGCCATGTATGAACGAGGGCGCCAAGTCGTGCGACCTGGAGCGAATGAGCTCGATATTTATTCGGAATTGTATTCGGTCGCCGTGCATACGCTTGGTGAGCCGCCCACGTATTTCGGTCAAGACTTCCGCTCGAACGCTCGCGGCGGCGCTCCGCGCGATCGGCAGATCGAAGCCGGCGAGCTGATGATTCTCGACCTGGGCGTCGGCTTTCGTGGCTACCATTCCGATAACGCCCGCACGTTGGCCGTCGGCGGCGAGCCGACCGAGAAGCAACAGCAGGCCTGGAAGGCCGCAGCCGGAGTGTTTGACATTATTCAATCGCAAGCCAAGCCGGGCGCAAGTTGCCGAGCGATATTCGACGAGGCGCAGAAGCACCTCGACAAATCATTGCCGTGGATTTTCAATCACCATCTAGGCCACGGCGTGGGCCTCGCCCCGCAAGAAGGCCCCCATCTTAATCCGTGTTGGGATGACACGCTGGCCGAAGGCGACTTTATCGCCGTCGAGCCCGGCCTCTACCACGAGGAGCTACGCAACGGCGTGCGGCTCGAACAGAACTTCCTCGTCACGGAAAACGGCGTGCAACTCATGACCGATTGGCCACTCGGTTTTTGAGAACCACAACCTGCTTTCATCGCCAGGCCTTTAGCGTCGGCCGCCAGGCCGAATCTCCCCCAACACGCGGAACGCTACGAAAAAAGACAAACCGCTCATGCCATACCGCTTGCCGCTCACTTCTCCGCGGCATTGCGAAGCTGGAAGCTGATCCCGTGATAACCGTTGTCTGTGTCGTACAAAATGCCCCCCGAGGGTGCTTTTGCCGTACTTCGCACCCTCGGG
>CAZJWY010000165.1:0-11272 GCA_964549545.1 uncultured Planctomycetaceae bacterium | reverse complement strand
GTGAACTTGTTTGCCTTTGACTTCGTGGTCCACGACGAGCTGTTCCCAGAAGTCGAAGACTTTTTCGTTCGTCGCGCAACAATCTCAAACTGGGCATCAACTCGTCCAGTTCCACTTCCACTTCCGCGAGGCTCATCCCCAATCCGTTCACGTCTTTTGGACGAGTGACCACGGCCCAAAACTCGTAGACGACTTGAGGAACAATTGCGGGTTGGTGGCGCCGCTTGCGAAGCGTGTCGATTGCGGCACTTGCGACCACATGTTGCGGGTGGTTCTCCTCGACGAGCCGTAGCAAGACATTTGTATCCGCAAGGATCAGCATGATTAGACGCGATCCGGGTAAATGCTTTCACGGCTGTCGTCAAAATTCGGATTATATGACTTTCGCCGCGTGAGCCACACGTCAAAATATTCCCGCCATTTTTCAAGATCTTCGATGTAGCGGTCCTTCAACGCCCAATGAGTATTCGCGACGCGCTCGCCCTCGGCCGGCCCAAGCCGTTCATCAAGAACCTCGCTCCACGATTGGCCAGATCGTTCGGCAAGCTCGGCGATACGTCGCTTTTGCTCGTCGGTAAGCTCAATTTCTCGAATATCGGTGGCCATAAAGCATTCCCGTAGAAAACTACCGTAAATTATACCGCCGGAAATCACGTCTGCAAACAATGCCGATTCGCCATCGCGATGCCGCTGGTGATGCTGCCGATAATACCGACGAAGCCCTGGTCGGTGCCGCAGATGAAGAGGTTCCTGAGGTGCGTCACGCCGTCGAATTGCTTCTCGGGCGCGCCATACACGGCCCCGTTGTCGTGGCTGGAATAGCGCACAATCGTCGTCGGCGTGAACATGTCGGTGTCGATCACGTGACCGCGATAATCGGGCACGAACCGCACGGCCGATTCCGTGATGCGGTCGTACCAGCGGAGCTTTTCCAGGCGATACGATTCCTCGTCGAGCGCTCTCCAACGATCGAAGTTGGCCAGCGCCGTAATCCGCATCGTGCCTTCATCGAGCGGCGTGTCGTAGGCGAAATTGTTCGGCGAGCAAATCACGCCGCTGCGCACGTCGCATAGCTCATCCGGCTTCTGCCACACAAACTTGTCGTGGTCGTTAAAGAACGTGATCGTTTCATTATGCCCCAGATCGCTCGGCGGGGTGTCGAGCGTGGCGATCGTTTCGCAGAACGTTAGCTGCCCCGGCGCGCGTGACGCCGCTACAGGCAGACCATCGTCGCACATCCGCATCGTTTCGCACCAACCGGCCGACGACACAATGTTGCGGCCTTCCAGTTCTTCGCCACTCTCCAAAACCACGCGAGCCACGCGGCCATCCTCGACCGCCAACCGCTTGACCGATCCCCGCAGCTTCAACTCACCGCCCAGCGCTCGAAACTTTCGCACCAAATGCTTGAGAATCAACCGCACTCCTGCCGCAGGCCGCCCCAACCCCTCCAGGAAGATGCTGCGGAACATGATCGAGAACTGGCCCCAGTCCATGTCGTGCTCGCGGGCCGAGCCATAGAACATTAGCGGGCAGAACAACATTTCGACCAACAACGGATCGCGAATGATTGAACTCACCACTTCGCGCGCCGAGATACCGGCATGGGTTTCGCTCAGATCGTCGTAAGCCACGATCTCGCTGGCGAGCCGATCGAAATTGTCGGCCTCGTGTGGAAACGCATAGGCAACCTCGTCGCGCAGCGTGCGCGAATTGTTATCGAACCGGAGCCGCACGCCAGGGAACGCGATTTCCGAGCCGAGCTGCGGCGCGATCGCGAAGTCTTCCCACTTCATTCGCAACTGGCGCAAGAGCCGGGCAAGCGGGCCGGTCTTGGTGCCTTTCGGCGTGACGTTGGTGAGCGCGTGCAGGCCAACGTCGTAGTCGCGCCCGCGAAGCCGATAGAACGAATTTAGTCCGCCGATCGTATAGTGCCGCTCCAGAATGCAGACGCGCTGGTCGTAATACGCCAGCCGAATCCCGGCCGCGAGCCCACTCATCCCCGCGCCAATGATGATCGTGTCGTACATGCTACAAAGCCGCGACCGGTGGTCGCGGATGGCGCGGCGCCAGCACGGCTTCGGCCGCGACCACCGGTCGCGGCTTTCTAAGAACTTACACCTTCTCGCGCTCGATATCCTTCATGAGCGGCGTCAGATAAGCGACGGTCGAGTTCATGCTCGCCAGGTTCAGATAGTCGTCTTCGGGAATCTGCACCCGGTGGCGCTTGCGAAGCTCCATGACGATGTCGAGGAAATCCATGCTGTCCAACTCAAGCTGCTCGCGAAAGCGCTTCTCATCATCCAGTTGCGACAGATCCTCATCCGGGGCGATGTCGCTCAAGATGTCCAACACTTCTTCTCTGATTTCAGCGGGCGTCATCCCGTTTGTTCTCCTTACCGAACATTCTTGACTGGATAACTGGATCTGCAGGATTTACAGGATCAAGGGCAAGCTAACTGCAAGACGCATACTAATCTTCTTATCCTGTAAATCCAGCCGATCCTGTTATCCTGTCAATTGCTTGACACTAAACCTTCCCAATAATCACCACCGAATTAATCCCCAACATACCAAATGAGTTGTTGAGGATATAGCGGACGCTTTTCCGCACCCGAGGTTCGTTGATTGCCAGACCCGGCAGCTCGCACTTCGGATCAAGGCGGTCGACGTTAATTGTCGCGTGGCACACGCCATCGTCAAACGCCGGCAAATTGCCGGCCAGCTCCAGGGCCCCGGCCGCCCCCATCGCGTGGCCAATAAAGCTCTTCGTATTGTTCACATCGGGCTGTGAGCCGTTGTGGAAAACCTTGCGGAGCGCGGTGCATTCCTGGATGTCGCCGCTGTCGGTAGCCGTCGCGTGGGTGCTCACGAGGTCGATGTCGCTCGCGTTGAGCCGGCCGCGCTCCAGCGCCATCTGCATGCAGCGGGCCTGCTGGTCCGGGTTGGGCAGCACAAAATCGCTGGCGTCGCTGTTCATCGCGTAGCCGACCAACTCGCCATAAATCTTCGCGCCGCGCCGCTTGGCGTCATCGAACCGTTCGAGCACGTACAGGCAGCCGCCTTCGGAAACGACGATGCCATTGCGGTCCATGTCAAAGGGTCGCGAGGCCTTCGTGGGGTCTTCGTGTTTTGCGAGCGCGCCTTGGCTGGCGAAGCCGGCGAAAATGCCGAACGTGCGAATGCTCTCCGACACGCCGCCTGCCAGCGCCATATCGCACTCGCCCAACCGCAGCATCTGGGCGCCCTGGATCATTCCCGCGTTGCCGGCGGCACAGGCAGCGCCGATCGTATAGTGCGGCCCAGTGATCCCCATATTGAGCGTGATCTCGCCCGCTGGGTTGTTTGCCACCGTGCGTGGGTTGTGATGGTGCGACCAGACCGACGTATCGTAGTCGTAGCCTTTGATCTCGTAGATTTCGTTCTCGGTCTCGACGTTGCCATGCTCGGTCACGCCGATATAAACGCCGACCCGCTCACGGTCGATGTTGGTCCAATCGATCCCGGAATCGGCGACCGCTTCCTGGGCACAGTAGATGCCAATGCTGCCGGCCCGTGTGCCGCGGCGGACTTCCTTCTTCTTCTGGTACTTCAGTTCATCGAAGTTGCAGATGCCAGCCAGTGTCTCGCCGACGTAACGGATGTCGTACTTCTGCACGCCACTACGGCCAGCGAGCAACGCATCACGAAACTCGGCCAGCGAATTACCGTTCGGCGCGGTGAGCCCGATGCCGGTAATCACAATCCGTTGATGGTCGTCCAGCGTATCCATAAAACCGATTCAAGCCCTCAGCGCGTGGGGCAGACATTCCTGTCTGCCAGAGCCACATTTGGCAGACAGGAATGTCTACCCCACGTTCCCCTAGCTCACGCGACGGCTTCTAGTAGAGTCGCGATTTTGATAAACCTTGAACGTATCGGTAAATCCCAGCTTTGACAAGCGTCTGGCCGCTCCCGCCAGTGGCATAAAAAAGGCCATTTACTCGCTGATTTGCAGGTGTTTGAGATACGCCTGCCGCTGGGCGTCGCGGCCGTGCGCGTCGGTAATCTTTTCCCATTGCTCCGCAACTTTTTGGAGGGCGGCTTCTGCCGCGGCCCGGTCCGAGGGCGGCGTTTTGACGGCCTCGTCCAACGCAGCAACGTATTCATCCACGCCCGGAATTCGCGGCACCAGCAGACACTGGTCAGCCGCAAGCGCCGACTCCGCCCTCTTTGCGTCGCCCTCACGTTCATCAATAGTCTTTTTCGCCGCGTTACGCGACGAGGATGTCGTGTGTGAACGCCGCACCGATTGCAGTTGCTTATCCGTTCCTAGAAGCTGCGCGCTCACGTCGGCCGACGCCAACCACGCGATCAGCTTGAACGCGCTCGCCGCGTTGCGCGACCCACTGCTCACGGCGATCATCCGATCGGCAAAACCAAACACCGGCACAACGCGCCCACTAGTCCCCGCCTCTGCCTTCTCGGCCAAGTCCGCTTTGCCTAATGACAGTAGCGCATCGACGAACACGGCATCGGTAATTCGCGGTTTCATGGTTTGTGGATCAAACAACACACCCTCGCGTTCGCCTGTCACCGCGTTCGGAGCCACCAGCGCCAACAGGCCAAGCCCCGGGTGCTCCACACCCGATTTGCCCAGCTGAATTAATTTCACCGCCAGCGGCAACGCCAATGCCTCTCCGCCCCATCGCATCAACTCACGGCGCAAGATTGGATAAACGTCGTCGCCGTTGAACTCCTCCCCTTCGAGCACATTCGCCCGCACCGGCTGCAACCAGCCTCGGATGGCGAGCTCGCCCATATAACGCGATGGAAAAATAACCACGTCGGCATCAAGAGTCTTTGCCGCCGCCACGTCCTTCCATTCGCCGGCCGTCGCCAACAGTTCGCCGCCCGATCGCTCGGTCCATTCGCCCCGTAACCGATTGATCGCCTCGGCCACCCCCGGCTCATTCACCACCAGCACGCGCAATGCTACACTTGCCCGCAGTGCCCCCCCAGCCGCTTGCGGCTTAGCCGGCTCGCCACGCGGGCACCCGCTCAACAAAACGACGCCTACCAACAAACTTAAAAAAATCAAACGATCAACCATAACCCAAACAACACAATCAAAGACATCTCACGCAGAGGCGAAGCGAACGCAGAGAATACTAATTCATTTACCACAAAGTACACAAAGATCACGAAGAAGAATGGATAGAATCTTTTGCAGTCGCTTCAAGGCTTCTTTGTGCCCTTCGTGTCCTTAGTGGTTCAATTCATTCCTCTGCGTCCCCTGCGCCTCTGCGTGAGACAATTAAACGTCTAAGCTAACACTTTCACTACGCATCCACCGCACGGTCCCTCCACCCATGAGTATCTACCTCGGCATCGACATCGGCACCTCTGGCACCAAGACGATCGCGATCAACGAACGCGGCAAGATCCTCGCCCATGCGATGGACACGTACCCTTGCTACCATCCCAAACCGCTCTGGAGTGAGCAAGACCCGGAGGATTGGTGGCAGGCCACGGTGAAAACCGTGCGCGCCGTCGTAAAGCAGGCCAAGCTGAAACCGGCCGACGTCCGCGCGATCGGCCTTTCCGGCCAAATGCACGGCTCCGTCTTCCTCGACAAAAACAATCGCGTTGTCCGTAAGGCCCTTTTATGGAACGACCAGCGAACTGCCGCTGAGTGCGAGGAAATCGAGCGTCGCGCCGGCGGTCGCAAGAAGCTAATCGAAATGGTCGCGAACCCGGCCCTTACCGGCTTCACCGCGCCAAAAATCCTCTGGCTCCGCAACAACGAGCCCAAGAACTTCGAGAAGACCGTCAAAGTATTACTGCCGAAGGACGAAATCCGACGGCGGCTTACCGGCGAATTCGCGGCCGAGGTCAGCGACGCCAGTGGCATGCTGCTGCTGGATGTGGTCCATCGCCGCTGGTCGAAGGAACTGCTCGGCAAACTCGAACTCGACCCGAGCCTCCTCGCACCATGCTACGAATCCGACGAAGTCACCGGCCGGCTCTCGGCCGAAACCGCCAAGCTGCTCGGCCTGTCGACCGATTGCATGGTCGTCGGCGGCGCCGGCGACTGCGCGGCCGGAGCCGTAGGCAACGGCATCGTCCGACCGGGCGTCCTCTCCACGTCGATCGGCACCTCCGGCGTCGTCTTCGTTCACAGCGAGAAACCGCAAGTCGATCCGCTCGGCCGACTGCACACGTTCTGTCACGCCGTCCGCGGCAAGTGGCACATGATGGGCGTCACACTCGCCGCCGGCGGCTCACTGCAATGGTTCCGCAACGCCGTCTGCCAAACGCTCGCGGCCGAAGCCAAAAAGAAAAAAATCGACGCCTACGATGTTCTTACGGAAGAAGCCGCCGTCACGCCGCCCGGCGCCGAAGGCCTGTTCTTCCTCCCCTACCTCGCCGGCGAACGCACTCCCCACGCCGACCCGCTTGCTCGCGGCGCCTTCGTCGGCCTCACGCTTGCCCACTCGCGCGGCCACCTCGTCCGCGCGATCATGGAAGGCGTCACCTATTCACTCCGCGATTGCCTCGCGATCATCGAAGAGCAAAACGTCGCCGTAAAACAAATCCGCGCCTCCGGCGGCGGCGCCCGCAGCGAGTTCTGGCGACAGATGCAAGCCGACGTCCTCAACAAAACCGTCGTCTCAATGAAAGCCGACGAAGGCCCCGCCTACGGTGTCGCCCTGCTAGCCGCCGTCGGCGCCGGCGAATTCAAAGACATCGCCGAAGCCTGCGACGCCACGGTAAAAACCGTCGGCCAAACCAAACCAGCCGCTGGCACGCGCCGCTACTACGATAAAGGCTTTCCGCTCTATCAGCAGCTATACCGATCATTGCGCGCCGATTACAAGACGATCGCGTCCATAAGCTAGAACAACGAAAAGTCAGCCCTTGATAATGGACCGCATTGCCGAATCGGATTGGAAGTTGCTGCGGCAGTTTCACCCAGTAGGGCGAGACCGCTTTTGCCAGCAAGTGCTGTCCGAGGCGGGCGATATTGCCACAGACCAAGAGTCAAGCCCGCACCATCGCTATTTAGCTTTGTTCGACTTGATCAAGAGCCGGAACGCCGAACTCGCTGAGACATTCGACGATCTACGCCGCTCCAATGCGATTCTAAAGTTGGCTTGTATTCGTGCGCACAAATTGCTTACCGACGACGAGTTTGGCCGCTTCACCTTGGCAACGCGCAATGTAGTCAACACACTAATTGAAGCACGTTTGGACTGATGCGGCGCTGCAATCGATTGCCGGAAATCACTGTTCAACGTCGCTTCGTAGCGGCGGTTAAACATGCGACTACCTGCCGCTCGGCGTGCATCCCGCAACGCTGGATGAAATCGACCAACATTTCGGCCCAATCTCCAAGATTCGGCACATGGAGCTCATCACGGAAACACGGAGAAGACATTTTATAATCCGCAGATAAACGCAGATGATCATTCAAGATGGTGATGTCGAGTTGCAATTGCAACCGGGAAACTTCGGCGTTCTACTTGTTGCCTGGGAAGTTCCACCTCGCCAAACAAACCAGCTACCTGACCTGCGTCTATCTGTGTTCATCTGCGGATAAACTTCTTCTCCGTGCCCTCCGTGTCTCCGTGGTAAATCTGGTTCAAAGAAAGTTTTTTTGAGTTATCCCTAAGTTGATCCTTCGTCAAAATTCGAGAACTAACATGCTCCAATTTTCTGCGCCCGTCATCGCGCTTGGCGCCCTACTACTCATAGCCGGTTGCAAACCATCGCCCCATCTACCAAAAGCTATCGATGCTACGTATGGCAAGATCGAGCTCGGCATGCCGTTTAATGAGGCGAAAACGCTTTTCGAAGGCCCGGGAGAACCAGTGTCGTATGACAACCTTCCCGCTGCGCCCAAACCGCGGGAAATTTATTCGAAACTCCCGCAGAGCATTGAATGGCAAGTATGGGCCGCGCCGGGCAAGCCGACGTGGATCCTCGGAGTTCTCGACGAAAAAATTGTCTTCAAGCAAGTCTTTTGGACGCAGGACGGCGAGCGCAAGGGCAACGCCAGCGCGCTGCCTGCTTACCAATGAAAACGAAATTTCCGAGCTTGTGGCTGAATTCGGAAAATCGATAGCTGCTTGCGGAAAGTCGCGAGTGATCTGCCCGATTCACGTGCGACCGTTGCCCCCAGAAGCAGCAGCCGACTGTTTCGCTCTACGGCGTTGCCTCCTCGGAGGACGACTGGAAGCCCAATGCCGATTCGGCACTAAGAAAACCGAGAACTTGCGGGTTGGCAGCCGTTTTCGTGGCTACGCCCGTTGGAGACTCGGCAAAATAGGCCCCCAAGCCGGCGTGCAGTTGTACGCAACCGAGGTAAGAATCCCGGGCTTTTGCGTCACTTAGCAGTAGATTTTCGAGCAGGTCGAATTCGTCGTCGTTGATCTGCTCATCGAGCAGTGCCCAGGTCAACTCACGAACTCGCTCGGAAACAATGTGATCGTCGGTGTTTAAGGTCGGATTCTCTCCACGGCTGCCATTCAAATGATCGACCATTCTTCACCCACTTCCTACGCTGTCTCTCGCCTGCTCTGTTTTGATTTCAGAGCAACAAGCAAATGTGATGCCAGTCAGACAAAACTGCCCAGTTTTCCTATCGTCGTGGCAGCGGCGATTCGTAGAGAAAATCCAACTTCCCAGCAAGTGAAATTGGTGAAGATGCTGCGAAGACTCGCTAGTTTCTCATATCACATGCCTCGTAACTTCGCCAAAATTCCGTGAAATCTGCCAGCAAACTTGCAACCTGCCCTGCCCGCCGCGACTCTCTATCTAATGGGATGACTCAAAAATAACTTCGGCAGAATAGGATTCACCACGGAGGCACGGAGGACACAGAGAAGACGGAAGCAGAGACAGAAGAACACGGATCGTCACTGATCTAGTTAATCAATCAAAATCGAGAATGAGACGGAAGTAGCCTTTTCTTTGATAGTTGATATTAGCGGGGATTAGTGAAGATTAGTGTTCTTATCCTCCTAGACTTCTTCTCCGTGCCCTCCGTGTCTCCGTGGTTATTCTGAAAATCGGGAAGTTATTCTTGAGTCGTTTCTAAGGGGCACGAGGCCTCGTCCACTGACACGATTGAACAACCGCACGAGCGAAACTTGAGCACGGAAGACGAATTCGTTCGGCTACTGAAGCGAGGCGACCCGGCCGCCTACGAGGTGCTCGTCGAGCGTTTCGAGGCTCCGCTGTTCCGCTACTTCCGGGCATCGCACGGCGACGAGCAGCTTGCCACCGAGCAATCGGCCGATTGCTTTGGCGACCTTGTCGAGTCGCTGCCCAAGATGACCGGCAGCGCGGAACAGTTGCGGGCGTTCGTCTTCGCGGTCGCCCGAAACGTTTTGCGACGAAGCTGGCGCTCGCAGAAGCGTGCCCACGTGCTACTAGACATTTCCGATGAACCAGCCGACGAATGGCCGTCGCCTGATGCAGCCGCAGAGCGCATGGAGGAATCACGCCGACTGATCGCGGCCATTCGCTTGCTCGACGAACCGACGCGTGATGTGTTTCTGTTGCGGTTCGTTGAGTTGATGTCGCTTGCAGAGATCGCGACAGCAGTCGGCGAACCGATCGGAACAATCAAAAGCCGACTATCGCGCGGCCGCGAACGCCTCGCCCAAATACTTCATACCAAGAGCCAACGCCATGAATGACCCCCACGAAAATCTGCCCGACGAGTTGCTCGAAAACCTGCTGCAACCGCTTCGCGACATCGAAGTGCCCGCTGAAGCGCAGTCATCAAACCGAAGCGCCGTCCGGCAAGCGCTCGCCACACGTGCGCGTCCTGCATGGTGGCAACGAACCATCGCCGTGCCAGTTCCGGTTGCCATCGCAGCATCGATCGTTCTTCTGCTGGCAGCCGCTTCGATTGTTCGCCCATCGGCAACAGGACATGCCACCGACCAACCGTCGCCGTCCGTGGCTGTTCAGCAAGCGAACCACGCGCAGCCAGAAACAACCCCAGCCTCACACGAAACAGCCGTACCAACCTGGACCGTCCAACGCTCGTTCATCCGCACCCTAACGTCATCCACCGCCAGCGGATTCGTTGCCACTCACGCCATGGAGAATCGCGATGATTCATAAACCGAATAATCTGCTATTAAAGACTTTTTCCCTCGGCTACGCGTTTGCCTGCCTTTGCCTCGCCATGCCATTAAGCGGCGCCGAACAGCCGAAAAAATCGTTCAATTACTATTACGTCGACGCCTACCTTGTGTCGCTCGACGCCAAGCAATCGCTGGCTTCGTACAAAAACGAAGGCTATGTGTCCGGCACGCCCGGCTCGACGATCGGCAACTCGACACCCAACGTCGAAATCAGTATCGAGTTGAACGTCGAGTCAAGTCGCTTTTTGGCCGACGTAACAACGACGAACAGCAAAAAGCCAGAAGACAAGAAGATGCAACGCGTCGACCTCACCAACCTGCGTCCGATGTCTATCGCGATTGAAACCGACAAGGACGGACGAACTTATCAGCTCAACCTCGTGCCGACGATCAAAACCGCGACGCTCGCGCCCCAACCGTTCCACGCGTTGACAGACGGTATGTATGGCCTGCGATTCCATGCTTCCCCAATCATGCTGAACGACAAACAAATCATCGGCAACATGATGGCGAGCGACTCGGACTACTTCAACATTGAGATTTGTGGACTCGCATCGATTGAATTCTCGCTACGACATCTCAAAGATGCGAAGCCGTGGGGAACATTGTCCAACGGTGAAATCCGCATTGCAAATCCAGATGGTCGCTTCATCACGATCAGCAATGTGACTAACGGTCCGGACAAACAGTTCGTCTCCGGAGGCCCCTACACGGTCTGGGTTCGCTGGAATAAGCCTCAGGCCACGATCGATGAATACCGCGGAGCGCTCAAAGCTCAGCGCGAGCTATTGGCGAAGGATGCGTCAACTAACACCCCCAACGACACCAAGAACATGGCGATCGCGCGAATCGACCAGGAGTTGGCCCGCGAACCGGGGCCCTGGGTTATCGGCTGCGGATCGCATACGCTACGCAAGAACGAATACATCCGCGACGAGTGACCCACGTGGGATGGACTTCAGTCTGTCCGAAAAACTCACGCACGGACTAAAGTCCATGCCACGTTTCGCTCGACACACCTTCAACCTTGTACCGAATCTTATATGCGCTGATTAAGTAGCCACGAAAAACACGAAGATACACAAAAAACTTTTGGTGACTTTTTGTGTTTTTCGTGGCTACCTCCCGTT
>CAZJWY010000164.1:0-11298 GCA_964549545.1 uncultured Planctomycetaceae bacterium | reverse complement strand
CCGCCCCCCGGACGCGTGGCTGGTCGGTTCGCGATGTTGCCCGTGTTGATTCCGCCGGGCCGATTCACGCCGCCACCAGGTCGCGCGCCGGGAGTCGGCAGGTTGCCCATGTTGGGCCGATTGTAGTTGGGGCGACCTGTGCTCGGCCGACCTCCGCCCGCCATTCCGGTCGAGGGGCGGCTTGTTTGTGGTCGGTAGGAGGACGACGGCCGCGACATCGAAGGAGTACGTCCCCCGCCGCCACCATAACTTGGCCGGCCTCCACCATAACTTGGGCGAGCGCCGCCACCACCGCGACTCATACCTCCGCCGCCACGCCCGCCACCACCACCGAAACCGCCGCCGCCGCGGCCGCCGCGAGCCCAGATTTCGGTCGACACCCAAGCCAGTATCGCCATCAAACCGACGAATATGAAAAGTTTGCGTTTCATGTCGCACCTGAAAATTTAAGTTCGATTAGTTCTGAGAGAGAACAAGCGGAGCAAGCATCATTCACCCAGATTGCGAACGATCAAAACTTCGTCGACGTTGGGCTGCATTTCACCATCGACCGTCCGGTCGATCGCTTTGAAGGTGAACGAGTCATCATCGACAGGCGTGAAGATGTGCGTGGCAGTTGTCTTGCCGCCATCGGACAAGACGCCGGTCTGTTGCACGATCCAACTTTTGCCTTTCTGCTTCCACTTGCCTTCCGAGTAGCCGCCGTTCGAATCGAACGCCCACGAGCGAATCTGTTTGGCGATCGGGTCCCAGCCAATAATTTGCATGCCGGAAGTTTTCACCTTGTCGCCGATCGAGACGGCAAACGAGCGTGTCATGAAGTTGCGGTTCTTGGTCCATTCGCAGTCGGTCTGAATCGTGGCCTTATCGTCTTGGTCGATCCACGATCCGACCATCCACTCGATGTCCTTCAAATGCTCGTAGTTGGAGGGAGGCGGCGTCGGCTCGGGCGTTTCCGCGACGCGGTCGAGCAGCCACTTGCCGTCGCGGCGCACATGAACCGCCGTGTACTCGCTTTTCTCGGTCGGCAGCTTGCCATAGGTCACCTCGGCAGTGCCTTTCTCGACTGCAACATTCGGCGAGACGAAGTCGACCGACTCGATCTGGATGCTGAGCTTCGCGTCTTCCGCGCCGGCGAACTCGTAATCAAGTTGCTTCGCGATGGCCGCCTGGCCGACAGCCTTTTCACCGGTTTCCTCGTCCATGTAGACCGCATCGGGCGACCACATGGCGGCCATCGACTTCGCATCGCGACGATTGTACAGCTCCACGTACTTGGCCGCGTTGGCGCGGATAGTCGCTTCGTCGGCCGCCTGGTCGGCCATCGCGATAGAGGTCGTTATCAGGTACGCCGCCACAAATGTCGAGAGAATGTGTTTCGCTCGCATACAGACTCCGCTTGTCGGGTCGAAGATGGGAATAGGAAGAGAATGTTCCGAACAGTCGGAACGCGCATGGCTTCCGCTGTCCTTAGTTTTATGACCAGAGCCAGCGGACGACAACTACGCCGCGCGCAAAATTCACCAACCTGCCGCCAGCAGGCGATCGCGAAGACCGAAAGGCGAGCCAAGCCGCGGATTGTGAGTTGGCCGTTCGTCGGCAAGCATCGGGGCGTGGATTACGGGCCGGTCGCGCTGCCCGACTCTTTGAGCGCGGCCTTGGCTGCGGCGCGGACGACCGGGCTCTTGTCTTCATGCACGGCTTTTTTCAGTTCGGCATGGGCCGGCGCTGCCAAGGAGCCCCATCCGGCGAGTGCGTCCACCGAGTTCAAGCGAGTCTGCTCGTCGGCGTCGGCCAAACCGCGCAGTAGGACGGGCAGCACCTGCTTGGCAATTGCTTCGTCGCCAGTCGCGATGCGCGACAGAGCCCAGGCCGAGGCCAGCGAATCAAACGACTGGTCGGCTTCCATTTTTCGCACAAGCGGCTTGATGGCGTCCTTGGCGCCAGGGCCGATCTCGCGAAGAGCATACAGCGCGCTCTCACTGACGACTTTGTCGTCGCTCGCGATGGCTTCAGCCAGCAATTCTGTCGCGGGGGCGGCAGCCGGGCCGATCGCCGCCAGCGTGAAATGGATCTTGCCGCGTAAGTCGGGTGCAGCGTCTTTAGCTAAGGCGATCAGCGCATCGACACTACCAGCTGCCTTGGGGCCCATTTGGGCCAGAACACGGAGGGCCAGTGGACGCACCTGCGGATTTTGCAGCGCCTTGGCCGCGCGCGGAACAGCCGATTCGCCTAAACCAGCCAAGGCGGTCACAATGTTGGCCGACACATCTGGATCAGGATCATTGGCAATCGCCATCAGAGCGGGCGCTACCAACTCTGGCGGCGGTTGGAGCATTTGCAGGCCGCGGGCGGCCGCGGTGCGCATTTGCGGCCGTTCGTCGGCGAGACCCTTGGTCAGGGCATCGACCGCTGCTTTCATCATTTCCTGGTCTTCTGGGTGCGCCTTAGCGAGTGCCCAGGTTGCGACCATGTGGAGAAATGGATCGTCTTTCGCAAGCGCCTTCTTCAGCGCCGCGTCGGCGTCTTTCGCGCCGATTGAGCCGAGTGCGTATGCAGCGGCCACGGGCACCGTGGCGTCGGTCGCCATTTCCAAATGGGGAAGGATCGTACTCTCAGCCGATTGGGCCTTGGGGCCAATGCTCGCCAGGGCCAGCAGCGATTGGATCAATAACTGGGAGTGTTTCGTGGTTTGGAGTAGTTGGGTCAACTCAGGAACCGTGTCGGCGGCTTCAGGACCGATTTGCTCAATGGCGGCGCAGGCCAAGTACGCGGTCTCGGGCTGCTTGAGTGTTTCCTTCAACAATGGAACGGATTGAGCGCCTTGTTCAACAATCGCTTCAAGAGCATAGACCGAAACCGATTGGTCGTTCGATTTGAGAGCTTCCTTGAGCGCGGCCGTAACCCGCTCGGGGCCAGGTTTCAAGCTGCGGAGCGCGGCGATCGACGCCCGGGCAACGCGCGAATCCTGGTTGGTTGCTGCTCCGACGAGCGCGGCGACAGTCGCATCCGACTTGTCGCCAACTTTTCCCAAGGCAATGGCCGCATGATATTGAACGACGGGGTCTTTGTCCTTCAGCAGCGCGACGAGCTCACCCGCGGCCGCATTGGCGAGGTCGCCATATTCGCCGAGCGACCGGGCGCTGTGCCAACGAACCTGCGGGTCGTCGCTCTGGAGCAACTCGCGCAACTTGGGAACGACTGTCGTGGCGTGCTCATGCTGCATGCCGAGGTGGTCGATAGCCTTGAGCTGTTCCTTGCCGCTGCCGGTGGCGGCGGTCGACAGATTGGTTGCCGTATCGTGTTCAACTGCGAGGGCTGGCACGGAGAAAAGTACGGCAGTGACCAACGACAAGAATGCCTGTTTGAAATGCACGTTCATCAAAAAGTAACTCCAAAAAACCTGGTCCAATCGAAACTTGTCGGCGACACCTTGCGAAATGCAGCGTCACTAGCCCAGGTTGTCGTTTATCTCGCGGTTGATTTTCAACAGGAAGCGAAGCATCTGGCTGAGGATTTGATCGGGGTAAACTCCCTTTTGCTTGGTGATGGCTGCCCGCCATTCTTTGTTGGTCGTGGTCGCTTCCAAGTACTCGTTGCTTGTAAGCGCGCCGGCGTAAGAACGCTGCTTCAACAGCTTGTCGAGGGTGGTGCGATACTGGTCGTATTGCTGCTGTTCGAGGACTCTAGGCCAGATCACGGTGCCGCTGGCCCGATCGAACTCTTCCGGAGTGAGCGACTGCAAGCCGTGGCGGTCGAGATAGAATTGTCGCTGGCGTTGGATTTCCGCAAAGTTCTCCTGCTGGCGCTGATTGTAAATGTCGCGCTTTTCCCAGTAGGCGTTGACCGACTTCACCTGGTTGTCGATGTCAGCGCTGCGAGCCTGCTCCAGGTTGATGGCGGCTTGGGAATTGGACAGGTTTCTCTGCCCTTGGGCCGAGATGACATTGCTCATGCCATTGGCAAAACCTTCGGCGGCAGTGGAGGCGCTATTGTAGATGACTTGCCCCACTGCGATCGACGAACCGAGTGCAACGAGCGCGAGGAGAGCTATAGAAAGGTATTTCATGACCCGTACCTAGAAATTGTCACGTAACCGAAAGAAGATAGGTGTCGAGCAACTTATTATAACTAATGGAAAATGGCTTGTCACAAGCCACCTGAAATTGTCGGGCACGATCCGACTTTGGTACTCGGAACCGGCCTTCCGGCACCGGTCGCATGATGGGACTGGGAAGCTGTGAATCCCAGCCGCTGGCCTGGCTGGCTGGGAAAGCCTTGCGTATTGGAGCGGTCCTTTGCCCGGTTTTCGCTGCCGGCAGCTTGGGCGATACATTTAGCGGGATTCGTTTACCTCGCCCGTCCACGGAACACCCAATTATAATGGAATCCTGGTAGGAAGTTGTTACGGCATTGGCACTTGTGTATTGGCATCTATGAATTTCAATCCTTTGTCATGGTTTCGGGCGTCGAAAGCTGGGCAGGCTCGCGGCGGCGTGCATATGACGTTTGCCCATACGAGCGTGGGGCGGACGATCTCGCGTACAGGCCTCTTTTTGCGCAAGCAGATTTGGATTTGGCCGATCATCGCGGTGGTGCTGCTGTCGATCATTGGGCTGGTCGTTCGGCAGGCCATCGAAACGACGATGCGCGACAGCCTGCAGTCGCAGTTGGAAACGGTGCTGGGGTTGGAAGCGTCGATGCTCAAGACGTGGTACAAGGTGCAGGAGTCGAATGCGCAGTCACTGGCGAACAACGTCGATATTCGTCAAACGATCTATGGCTTGCTCGACTCTGGCGCCGATCAGGCCAAAGCGGCTGAAGAGGCTACGGCATTACGAACCAAACTGGAAAAGTCGTTGGGGCCAGCGCTTACGGCGCACCGATACTCGGGATATTTTGTCGCGGACAAGAAGCAGAGGATCGTGGCCTCGAATAATCAAGACTTGATTGGCCAGCAGGACATCGCGGAATATCACGATTTTCTCGTGCGTGCGCTCGAAGGAGGGACAGCGACATCCGCTCCGTTCGCCAGTTTTGTGGTGTTGAAAGATGACCGCGGCCGCACGCGGACCGGTGTTCCCACAATGTTCGTCGCGGCACCGATTCGAGATGAGAGTTTTCAAGTGGTGGGGGCACTTGCGCTGCGGCTTGATCCGGACAAAGAGTTTAGCCGAGTAATGGCGTTGGGCCAATTTGGTGAGACCGGCGAGTCGTATGCTTTCGACAAAACTGGGCTGATGGTATCGGATAGTCGGTTTGACGATAGCCTGATTTTGCTAGGGCTCTTGCCGGATCTGGAAAATTCGCGGTCGATCTTGCACCTTTTAGTGCGCGATCCGGGGGGGAACGTCACGAAAGGGTTTCGCGCGGCGGCGCGGCGGCATGAGTTACCACTGACGCATGCCGTGGCGGAAGCGATTGCAAGGCGGTCGGGCGTGAACGTGGAAGGGTATCGCGATTACCGAGGCGTGCCGGTGGTCGGGGCCTGGCAATGGTTGCCGACGGGAGACATTGGCATTGTTACCGAGATCGACTACGCCGAGGCGTTTCGACCGCTGACGATTTTGCGATGGACGTTTTGGGGGCTGTTCGCCCTTTTGGCATTGAGCGCAGCGGCAATTTTTGGCTTCACGCTGCTACTATCGCGCGCTCGGCGAGAGGCTCAAAAGGCAGTGATCAACGCGCAGCAGGTTGGGCAATACAAGCTCGAGCAAAAGCTCGGGTCGGGCGGCATGGGCGTGGTGTACAAGGGGCAGCACGCGATGTTGCGTCGGCCGACGGCGATCAAAATGCTCGATGTCGACAAGGTAAACGAAGGCGTGTTGGAGCGGTTCGAACGCGAGGTGCAGATTACGAGTCAGCTCAACAATCCGCACACGGTGGCGATCTACGACTATGGCCGAACGCCGGAGGGCGTATTTTATTACGCGATGGAGTACCTGGACGGTATCGATTTGCAGGTGCTGGTGGATCGGTATGGGCCGCAACCGGTGCCGCGGGTGATTCATATTCTCTTGCAGGTGTGCAGTTCGCTGTACGAGGCGCATTCGCTGGGGTTGGTGCATCGAGACATTAAGCCGGCGAATATCATGCTGAATCGCCGAGGAGGCGAGCCGGATGTGGTGAAGGTGCTCGACTTCGGTTTGGTAAAGTCGATCGATGATCGCCGAAAAGCTTCGCTGACGCACGACTCGGCGCTGACGGGCACGCCGCTGTATATGTCGCCCGAGGCGATCGAATTTCCCAACTCGGTCGATGCGCGGAGCGATATCTACGCGCTCGGGGCGGTCGGGTATTTTCTGCTGACGGGGTTGCCTGTCTTCGAGGCAGGCAGCGTAGTCGAATTGTGTCAGATGCACCTGGATAAATCGCCGGCGCCGCCATCGCAGCATGTGGAAACAAAGATTCCGCAGGAACTAGAGAATGCATTGCTCGCCTGTTTGGAGAAGTCACGAGCGAAGCGCCCCCAGACCGCTCGCGATCTGGCGGCATTGATTTCACGATGTGCCGAAGCGAACGCCTGGTCGATTGAGGATTCCGACGCATGGTGGGGGCGGCACGAGCGCGGCGTGTCTGCCGCGATTCTAGAGCAACCGTCGCCGCCCTCGGTGGGACGCACGTCGGCCCATGGCCACGATATGACGATCGATTTGCGGCAGTAGAACGCAGGGTATAGTTGAGGAACCACGAAAAATACCAAAGCCTTTGTGGTTGTTCGCGTTTTTTGTGGTTAGGGGAAATTACTTTTTTGTGTTTGTAGGTGGGTGTGTTGGTGGAGATTCGGCCTGGCGGCCGACGCTAAGGTCTTGTGTATTTTGTTCTTTAGGTGTTTTTTTAGTTCTTGGGTTGTGCGCGTTCGAGTACGACTTCCTTGATATCTGGCAGGGTGGTGTTGCCGCGGAGGCGGTTGAAAGATTGCCAGGAGATGATGTTCTTATCGGCCATATGGATGGCGTTGGTTGCTTTGGTGGGAACGCCGTCGGCGGTGATGCCGACAGTGCGAATGATCCAGCCGGAGCCTTTCTTTTGCCAAGTGCCGCTGCCGAAGCCGCCATCGGCATTGAAGAACCAGGAAACCAACCGACCGTTGGCCGGATTGCGGCCGATGATTTGAGTGCCGCCGGGCAGTTCACCGTCTTTGCTGCTGATCGTGGTTTGGACGCGGAGGAAGTGCTTGTTCGACATCCAGTCGCAGTCGAGTGTGGCGGAAGCGCCGCCTTTGCCGGCGCTCCACTTACCGACCATCCAGGCGAGTTCCTTTACTTCGAGATCGAATTGAATCGCGGGGCGCTCGGATTCGCGGACGCTGACCATGGGCCAGCGATCGCCTTGTTTGACGTGAACGGCGGAGTATGTGCTGGCGCTGGCGGGGCCGTTGGCGCTGCTGGTGACCGAGGCGGTTCCTTCTTCGATGGCGACAGTCGGAGCGATGACGCGGACCGAGCCGACTTTGATTTCCATTTTCGAGCCGGGGTTGGCACGGAGGACATCGCTGTAGAGTTTGGCGATGGCGTCGCGACCTTTGATGGTTTGCTGACCAATGGTGTATTCGCCGTCTTGGGTCCATTGGGCGGCGATGGCGTCGGGCTTGCCTTGGTTGTAGGCGTCGGCAAACTCTTGGGCTTCGCGGCGGATGGCACGTTCTTCGGCGCTCATGTCTGCGGCGGTCGACGCGCTGGCGGCGATGAAGGAAAGCGTGAGGATAGCACTCGTAATCACGACTGTTTTATTCATTGAGCGAGTTCCGTTCTTGTTATGAATGAGGCCGGTTATTTCGTATCGAGAATATATTCGATTACTTGCAACGACTGGCTCCGACGAATTCGTTGTGAGCGGCGTGGCGGGGACTCGCATCAAGCGGATCGGCGCCAATATGAGGGAAGACGGCTCATGATTGAATTGTCGCTGCCGCGTGGTCGCGATGCAATGCGCTGTCTCGTTGTGTCAAAAAGTGGGCTTTCATGGATTGGTGGGGGCATTCAATAATTGGTGGCAGCACCTGTGGCAAGGGATTGTTCGGAGTGAACGGATGCAAGTCTTGGGAAATACGCCAAGAAGTGTGACGACGCTGGCTCGGGCTTACGGGTTGGCTGTTGTCTCGGTGGCGTTTGCGCTGGTGGTGACGCAGTCTCTTCAGCCGACGGTGTTTCCGACGCCGCTGTTCTTCGCGGCGATTGTGGTGACGACCTGGTTTGGCAGCACTGGGGCCGGGCTGTTGGCTGTGTTTCTGGCGACGGCGCTGCTCGAGTACTTCTTTGTTTTCGCTGATCGTGGTTTGTCTCTTCATTCGGCGGAGATGTTGTATTTAGGGCAATTCTTGTTGCCGGCCTTGCTTACTTGCTGGTTTGTGAAAAAGAGAAAAGAGGCGGAAAGCGCGCTCAAGGAAGCCCGGGATCAACTGGATATGAAGGTGCAACTGCGGACGGCGGAGTTGCGGCAATCGAATGAGCAGTTGCGGCGGGAGATCGTAGAGCGAAAGCGGGCAGAAGAAGTTGTACACAAAACGCAGGCCGATCTTGCCCATTTGACTCGCGTAACGACGATGAGCGCGTTGGCGTCGTCGATTGCTCACGAAGTGAATCAGCCCCTCGCGGCGATCGTGGCGACGGGAGATGCGTGCTTGCGTTGGCTGTCAGCCGATCCACCTAATTTGATTCGAGCGCGAGATTCCGTATCTCGGATTGTGGGTGAAGGCAGCCGCGCGGGAGAGGTGGTGCGCAGGATACGAAGCTTGTCGACGAAACGCCCGCCGCAAAAGGAAGCGTTGTGTTTCGACGAGTTGCTACAAGATGTCATTGCACTTCTTGAAGCGGAGCTGGCGAAGCATAGAGTGCAACTTAGGAATGAGATTCATTGTGAAGGTGTAGAGGTCCTAGGGGATCGGGTACAGTTGCAGCAAGTGATGTTGAATCTGATGTTGAATGCGATCGAATCGATGTCCGAGGTTGAGTCGCGCCCCAGGATACTGACCGTGTGGTGCGAGAAGATGGGTAGCGAGGGGCTGCGGGTGAGCGTGGGGGATCGAGGCGGCGGCGTTGAGGACGGTGATTTCGAGAAGTTATTCGAAACGTTTTTCACGACGAAGCCCAATGGCATCGGCATGGGGCTATCGATCAGCCGGACGATCGTCGAAGCGCACGGCGGTCGAATCTCGGCAAATAATCTTGGCGAGGGGGCGGTGTTCGAGTTTGAATTGCCAATTGTTAGCGAAGGTGAACGATCATGATTGCGGAACGGACAATCTGCGTTATTGACGATGATGAGTCGGTACGAGCTGCGCTGGCTGACTTGCTCGAGTCGGCCGGATTGCAGGCGGATGCATTTGCGTCTGGACGGGAGTTTCTGGATGCCTGGTCGGTGGACAATCCGCCTGAATGCCTTGTTTTGGATGTGCGACTACCGGGCGTGAGCGGGCTTGATTTTCAGAAGTCGCTGGCCGCTGCTGGCGTCGAGACGCCGATCATTTTTATTACGGGGCACGGGGATATTCCGATGTCGGTGCAGGCCATGAAGGCTGGGGCGGTCGATTTTCTACCCAAGCCATTTCGTGATCAGGATTTGCTCGATGCCATTAATCGAGCGGTTGAGCAGAATCGCTTGAGGCGGGAAAGAGCCGCGGAAAAAGGCGAACTTCGGCGGCGGTATGAGAAGTTGACGCCACGTGAGCGCGAGGTGATGTCGCTTGTTATTCGCGGGCTGCTGAATAAGCAGATTGCCACGGAGCTTGGTGCTAGCGAGACCACGATCAAGGTACATCGCGCGCAGGCGATGAGAAAAATGCAGGCGGAATCGCTGCCGGACCTGGTTCGGATGGCGGAGAAGCTATCGCTTTTCGCCTGAAAGCGCTAACGGATTGTCCGAAGGTGTAATAGGACAGTTGGGGCGCCCCTCTTATCTTTCTGGCCTACGGCCGCGCGAAGCAATGAGCCTCGGCGGTTTTAAGGATCGGTTCATCCGATTAGGACGACGGCAAGGAGGCCGAGAGATGTTGGCGACGATGATTTCTCAGAGGCGACGCGCGCAGCGCGCGGCATTTACGCTGGTGGAGCTTTTAGTAGTCATTGCGATCATTGGGATTCTGATAGCGCTTTTGCTCCCGGCGATTCAAGCCGCTCGTGAAGCCGCGCGGAATATGAGCTGCAAGAATAATTTGAAACAACTGGGGCTCGCTCTGCATTTATATGCTGATTCGCACAAAGCATTCCCGGCCCCGTGTTTGCTGGCCGTTGACGCGCCGTCGCATAGCTTCTCGGTATTTGCGAGATTGTTGCCGCATATCGAAGAAGAAAATCTTCAGGACCTGATCGACTTCCAAAAGACCTACAAGTTGCAGCCGGAAGTGACCAAAGCTCGCGTTGAAACCTTCCTATGTCCTAGCGATTCAAACAGTTTGCCGAAAGACGATGGCACGCAGGTTTATCAACCATTGGATTACGCAGCCAACTACGGCACGTGGTTTATCTACAATCCGAAAACGCAGGAGATCGGTTCGGGGGCTTTCGGCGTCAATAGAGCAATGTCAGCTAAGAAATTCACTGACGGCTTGAGTAAGACAATCGGCCTGGCTGAAGTGAAAGCGAACCAGGCAATCCTAACGGACGGTCGCTCACCAAACACGATGAACGTGGCGGCGCCGTCTACGCCGGAACAGGTCTTCGCTTATGGCGGGACGTATGAGCCGTCGCTATGCCATTCGGAATGGGTGAATGGGATGTACGTTCAAACTGGTATGAGCACTGCTTTTCCACCCAATACTGAGATGGGGTACCTGCATAACGGCACTCGCACCGATACGGATTTCATGAGTATTCGGCTCGGTCTGACAGTGACAGACATCTCCTACGGAGCGGTGATCTCGCGCAGTTATCACAATAGTTCGGTCAACTACATGCTGATGGACGGCTCGGTGCAGTCGGCCAGTGATGTTGATCGCGACGTGTGGCAGGCACTGGGTACGCGAGCTGGCGGTGAAGCCATCAGCACGTTGTAGGCCGACGAATTCGTGGTTAGCGGCTTGGCCTACCAAGGGCTTGTCAAAGCGAGAGCTTGATGTAGCCCAATCAAGTATGCCAGCGAAGCATGATGCGGTGAATCATTTTGAAACTTGCCCAGAGTGCGCCCTTCGGCAAGCTTGAAACCGCTTGTAGGAATCGCGACGCGCTAGCTACTAAGGGACGACTCAAAAACAACTACCCTATTTCTGGAATAACCACAGAGGCACAGAGGCCACGGAGAAGACAAAAGGAGAAAACGAAGAGCATGAATGGTCACTCATCCACGCTAGTCAATCAGAAG